>CAYLRW010000016.1:1748-26908 GCA_964386405.1 uncultured Acidaminococcales bacterium | reverse complement strand
TAACCAGAGCCAGAACAACTGCCTGTATGGGAATCACTGCTAGTACCTGCGAGAGACAGGGATGGGATGCCGAAAGTTTTCACCAGCAATTGGAGAAAACATGAATAGCCTACAAACCGTCTTTCGCATGAAAGACGGTTTTTTTATCTGCCATTCTCAAATTTTCCTTTTCCTCCTTTTGGGTGTTTGAGAGTCACCCACTTATGTTTATGGTAATTGATTAAAAAACTTAATTAGCAGCAAAAAATAAGAGCGGTCTGGACAACTGCTCTTATTTTTTTGACTCAAACAGCAAGAGTGATGTCACCTTTACATAAGAGAAACAATAGTATACGAACAGTGAAATAAACTTTACATCTACTTAGCGTCTATATATAATATGAATAAAACAAGTTTGCAAAAAGAAATTGAGACTTCTGCGTAAGCGGAGGAGGGTATTTTTGAACAGAATTGTTATTTGTGACGATGAAACTGAAGACTTGCAAAAAATTAGCGACTTGGTCATCTCTTGTTGCCAAAAAAATGGTGTTGCTGCTGAAACTGTTCTTTTTACCAGAGGTGAAGCATGTTTGCAGTATTTACGCGCACATCCAGCCAGATTAGTTTTGCTGGATATTTATTTGCAGGATATTTCGGGATGCGAAATTGCGAGAATACTGCGGGAATTTGATGAAAACTGTGCGATAGCCTTTGTAACCTGCAGTCGTGAATATGCTTTGACTGGGTTTGAGGTCGGTGCCTGCCACTATCTGGTGAAACCGGTTAGCGACGAGCAAATAGAACAGGTTTTAGTACGATGCAACTTGATTGAACGTCGGGAAAAGAAATATTTATTGGTCAACAATAACCACGTGGGGGTTAAAGTTGATTTAGGTTTAATTGTTTATATTGAAGTTTACGATAAACAGAGTATTATCCATTTGCGCGATGGCAGAACAATAAAAACTTATCAAACTCTTTCAGAGTTGGCAAGCAATCTGGTCGGCGATGCTTTTTTAAGGACGCATCGCAGCTATCTGGTCAATATGGTGTATATACATTTGGTACAAGCGACAGAGTTTGTTTTGATCACAGGTGAAAAGGTGCCGATACGTCAGTCTGGCCGCAAAGAGATCAAGGAAACCTACTTGGAATATTTATTCTCTTCCCTAAGGGTGAGCAGCAATGACAATGAATAACGCCTATCCAATTGCCTATATGATACTAGCAATCGTTCCTTTTAGTTTTTTGCAGTATTATCCATTTTTAAACAAAATCAGAGTTCCTAAAATAGTGATCGGCGTGATGTACAGCGTATTACTGCTAAGCGAATTAATATTGTTTCATAATAATAATTATGTAATTATACCGAATTTATTAATGCTGTTTTATCTTTTAAATATTCTTCTTTCGCTTATTGTGGTACGCAGCAGTTTTTACAAACAGCTATTTGTCACGCTTGTAATGGTGATCTATCAATTACTGCTGGTTGGCGTTTCCATTGCCTGTGAGCGTTGGACACAACCAGATAGTGGGGTGCCACCGTATCTTATTGCCAATCTGTTGCTTATTTTGCAGTTTACCTTGACCTATCAGATTTTCTTTAAATTTCTGCGGGAGAAGATTAGTTCTTTTGTGAGATATGAAGATGATGCCGTATGGAGATGGATATGGCTTGTGCCAACATGTATTTTGGCAATCATCGTGGCAACTAAGCAGTTCACGATTGGTTTAGATATAAATCTCTATAGTATACTTGTCCGCCTTTTCGCGGGTACAGCGGCTTTAGCCTGCTGCTTGATTTTAGTTGATTCCATCGAAGCGATTCGTGAAAAAGAACGGTTAAAAAGCAATTTAAAGTTAACTGAAAAACTCCAGAAGGTTCAGGCTCATCATTATGAAGCATTATACGAAAACATGACAGCTACTAGAAAAATAAGACATGACTTACGGCATCAATTTTTTGTTTTGCAAAATTATCTGGAAAACGGACGTTCGAAGGAAGCTTTAGCTTATCTCTATAAATATCAGGGTGATCTAAGTAAGCAAGAGAGTACAGTCTTGTGTGCAGTGCCAGTGCTTGATGCACTCTTAAAAAATTGGCAGGAAACAGCTGTTCATTATGGCATAAAAACTGACATGGTATTGGAGCTTCCACCAGCTCTGCCGGTTGATGACTTTGATTTATGTGTCTTGTTAGGAAACTTGTTGGAGAATGCCAACGAAGCTTGTCAGCTGGTACAAGAGGATAAACGGCAGGCAACACTTAAAATGCGTGTGATTGGCAATATTTTGGTTTTGACTCTGGACAACACCTTTAACGGTAAATGTGTCTATAGTGGTGATAAATTACTTTCCAGCAAACGCGATTATCGCGAACCGGGCATTGGGCTGGCCAGTGTGGAAGACATTGCCAATAAATATCAAGGAGAACTGCAAATAAAACAGAAGGACGATCTTTTCTGCGTTTCAGTTTTATTAAATGGTGCAGTTGTCTGAAGAGTTTTTTAGAGGATACTTGACAGCTGGTTATTGCATTGTTATTATTGAGTGAGTATAAATTCATATAAGACAAGCTATGAGCGGAAGTAGTAAAAGTACGGGTTCAGCAGAGAGGAAATGCGAGGCTGAGACATATCCGAACCAGCGGCTTTGAAGTCGTCCGTGAGCTGGCAGACTGAACAGAGTAGGTTTGCCCGTTTCTGTGCGTTAAACAGTTTGAGTAGTCCGGATTTTTTCCGGGAATATGGGTGGTACCGCGGAAACTATTTTTTTCGTCCTATGTCTTTGACATAGGACTTTTATTATTTTAAGGAGGATTTGAAATGTCAGAAGAACATAACATACCGAAGGTTTATGACCCTGCTAGTGTAGAAAAGAAATGGTATGAATACTGGGAGAAAAACGGTTATTTTCATGCTGAAGTTGAAAAAGATAAGGAAGCTTTCAGCATCGTTATTCCACCACCAAATATTACCGGACAGCTGCATATGGGCCATGCCCTGGATAATACATTGCAGGATATTTTGATTCGTTGGCACAGGATGTTAGGCCACAATACATTATGGATGCCTGGTTATGACCATGCCGGTCTTGCTACTCAGATCAAAGTTGAAGAAGTACTGAAAAAAGAAGAGGGTAAAACACGTTATGATTTAGGCCGCGAAGAGTTTTTGAAACGCGTCTGGGCCTGGAAAGAACAATACGGCGATCATATTATTAACCAATTAAAATGCCTCGGCGTTTCCTGCGATTGGGAGCGCAAACGTTTTACTATGGATGAAGGATGTTCGGAAGCAGTACGTGAAGTATTTGTTTCTCTTTATGAGAAAGGACTTATTTACCAAGGCAGCAGGATTACCAACTGGTGTGTAAACTGCAATACGGCCCTGTCTGATATTGAAGTTGAACACGAGGATGAAGCTGGCCATTTATGGCATATCCGTTATCCTGTCGTGGAAGAAGAAGGTACCTATTTAACTATTGCCACAACCAGACCGGAAACAATGCTTGGTGATACTGCTGTAGCAGTTAACCCGGAAGATAAACGTTATGGACACCTTGTCGGCAAAACATTGCGCTTGCCTTTAACTGACAGGATTATTCCTATCATTGCTGATTCTTACGTAGACCTAGAATTTGGAACTGGTGCGGTTAAAATTACGCCGGCTCATGACCCTAACGACTTTGAAATGGGCATGCGTCATAACTTGGAAAGCATCGTAGTAATCGGTATGGACGGTCATATGACAGCAGAAGCTGGTAAATATGCAGGACAAGAACGCTATGAATGCCGCAAAAATTTGGTACGTGAACTGGATGAGCAAGGTTTCTTGGTGAAAGTCGAAGACCATAATCATGCAGTAGGCCACTGTCAGCGCTGCCGTACTGTTGTGGAACCACTGGTCTCCAAACAATGGTTTGTTAAGATGGCACCACTTGTTCAAGCTGCTGTTGATTGTGTGGAAGATGGACGCACGCAGTTTGTTCCTGAACGTTTCACCAAAACCTATACTGGCTGGATGGATAATATCCGCGATTGGTGTATTTCCCGTCAAATTTGGTGGGGACATAGAATACCGGTCTGGTATTGTGATGACTGCGGCGAAGTGATAGCTTCCCGTACGGATATTACAGTTTGCCCGAAATGCGGCGGCAAAGTTCATCAGGATGAGGATGCTCTTGATACTTGGTTCAGCTCTGCTTTATGGCCATTTTCGACCATGGGCTGGCCGAAGAAGACTGACCTTTTGGAACAATTCTATCCAACAAGTGTACTTGTTACCGGTTATGATATCATTTTCTTCTGGGTCGCACGTATGTTGATCATGGGCATGGAATTCATGAAGGAGATCCCTTTTGAGAAGGTCTTCATTCATGGTCTGGTACGCGACAGCCAGGGAAGAAAAATGAGTAAATCTCTTGGCAATGGTATCGATCCATTGGAAGTAATCGATAAATACGGCGCTGATACTTTGCGTTTCATGCTGATTACCGGCAATACGCCTGGTAACGATATGCGTTTCTACTGGGAACGTGTGGACGCAACACGCAACTTTGCCAACAAAATTTGGAATGCTTCGCGTTTTGCATTGATGAATATGGAAGGCTACGATCCGCAAGCTAAATTAGCTCCTTATACTTTGGCAGACAAATGGATTTTATCACGCCTGGCTCATACTGAAAAAGAAGTGACCGATTTGCTGGGCCGTTTCGAACTGGGCGAAGCCGGCAGGCTTGTTTATGAATTCATCTGGGGCGAATTCTGTGACTGGTATATTGAACTTGCCAAACCACGTCTTTACAACAAAGAAAATGCAGAAGAGAGAGCTACAGCGCAGCATGTAATCTGTGAAGTCCTGAGCTCCTCCATGAAGCTGCTACACCCTTATATGCCGTTCATCACTGAAGAAATCTGGCAATGTCTGCCGCATGAAGGCGAGAGCATCATGGTAGCTGCTTGGCCTGAGAGCGACGAGAACTTGTTTGATGCTGAAGCCGAAGCTGCTATGAATGCTATTATGGAAGCAATCAAAGCTATTCGTAATATGCGCGCAGAAGTAAATGTTGCTCCTGGCAAAAAAGTTCCTGCAATTTTGCTCGTTGCTGACGAATTGCAGCAAGTAGTTGCTGACAACCAGTCTTATATAAAACTGATGGCAAGTGTCGACGAATTAAGCATATGGCCGGCTGGCGGTAACAAACCGGAAAATGCCATGGCTGCTGTGACCAAAGGAATTGAAGTTTACCTGCCGCTCAAAGGCTTGATTGATATCGAAAAAGAAACGCAGCGCCTCAACAAAGAGCTTGATGGCATGACCAAAGAAATTGGACGCATTGAAGGCAAATTAAATAATGCAGGCTTCCTGGCGAAAGCGCCTGCGGAAGTCGTGGAAAAAGAAAAAGCAAAGGCTCAGGAAATTGCTGGTAAGATGCAAGCTATCCAAGAGCGTCTGGCTTATTTGAAAAATCTGGAATAAAAAGCAATTGGCGCGTTAATTCGCGCCAATTTTGCTAATTGCGGAGGAAAAATCATGAATTACACAGAAACATTAGCCTACTTGGATAGCCTGGGTAAATTTGGCATTCACCTCGGCATGGAGAGGATTGAAGCCCTCTTAAAAGAATTGGGCAATCCTGAACAAAAAGTCAGGACAATTCATGTCACCGGCACTAATGGCAAAGGCTCTGTAACCAGTATGATTACCAATATCTTATTGGTGAGCGGCTTGAAGGTCGGCAAATTTACTTCTCCCCATCTGGTCAGATATAACGAACGGATTGAAGTTGATGGAAAAGAGATAAGTGATGAAGATTTTGCCTTGGTAGTTACCGCTGTCAGACGCGCTGTAGAAAGCGTTATGGCAAAAGGAACCGACCAGCCGACGCAGTTTGAAGTACTGACGGCAGCGGCCTTTCTGCATTTTGCCCTGCAAAAGTTGGATTATGCCGTGATTGAAGTTGGTCTTGGCGGCCTTTGGGATTCTACGAATGTTATTACGCCGGTAGTTTCTGTAATTACTAATGTCAGCCTCGACCATACTGACCGCTGTGGCAAAACTGTTGAAGAAATAGCTATGCAGAAAGCCGGCATCATTAAAGATGGCGTACCGGTAGTTACTGCAGCAGAAGGAGAGGCTTTAGGCCCGATTCAGGCTATGTCTCTCTTCAAACAAGCACCGCTGTATATTTACGGCAAAGCTTTTACCGGACAGGAAGTTACGAGCAGCATGGAAGGCCAGACTTTTACGCTCAGTGCCGGTGATTATCATTCCAACTACGAGGTTAAACTGCCAGGCGCTCACCAGATTTTGAATACGGCAGTTGCCGTGGTAGCTGCCAAGCTTGCTTCCAAGCAAGATAACCGTATTAATGAGCTGGCCCTGCATCAGGGTGTTGCTTTGACTAAATGGCCGGGACGTCTGGAGAGGATAAGCCAGAAGCCTGACGTTATTTTGGACGGTGCACACAATCCGGCAGGCGCCGCTGTTCTGCGTGCTGCTTTGGACAAATACTACTGCGGCAAGAAAATCTGCTTCATTTTCGGCATGATGGGTGATAAGGATATCAGCCAGGTTATCACTACTTTGTTCCGCAAAGAGGATACGGTCTATACTGTCCGGGCAGACGAAGGAACAAGAGCAGCCGAACCAGAAGCTTTGGCGGAGCAAATTGGCCCTCAGGCAAAAGCCATGCATGATTTAGCTGAAGCCTACAAAACGGCTTTGGCGGAAGTGGGCGAGGACGGACTTGTCTGCGTCTGCGGCTCACTCTATCTGGTAGGAACCTTTAAAAAGATGCTGCTAAATCAGTGATGCTGCATTTCAAAGAAAATATGGTATAATCCGGTTAGAATATATTATCTTATGAAAAAGTGCTTGCACCTAAAAAAGCAAGTTCTTGCAGCGGTAGTCTTGCTGCTCCACCTTCGGTATTTGGTTAATGTGTTACTTGCCAGCAGCCTTGCTGCTCCGCCTTCGACACGCGCTTGGCAATTCTCTAACAAGAATTGGAGCGCTGAGTTATAATAGCTACGCCGATAAGGCCACTGGCTCGTATACATTGGCTATAATAAATGATATTGCTCTACTTTAGTCCGCAGTTTAATACCTACGCAGACAAAGACCACCGGTGTCAGTCTTATGTTCGATATTATTTATATATTAAAAACCTTTTAGAGTAATAAGCAGGAGAAATAAATGAAAAAACCGCTTTTTCGCTGGCAACTATTAAATCTGCAGCAAGTAGTCTTCAGACTGCTTGTTCTATTGGTTTTTGTGTTGCCCCTATCCATACCGCTGAGCAGCTGCCTTTTCAGTGTCACCATGATTTGTGCATTGATTGATCAGCATCAGCGCAGAAACCAAATTGCCACAGAAATTTTGCCTAAAAAGCTTAAATACGGGCTTTATGCCTTGATGGCAATCAGCTTTGTCTCACTAGCCTTTTCCGGTAATATTTTTGCCAGCACTTTTAACTATGCCTATGTTGTCAGTCAGCATATAGGCTGTTTTTGGCTGGTTTTGCATTATGCTTCCAAAAAAAGAGAGCCTTTGGTTTTATTGAAGTCATTTCTGTTATCAGCTTTTATTGTTGCAACCTATGGCATATTCCAGTACATTGCCGGAACCGCTGTGCTCAATACAGAATGGGTAGACGTTTCCCAATTCCCGGAACTGAAGGAAAGAGTATATTCTACCTTGCAAAATCCTAATATCTTAGGCACTTTTCTGGTCGTGACTATAGGCTACTGCGTAGGAGTCTTCTCGGCATTGCCCGGCGGTAAAAGACGCATAGCACTCATAACACTGTTTTTGACTAGCTTTGCTTGCCTTTTACTGACTTTTTCACGCGGTAACTGGGTAAGCCTGTTCGTAGTTTTGTTTACTTTTGCCGTTTTTTTCTACAGGAAAGCCGTACTGCCTTTTGTAGGCGGCGGCGCTTTGGTAGCTTACTTTGCCTGGGATCTGTTGTCTAATCGCCTTATGTCAATTTTCCAGACGGAAGATACTTCTGTTGCCTTGCGCTTTTCTTATGTAGAAAGTACAATAGCGATGATTAAGGATTCGCCGTGGGGAGTTGGCTGGTATGGTTATATGTACGCTTTCCCTGATTATGATTTTTATTTGCAGAATCCGGATGTGCCGATGTATCACTGCCACAATTTGTTTTTAAATATTACTGCTGAGCTAGGAATACAAGGCTTAGTGGCCTTTTTGTTCGTAGTAGGTTTATTGGTGAGAGAGGCTTGGTTTTTGGCTCATGCTGATGTTGAACCTTGGCGAAGAGGCATTGGCAGAGGTTATCTCATGGCGATGATCGGGATTGCTGTCAGTGGTTTGACAGATCATACACTTTTTAATATCCAATTGGGCATGTTGTTCTGGCTGCTCAATTCTCTCTTGGCTGTATGTGCCGCAAATGCCAGACAAAGAGTCGGGAAACCATAAGGCTTCCCGATATTTTGCTTTACACGGCCTGACTGTCACGGTACAATTACTATGTATAAGGCTGAATACCCGATAAATACTGCAAAAAAGCACTTTAAATCTTTTCTGGCCGAATAGCGGCAATTGACTCAAAAGAAAGAATTGATTCTATCCGACTGAAAAAGATTGAATGACAGGTCAAAAAACGGGAGGTAATACTCGTGATAAATTTAAACCAGGTCTGCAGTAAGCTTAATGCAAAAATATTGTTGGGTGAAGATCAGATGGACCGTGAGGTCGCTTCAGCTTGTGGAGCGGATCTGATGAGTGATGTCTTGACTTTTACTAAACGAAAAACCTTGCTCTTGACCGGACTGACTAATATTCAAGTCGTCAGGACCGCTGAACTCAGCGATTTATGCGCAATAGTGTTTGTCCGCGGCAAACAGCCTGGACAGGATATTCTCGAAGCAGCAAAGTCGAATGAGATTCCTTTGCTGGTTACTTGTTACACTTTATTCGAAGCTTGCGGACGCTTATACGAGATGGGAATAGAGGGGTGCCCGCATAAGGTATTTACCGATGAATGATACAAAAAAAATGCAAGTTACTTATGAAGTAGCACCGGGTGATTTTGAACGTGCCGGCGAAGCTTCCAGCGGTATTAAGAGATTATTGCAGAGAATTGGTATTCCTGCAGATATTATAAGACGGATTGCTATAGGAACCTATGAGGCGGAAATGAATGTTATCATTCATGCTGGCGGTGGTGTAGTGACAGCAGAAATTTCTCCCGACAGCACAGTTATTATGGTGACTGACAAGGGACCAGGTATAGCTGATATCGAACAGGCCAAGCAGGAAGGCTGGTCGACTGCCCCGGACTATATAAGACAGATGGGTTTTGGCGCAGGCATGGGCCTGCCTAATATGATTAAGTGTTCTGACAAGCTTGATATTGTCTCTGAAGTTAACCAGGGAACGCAGATAACAATGCTATTCAACCATGTTGATAAAGAAAATAAATGAGTTTTAGGCGGTGATACAGGTGTCGGGAGGATATTTTCATTCCGTGCGTTTAAAGGGAAGTGCTTGCATAGGGTGTGTCACTTGTGTTAAATACTGCCCAACTGAAGCTATACGTGTACGTAATGGCAAGGCTATCATTCTCGCTGCACGTTGTATCGATTGCGGCGAGTGCATAAGACGCTGCCCACACCATGCCAAGGTAGCGGTCATGGATAATTTGAGTGAAATGCGTAAATATAGCTATAATATAATACTGCCGCCACCATCCTTGTATGCTCAATTCCCGCCGGAAATTAAGATGGAGGCTATTTGGCAGGGCTTGCGTGACTTGGGTTTTGATGAAATTTTTGACGTTTCTGCTTCCAGTGAATATGTTTCTGCCGAAATTGAATCATATGTGAAGAATTACAAAGAAGGTCCAAGACCATTGATTTCTTCCGCTTGTCCTGCTGTCTTGAGGTTAATTCAGGTAAAATTTCCTGAACTCATTAAACAGGTCGTGCCTATTTTATCGCCTGCCGAAGCCGCGGCAATCTATATAAAGGAAGAAGTTGCCAAACGTGGTGAATATGCAGCAGAACAGGTGGGTATTTGGTTTGTTGCTCCCTGTCCCGCTAAGGGCAGTAATATCAGACAAGCAGTTGATGTTAACAGTACTGCCATTACAGGTGCTTTTAGCATTGCCAAAATTTATGGTGAGCTTTGTCGTGTTTTAAAAGAAGACAAAGTTTTTAGCGATTGGCAAAATCATGTTACAACTGGTTCCTCTTATGGCATGGGCTGGGGCTGTGCCGGTGGTGAGGCGAAGGCAGCCGGTCTTGATAATTTTTTGATCGTTCATGGTGTTGACGAAGCTTATGAAGTTTTGGAGCAGATATCAATGAACAAAATGCATGATGTAGACTATGTAGAATGTTCAGCTTGCTACGGAGGTTGTGTTGGTGGGCCTTTAACAGCTGTAAATAAATTTGTTGCCGAGAAAAACTTGCAGCAGCGTGTACGCACTATGAGGAAAAACGAACCAAAATCACGCAGACTTACTTTGGAAAAAAGTATGCAGTGTGATAATTTTCCTGTATCCAGCCAATCGGTCAAACAGTTGGTGCCTAGACCAATGATGCAGCTTGACGAAGATATAGTTGTCGCGATGAAGAAGTTTGAGAAGATGGAAGAAGTTTTGAGTTCGCTCCCAGGTTTGGACTGCGGGGCTTGCGGCGCACCTACCTGTCAGTGCTTAGCTGAAGATATTGTGCAGGGCAAAGCACACGAAACAGATTGTATCTTCAAACTGCGTGCCAGCGTTAAAAAGTTAGCACAAGGAATGCTGGATTTGGCTGAACAGATTCCACTTTCCGGAAGACAGACTAAGGCTTCAAACAAGGGGGAGAAAAATGAAAATCAGTGAAATTGTTACGTCTCTTGGTTTGGAAGTGGCAACGAAAAATGTTGCCTTGACAGCAGAAGTTACCGGTGGGTATGCTTCGGACCTTCTCAGTAATGTGATGGGACAGGCCTCTGCCGGTATGGTTTGGGTTACGATGCAGGGTCATCAGAACATTGCTGCCGTAGCAGCTCTTTTAGGCTTGTCTGCAATTATAGTGAGCGGCGGTACAACTATTGAACAGGAGACTTTGGTTAAAGCTGAAAAAAATGATGTACTGATACTTACAACAAAGCTGTCAACTTTTGAAGTTGTTGGGAAAATTTATGCGTTGGGAGTTAAAAACACAAAATGAATAAGTGGCTTGCTGATTTACATGTTCACACACTGCTTTCACCATGTGCGGAGATTGAAATGACACCGCACCATATTGTTATGAAGGCAGCTGAAACGGGTGTAAATCTGCTCGCTATTACCGATCATAATGCTTCAGCTAATATTGCGGCAGCCATAGAGGCAGCGCAGCGCTACGGGATAAAGGTTTTGCCGGGTATGGAAGTGCAGTGTAAAGAAGAGGCGCACATCATTGTTCTTTTTGATGAGCTTGAACAGATGCAATGCTGGCAGCAAATAGTTGATAAAAAGATGCTGCCTCTGCAAAATGATCCCAAACGTTTTGGTGCGCAATTCATTGTAGATGCTGATGATAATTTTGTCGCAGAAGAACAGCGGATGCTTTTAGCCTCTTTGCAGTTGGACGCAGATGAGATTATTGATTGCTGTAATAGTCTTGGCGGTATTTGCATTGCAGCACATATTGACAGACCATCTTATAGTTTGCTTGGACAATTGGGATTTTTGACGGAGTCCATGGCTTTAGCCGCAGTTGAAATATCTCCTCTTGGTTTGGAAGAACTGACTAAGAAATGTTTAAAGCCACTGGTCGGCGGATTGCCTTATCTGACTTCTTCTGATGCGCATCGCATGAACGAATTTTTGTCTGGCCCCAAAACAGCTTTCTATCTGGAAAAGCCAACCGTAAGCGAAATTAAGCTCGCCTTACTTGGGGAAAAAGGGAGAAGTTATTGCCCGGGGTGCTTCAGCTAAGTGTAAAACAACGAAATTTCTGTGATGTTCTATATTGAAAGAACATTGCATTATTATATTTTGCAGTTTTTGAAAACAGAGTTCTCGTTACTAAGCCATGAAAGGAAGAGATCAAGAATGAATTTAGAAAACACTTGTTGCTGTGGCGGCGAAAACAAAGAAAAAAAACAAATTGATGAAATACTCGCAAGGTATGAAGGAAAGAAGGGGGCTTTAATTCCTGTTTTACAAGAAATACAAGCTCTTTATAATTATTTGCCGAAAGATGTTTTAGAGTATGTCGCAGAAAAGATGATTATTCCTATTAGCCAGATTTATGGCTTGGTTACCTTTTATTCTCAATTTCATCTCAATCCGCGCGGCAGAAATATCATTAGGGTTTGCCAGGGTACAGCTTGTCACGTTCGCGGCGGCAAGGTAATTTTGCAGGCTGTCGAAAAACAATTAGGCATCAAGGCCGGTCATACTACTGAGGATTTGCGCTTCACTTTGGAAACGATTGCCTGCGTCGGTGCCTGCGGTTTGGCTCCAGTCATGCAGATTAATGAAGATACACACGGACGTTTGACTACAGAAAAGCTGTCGGCTATTTTGGACAGATATAAATAAATCATGCGCGAAATAGCACTTCACATTCTTGATTTAATACAAAATTCCATTGCTGCCTCAGCGAAGAAGGTTTTTTTGGATGTTAATGAAGATGAGGGAGGATATTTCGTTTTTCGCATTTGCGATGACGGCAAAGGCATGAATGCTGAATTATTGCAAAAAATACGAGATCCCTTTGTGACAACACGCTTGACGCGTGACATTGGTTTAGGAATACCTTTCATTGCGATGTCGACAGAACAGAGCGGTGGACATCTGACAGTCAGATCCAAGGAAGGTGTCGGAACTACTATTGAAGCGGCATTTTTACGTGATCACCTTGACAGGCCTCCTTTAGGCGATTTGGGAGCTACTATCCGAGTGATTTTGGCCACTAATCCGGATTTGCAATTTATTGTAAGATACAGATATGGTAAAAGTTGTTTTGAGTTCGACTCACTGGCTGTAAAAGAAATACTCGGCGAAGATATTGATTTTAGCTTTCCCGAAGTATATCTTTGGCTGGATGCCTATCTGAAGCAAGAGCTAAGCAAAGTCAGAAATGAGCAGGAGGCAACGTGATGAAAACATTGGAAGATTTAAAAGCTTTGCGTGCAAAATTACAAAGTGATATTAAAGTCAGACAAAAGCAAGGAACTAAAATAATAATTGGTATGGGTACCTGTGGCATCGCTGCAGGCGCAAGGGAAGTAATGTCCGCAGTCTTGGACGAATTGGCGGTAAGAAAGCTCAATGATGTTCAGGTGCAGCAGACTGGTTGTATAGGTATGTGTGAGAAAGAAGTTCTGTTGGACGTTGTTCGTCCTGGTGAACCGCGAATTACTTACGGCAATGTGAAACCTGAGGACGTTAAAAGGATTATAGCTGACCATGTTGTTAATGGACATATTATTGAAGATTTGGTTGTTGCCAAAATCGAACAGTAATGCTGAAAAACCCAATAAAGACCTATAACGGGAGGAAAATAAAATGCAACATATTAGAGCGCACGTGCTTATTTGTGCGGGTACCGGCTGCAAATCGGCGGGGTCTAAAGAAGTAGAGCTGGCTTTTCAGAAAGAGATCAAGGCTAAGGGATTGGCTGATGAAGTAATGGTTGTTGAAACCGGCTGTCATGGATTTTGCGAATATGGTCCGTTAGTCATAGTTTATCCTGAAGGAACTTTTTATTCCCGCGTGACAGCGGAAGATGTGCCGGAAATAGTGGAATCACATCTCTTAAAGGGACGTATGGTAGAACGCCTTCTGTATCACGAACCAATGACACACGAAATGATACCGAATTATTCTGACATAAACTTTTACAAGAAGCAGCATCGTTTAGTTCTCGCTCATTGCGGCACGATCAACCCAGAACAGATTGAAGAGTATATAGCAGTCGGCGGTTACGAAGGCTTAGGTAAGGCCTTGACTATGATGACAGCTGATGAAGTAGTTGATGAGGTCAAGAAGTCTGGGTTAAGAGGGCGTGGCGGCGGCGGTTTTCCGACCGGGATGAAATGGGGATTTGCTAAGCAGTCAGTAAATGACAAAAAATATGTTATTTGCAATGCTGATGAAGGAGATCCTGGTGCTTTTATGGACCGCAGCGTTTTGGAAGGTGATCCGCACAAAATATTGGAGGGTATGGCTATCTGCGGTTATGCAATTGGCGCTGATGAGGGCTATATCTATGTACGCGCAGAATATCCTCTCGCCATCAAACGGCTGAAGGTAGCAATAGAACAAGCTGAGGCGATGGGTTTCTTAGGTGAAAATATCTTCAATTCCGGATTTAACTTCCAAATTCATATCAAGGAAGGTGCCGGTGCTTTTGTTTGCGGTGAAGAAACTGCACTTATGGCATCCATTGAAGGCAAGAGAGGTATGCCACGGCCAAGACCACCATTCCCAGCTGTTTCGGGTCTTTGGGGTAAACCTACCAATATTAATAATGTTGAAACTTTTGCCAACGTACCACAGATTATCGTTAACGGAGCGGACTGGTATTGCCAGTTTGGTACGGAAAAATCCAAAGGCACGAAGGTTTTTGCGCTGACAGGTAAAATTAATAATACCGGTTTGGCAGAGGTGCCGATGGGTATTACAATGAGGGAAATTATTTACGATATCGGCGGCGGTATCAATAATGGCAAGAAGTTTAAAGCTGTGCAGATCGGCGGACCGTCTGGCGGCTGTCTGCCGGAAGAACTGTTGGACCTGCCGATTGACTATGATTCCTTGACTGCTGTAGGAGCAATGATGGGTTCCGGCGGCCTTGTTGTTATGGATGAAGACACCTGCATGGTTGATGTTGCTAAATTTTTCCTGAACTTTACGCAGTCTGAGTCCTGTGGGAAATGTACGCCTTGTCGCGAAGGAACAAAAAGGATGCTCGAAATTCTGACGCGTATAACCGAAGGCCAGGGTCGTGAAGGCGATATTGAACTACTGGAAAATATGGCGAAAAACATTAAAGAAACTGCTTTGTGTGGTTTAGGACAAACAGCTCCAAACCCAGTTCTCAGCACTTTGAAATATTTTCGTAATGAATATGAAGCTCATATCAAAGAAAAACGCTGTCCTGCCGGCGTTTGTGAAAAAATGGCTGTTTATACCATTACTGATAAATGTAAAGGCTGCGGTCTCTGTGCGAAAACCTGTCCGGTCAAAGCAATCAGCGGCAGCTTAAAACAGCAGCATGTTATTGATACCGCTGTTTGTATCAAATGTGGCGCATGTATGTCTGTCTGCCCATTCAAAGCGATTACGAAAGGCTAGGAGGAGACGTGGATAAAATGGATATGGTAACGCTGACTATTAACGGACAAACTGTCCAGACAAAGAAAAATTCTACGGTTCTTGAAGCCGCTCGAGCCGCTGGTATTTATATTCCAACACTCTGTTATCATCCTGAGCTTTCCCGCGAAGGTGCTTGCCGCCTCTGTGTTGTTGAAGCATCCGGAGCGAGAACGCTGGTAGCCTCTTGTGTATATCCGGTTGCGGAAGGCATGGTTGTTGAGACTAACACACCGAAGGTTCGTGAGGCGAGAAAACTGATTGTTGAACTTTTGCTCGCCAACCATCCAAAAGATTGTTTGTCCTGCCAGAAGAGTATGGATTGCGAACTGCAGACAATCGCTGCCGAACTCGGCGTGAGAAAAATAAGATTTGCCGGCGGCGAAATGAAGGCACATACGATTGATGCCGGGAACCCTTCGCTGGTACGCGATCAGGAAAAATGTATTCTCTGCGGCCGCTGTATTCGTGCCTGTTCTGAAATTCAGGGCATGGATGTTTATAGCTTTGCTGGACGCGGCTTTCATACGATTGTTTCGACGGCTTTTGAGCAAGGACTGGAAAAAGTGGCTTGTACTTATTGCGGACAATGCGCCAGCGTCTGCCCAACGGCGGCAATTGTCGAAAAAGATGATACCGACAAAGCCTGGGCGGCTTTGGCTGATAAATCTAAACATGTAGTAGTACAGACTGCTCCTTCCGTACGTGTTGCTCTCGGTGAAGAACTTGGCATTCCGGTGGGAGAAATTGTCACGGGCAAGATGGTTGCAGCTTTGCGCCGTTTAGGTTTTGATAAAGTCTTTGACACCAATTTTTCAGCCGACCTTACTATAATGGAAGAAGGCCATGAATTTATCGACCGGCTGACTAACGGCGGAGTTCTGCCGATGATTACTTCGTGCAGCCCGGGTTGGGTCAACATGATTGAACTTAAGTATCCGGAACTTTTACCTCATCTTTCTACGGCTAAGTCACCACAGCAAATGTTTGGCGCGGTCGCTAAGACTTATTACGCCGAACGTGCTGGTCTTGATGCAAAAGATATAGTTTCGGTATCAATTATGCCTTGTACGGCGAAAAAAGCAGAAGCGGCCAGACCTGAAATGAACTCTTCCGGTTATCAGGATGTTGATATTGTGCTGACAACCAGAGAATTAGGCAGGATGATCCGCGAGTTTGGCCTTGATTTTGCAGCTTTGCCGGAGGAAAATTTTGATTCTCCTTTGGGTAAATCTACAGGTGCCGGTGTAATCTTCGGCACAACCGGTGGCGTGATGGAAGCAGCGCTTCGAACAGTAGCTGATGTTGTTACCGGCCAGAATCTCAGCCAGATCGAATATAAGGCAGTACGCGGCATGGAAACAGTTCGCGAAGCGGCTTTAAAGATTGGAGATGTTGAAGTTAAAGTCGCTGTGGTGCATACTTTGAAATCGGCTAAAGCTATGATGGAAAAAGTCAAAGCCGGTCAGGCTGAATACCATTTCATTGAAGTAATGGCTTGTCCCGGCGGCTGCATAGGTGGCGGCGGTCAGCCCGTACCTGTTGATGCGGATATTCGCAGAGCAAGGCGGGAAGCTCTTTTTACCTGTGATGAAGCCTGCACGCTGCGTAAGTCACACGAGAATCCTGAAATTAACGAATTATATTCGACGTGGCTTGGCAAACCGTTAGGTGAAAAAGCGCATCATTTACTGCATACGAAGTATAATCAGCAGAAAAGAAATCAATAAAAAAATACAATTTACAAAACCTCCATATCGGCACTTCGATATGGAGATTTTGTGTAAAGTGTAAAGAAAACGCTTGCAAGTTTACAGTTTAACTGCTAGTATGTTAGAGTATTCTGTAGTAAGAGGCTGCTGACTAACAAAAGAAAATTGTAGGCAATTGTGTTGTTGAAAAACTATATTTCCAAGAAGGGCAGCATCATCAGAAGATTATTAGAAATTTTAGGTTAAATTTTCTTATTTTTTGAAAAAAAAGAAGGATTTTTTTCGAAAATGTCGAAATATAAATGCTGTAAGTATAAAAAAAGGTCATAGTCTGAAGATTGAACAGACGATAAATATTGGAAACATTGGCATTGAGGCAAATGGACAAAAAAGGGTTAGCCCTTGATTGAAAATTTGCATTTTCTCTGATGTGGTTCGCAATCCGGTTCTTACCGAGCTGGAAGACAGTGAGCTTACACTTGGCTGTGTTTTGTTATTAATATTGATTTAATATATGGATTGATAAGAATGGGCAAAACTCCTGGGTGTCTTTTTTTATGGGTAAAATCTTATTCTTAACTAAGAAATCAAGCATTTTACAGCACTTTTTAGTTAATAGTAAGTGAATTTTTACTAGCAAGAATACCTCTTGCAGGCTAAAAGCCAGATTTTCACAATTATTAAGGAGGAAGGTAAACATGATTGACATTAAATCCCGCGTGCACTGCGAAGCAGCTATGGCTAAAGTTACTACTGCTGAAGCAGCTGCTGCACTCATCAAAGACGGAATGAACATTGGCGTTAGCGGATTTACACCATCCGGCTATCCAAAAGCAGTTCCTCTTGCTTTGGCTGAAAGGGCAAAAACAGATCCTCTCAAAATCAACCTCTGGACTGGTGCTTCCGTAGGCCCAGAAATTGACTCTGTTTTGACTAATGCTGGCGTTGTTGCTAGACGTCTGCCTTACCAAACAAACAATGATTTGCGTAAAGCTATCAACAACGGCAGTGTAAAATACACTGACCTTCATTTGAGCCATGTTGCTCAAATGGCTCGTTACGGTTTCATGTTTGGCCGTCATGATGTTGATATTGCTATTATCGAAGCTTGTATCATCAAAGATCTTGGTAATGGCCAAATTGGTATCGTTCCTACTACTTCCATGGGTAACTCTTCTTCCTGGGTACAAAGTGCTAAACAGGTTATCATCGAAGTAAACGTTACTCAACCAGAAGCTTTGGAAGGCATGCATGATTCCTATGTTCCATTGGATCCTCCGAATCGTCTGCCAATTCCTCTTGTTAAACCAGAAGATCGCATTGGCACCCCTTATATCCCTTGCGACCTTTGCAAAGTTGCTGCTGTTGTTCCATGCGATATTACTGATAAAACACGTTCTTTGGGCGCAATTGATGACGAAGCTAAAGCTATGGGTGAAAACCTGGTTGCTTTCTTCAAACAAGAAGTTGCAGAGCGCCGTTTGCCAAAGAATTTACTGCCATTGCAATCCGGTGTTGGTTCCGTTGCAAATGCTGTAATCAACGGCTTAGTAAACTCCGATTTCGAAGATTTGACCGTTTTCACTGAAGTTATTCAAGACGGTATGTTCGATCTTATTGATGCAGGCAAACTTCGCGTTTGTTCCGGTACAGCTTTGAGCCCATCTCCGGACTGCCTCAAAAAATTCTATGCTAATGTTGAAAAATACAAAAAATATATTGTCCTTCGCCCGCAAGAAGTTGCTAATAGTCCAGAACTAGCTCGTCGTATCGGTGTTATCGCTATGAACACTGCTATCGAAGTTGATATCTATGGTAATGTTAACTCCACTCATATTGCCGGCACAAAACTGATGAACGGTATCGGCGGTTCCGGCGACTATGCTCGTAACGGCTTCCTGACCGTATTCTTCACTACTTCCCTGGCAAAAGGCGGCGCAATTTCTTCTGTAGTTCCTTTCTGCTCTCATGTTGATCATACTGAACATGATGTTGATGTTATCGTTTCTGAACGCGGTGTAGCTGACCTTCGTGGTCTCTCGCCGAAAGAACGCGCTCTTGTTATCATTGACAAGGTTGCAAACCCGAAATATCAACCTCTTCTTACAGACTACTTCGAAAGAGCATGCAAAGAATGCGGCAACAGCCAAACTCCGCACATCCTTTCCGAAGCATTGTCCTTCCATGATCGCTTTGTAAAAACCGGTACTATGGAGAAATAACAAAATTTTGTTTTAACGGTGTGCCGGCGTGGTGGTCGCGGCGGCACACCTTAAAAATCGCTTAGGCGATGGTATAATATCACAGAGAAAGCCTCAGGGCTTCTCATAAATCTCGTCAGCAGACGGGAAACTCTCATTCCATATGATGGTTCGTCCAAACCAGAATATGAAAAGTAAAATTTTAAGGAGGATTTGAGAATGGCAAATGAAACACTAAAAGCCGGGTTTGAAGCTTATACTGCAGGTGTAGTAGCAAAATTAGACAAAAACCCAGAGCGCGGAAACCTTGAGCCAAACAGGCTCTACACCCCTCTTGATGTAGAAGGGTTCGATTATGAAAAAGACCTTGGATTCCCTGGTCAATATCCGTTTACACGTGGTGTACAACCTACAATGTATCGTGGTCGTTTCTGGACCATGCGTATGTATGCTGGTTTCTCTACTGCTGAAGAATCCAACAAACGTTATCGCTACCTGTTAGCTAACGGCGGCAGCGGTCTTTCCTGCGCATTTGACTTACCAACCCAAATCGGTTACGATTCCACTGATGCTATGGCAGAAGGCGAAGTTGGTAAAGTTGGCGTAGCTATCGACTCCCTTGCTGATATGGAAATTCTTTTCGATCAAATCGATCTTTCCAAAGTTTCCACTTCCATGACTATCAATGCTCCAGCATCTGTACTGCTTTGCATGTACATCGCTGTTGCTGAAAAACAAGGCGTATCCGCTGATAAACTTCGTGGTACCATCCAAAACGATATTCTGAAAGAATATGCTGCTCGTGGTACTTACATTTTCCCTCCAAAACCATCTATGCGTTTGATCACCAATATTTTCGAATATTGCGCTAAAAACGTTCCATTGTGGAATACAATTTCCATCTCTGGTTACCACATTCGTGAAGCTGGTTCCACTGCTGCTCAAGAAATCGCATTCACTATCGCTGATGGTATCGCTTATGTAGAAGCTGCTATCAAAGCTGGTATGGACGTTGATGCTTTCGCAGGCCGTCTGTCCTTCTTCTGGAATGCACACAACAACGTACTCGAAGAAGTTGCTAAATTCCGCGCTTCCCGTCGTGTATGGGCTAAAGTTATGAAAGAAAGATTTGGCGCTAAAAAAGCTAAATCCCAAATGCTTCGCGTACATACTCAAACTGCAGGTTCTATGCTGACTGCTCAACAACCAAACAACAATATCGTTCGTGTTGCTCTGCAAACTGCTGCTGCTGTAATGGGTGGTACTCAATCCTTGCACACTAACTCCAAAGACGAAGCACTCGCTTTGCCGACTACTGAATCCGTAACTATAGCACTTCGTACCCAACAAATCGTTGCTTACGAAAGCGGCTTGGCTGATACAGTTGACCCATTGGGCGGTTCCTACTATGTTGAAGCTTTGACTAACAAAATCGAAGCTGAAGCTTGGGACTACATTAAGAAAATCGATGAAATCGGTGGCGCTCCTGAAGCAATCGCTAAAGGCTACATCCAAAAAGAAATCCAAGATTCCGCTTACAAATGGCAAATGGACATTGAAAAAGGCAACAAGATCATTGTTGGCGTAAACAAATTCCAACAAGAAGAAGAAGCACCGAAAAACTTGCTTCGTGTAGATGGTTCTGTTGGCGAATTGCAAGCTAAGAAAATTGCTGCATTGAAAGCAAAACGCGATAATGCTAAAGTTGAAGCAACTTTGGCTGCATTAAAAGCAGCTTGCGCTGACGATTCCGTCAACCTGATGCCTTTAATTCTCGACGCTGTTCATGCATATGCAACTGAAGGCGAAATCTGCGGCGTTATGAGGGAAGTATTCGGCGAATACAAATCCCACGTAGCACTGTAAGCGAAACAATTTAGGGAGGGAAAATAATGGATAAACGTATTAGAGTTTTAGTAGCAAAACCAGGTCTTGATGGACATGACCGTGGTGCTAAAGTTGTTGCTCGCGCACTGCGCGATGCTGGATTCGAAGTAATTTACACCGGTATTCGTTTGACTCCGGAACAAATCGCTGAATCCGCATTACAAGAGGACGTAAATGTTGTTGCTTTGAGCTTGCTTTCCGGCGCTCACAACACTTTGTTCCCTAAGATTGTAGAATTGTTGAAAGCAAAAGGCATGACCGATGTATTGACTATCGGCGGCGGTGTTATTCCTGATTCTGATATCCCTGGCCTTAAAGCTGCAGGTATCGCTGAAGTATTCACTCCGGGAACTCCGACCAGCGCAATCGTTGACTACATCAACGCTAACGTAAAATAAGAGGTTATTTAAAATCAGATAGCCGGGGTTTATCCCGGCTATCTCCTATGATTATTCTAGAACCTCAACAAGGCGGTGTACTCATTTGAATATTGTTGAAGGCGTATTAAACCACTCCCGTTTGGCATTATCCAAGGCTATTACGGCTGTAGAAAACGAATATGATGAAGCTGTCAGTATAATGACACAAATTTATCCTCATACAGGTAATGCTTACGTCATTGGTATTACTGGACCACCTGGTGCTGGTAAAAGTACATTAACAGATAAATTGGCCAAAGAATACCGTAAGCGTGGCAAAACCGTAGGTATTGTTGCAATTGACCCGACCAGTCCTTATTCCGGCGGAGCAATTCTTGGCGATCGTATCAGAATGATGGACCTAATTGCTGACGAGGGTATCTTCGTACGCAGTATGGCTACACGCGGAAGCTTGGGCGGCCTGTCGCAAAAATCAGGCGATGCAGTAAAATTAATGGATGCTTATGGCATTGACGTAATAATCGTTGAAACTGTAGGGGTAGGGCAATCAGAAGTTGATATCGTTAAAACCGCCGATACGACAATGGTTGTTGTTGTTCCTGGTCTCGGTGACGATATCCAAGCTATTAAAGCTGGTATTCTTGAAATCGGTGATCTCTTTACTATCAACAAAGCCGATCGTGAAGGCGTTGATAAACTGAATATCGAAATCGAAATGATGCTGGAATTAAACCAGGAGAATGTTGAGTGGCGACCACCTATCAATCGTACCGTAGCAAGTAAAGATGAAGGAATTACTGAAGTAGTTGATTCTATTGAAGAACACAAAAAATTCCTTATGCAGACCGGTAAGATTGAAACAATTCGTGCGAACCGTATAAAATCTGAAGTTACGGCTATGGTCAATGATCGTATAAGCCGTTATGTTGATGCTAAGGTTGTTGCTACCGATGAATTTGCAAAGACAGTAACCAAATTGCAAAATCGTGAAGTTGACCCGTATTCGGTAGTAGATAAAATTGTTGATAGTGTCCTTAAGTGACATTATTAAATAGTATTACATTTCAAGGAGGAGATTTTCATGTTCAAATGTATCTGTGTTGATCACATTGGTATTGCCTGCAAAGATTTGGATGTTTCCAAAAAATTCTACACTGAGGTTCTTGGCCTGACTTGCACTGGTGAAGAAACAGTTGAAGAACAAAAAGTTAAAACTGTTTTCATTCCATGCGGCGAAACTTTGTTCGAGCTTTTGGTTGCAACCTCTCCTGAAAGCCCAATCGCAAAATACATTGAGAAAAACGGCCAAGGTATCCAACACGTAGCAGTACGCGTTGACGACATCGAAGCTGCAATCGCTGATGTACAAGCTAGAGGCGGCGTTATGATTGATAAGGCTCCTCGTGGTGGTGCTGGCGGAATGGATATCGCTTTTGTTCATCCAAAATCTGTTGGCATTCTTCTCGAACTCTGCGCTCCTCACAAATAATTAGTAGAGTGCTTGCCCATTTGTCTCCAGAGAGACATAGCAATTGTCTACACCCACGATGTGTGGTGTAAATAAACAAGTTCGACCCAATTTAGATGGAGGTGTAATAATTTGTCTACTCAAGCTAAAATTGAGAAAATGATTGCAAAATCAGAAAAAATCATTGCAGCTGGCGGCCCAAAACGTGTTCAAAAACAACACGACGGCGGCAAATTGACTGCTCGCGAAAGAATCGCATTGCTTCTTGATGAAGGCAGCTTTGTTGAACTCGATCGCTTTGTTGCACATCGTTGCACAAACTTCGGCATGGAGAAAAAAGAACTCCCTGGTGAAGGCGTAACCACCGGTTATGGTACTGTTGATGGCCGTTTGGTTTATGTATTCGCTCAAGATTTCACCGTTGAAGGTGGTTCCCTTGGCGAAATGCATGCAGCTAAAATCGTAAAAGTACAACGCTTGGCACTGAAAATGGGTGCTCCACTCGTTGGCATGAACGATTCCGGCGGCGCTCGTATCCAAGAGGCTATTGATGCTCTTGCTGGTTACGGCAAGATCTTCTTTGAAAACACTATTGCTTCCGGTGTAGTTCCACAGATTTCCGCAATCATGGGACCATCTGCTGGCGGCGCTGTTTATTCCCCAGCTTTGACTGACTTCATCTACATGGTAAAGAACACTTCTAAAATGTTCATTACCGGACCAGCAGTTGTTAAGTCCGTTACTGGTGAAGAAGTTACCCAAGAAGACCTCGGTGGCGCAATGACTCACAATACCACTTCCGGTGTTGCTCATTTCGCAGCTGAAAATGATGAAGACTGCTTGAAACAAATCCGTTACTTGCTCGGCTTCCTGCCTTCCAACAATATGGAAAGTGCTCCTATCGTTGAAACTGGTGATGATCCGTGCAGAGAAGATGCAGCTCTTAACACTTTGCTCCCTGACAACTCTAACATGGCTTATGACATGAAAGACGTTATTAAGAGCATCGTTGATAATGGCGAATTCTATGAATCCCAACAATACTGGGCAATGAATATCATCACTTGCTTCGCACGTATGGACGGACAAACTATCGGTATCATTGCTAACCAACCAAAAGTAATGGCTGGCTGTCTTGATATCAATGCATCTGATAAATCCGCTCGTTTCATTCGTTTCTGCGACGCATTCAATATTCCTTTGCTGAACCTTGTTGACGTTCCTGGCTTCTTGCCTGGTACTAACCAAGAATACGGCGGCATTATTCGTCACGGCGCAAAAATGCTGTATGCATACTCCGAAGCTACTGTTCCAAAGATCACTTTGGTAACTCGTAAAGCTTACGGCGGATCTTACCTCGCAATGTGCTCTCAAGATCTTGGCGCAGACCAAGTTATTGCATGGCCTACTGCTGAAATCGCAGTTATGGGACCTGCAGGCGCAGCTAACGTAATTTTCAAAAATGATCCTGATGTTAAAGCTAAAACAGAAGAATACATTGAGAACTTTGCAACTCCTTACCAAGCAGCAATCCGCGGTATGGTTGACATGGTTATCCAACCTAAAGATAGCCGTCCAGTAATCATCAACGCATTGCATATGCTGGAATCCAAACGTGAGTCTCGTCCTGCTAAGAGACACGGTAATATTCCGCTATAAGACATAGAAAGGGGAAATAATCATGGGATTCTTCGGTTCCTTGTTCGGCGGCGGAAATAAGACTGAGACTGTGGCAGAAGAGAAAGTTGTTGCTACTCCTGTAGCAGCAGCTGCAGCAACTGGTGTACAACCAGAAGTTATCGCGGCTATTACTGCTGGCGTTTATGCTGTTATGGCTGATGACGCTGAAATGATCGCTGCTATTACTGCTGCAATCAAACATGCCGGTGGTGGCGTGCCAGTTGTACGCATTAAACGCACTAACAATCTTTGGGCTATTTCTGGTCGCAATGACCTGATGGGTGCTAGCCAGGCTTGTTTCTAAGCTTGACAGTTGTTTAAATCATTATTTTGATTCGTTTGCATTCTTTTAGCTGCTTGCTTTGGCGAGTAGTTAGGAGAGTTGCACGGATATATAACTTTTTCACAAGTGAAAGGGAGGAAAAGAAATGAGAAAATTCAAGGTTAATGTTAACGGTGTTGCTTACAATGTTGAGGTTGCAGAAGAAGGCGTAGTTGCAGTAGCAGCTCCAGCAGCAGC
>CAYLRW010000016.1:0-1648 GCA_964386405.1 uncultured Acidaminococcales bacterium | reverse complement strand
ATCGGCGCAATGTGCGATTTCGCACCATTGATTCGCCGTCCGTCCGTTATGTTGTTCGCAGCTGCTGCTCAGTTCGGTATTTTCGCAACTGCTGTTGCTGCAACATTCCTTGGCTTCTCTTTCCAACATGCTTGCTCCATCGGTATCATCGGTGCAGCTGACGGTCCTACTACCATTTATGTAGCTAGCCGTTTCGCAGTTGAATTACTTGGACCTCTATCTGTTGCAGCTTACTGCTACATGTCTTTGGTTCCTGTTATCCAACCACCAGTTATCAAAGCAATCACTACTCAACATGAACGTTCAATCAGAATGGGTTTTGAAGGCGAAGAACCAATTTCCCAAACCTGCAAATTCTTGTTCCCAATCATGATCGTTCTTATTGCTGGTATCGTTGCTCCTATCTCCGTTGCTTTGATTGGTTCCTTAATGTTTGGTAACATTCTTAAGGAAGCTGGCTGCGTAGAAAACCTTGCTAGCTGTTCAGAACATGAACTTGCTAACCTGGTTACCCTTGTTCTTGGTATTACCATCGGTGGTACTATGACTGCTGAAAGATTCTTGAACTACCAAGTACTTTTGATTATGTGCCTCGGTGCTGTTGCTTTCGTATTTGATACTGTTGGCGGCGTACTGTTCGCAAAATTGCTGAACATGTTCAGCACTACTAAGGTTAATCCGATGATTGGCGCTTGCGGTATTTCTGCATTCCCAATGTCCGGCCGTGTTATTGCAAAAATGGCTCTGAAAGAAGATCCTACCAACTTTATTATTCAACATGCTATCGGTGTTAACGTAGCAGGTCAGGTTGCATCTGTTGTAGCAGGTGGCCTTGTTCTTGCTCTTATCCCAGCGCTTTCTAAAATTTAAGGAGGTATGTGAATTATGACTAGTAGCCCATTGACACAAGCTCTGACCCTTATGGCTATTTCACTGCCTACAATGTTCGCAGTAATTTTAGTCTTCATTGGTGCAACTATTGCACTGAAAAAAACTTTTCCTGGTTCTGAGGACGAGGACGAGGATTAATTATTAAGGATGTGTGTTTTACGGATGCATTATCAGGGATTTTTATAACCCCTGATAATATCCGCAAGACGGTGTTAAATCATCGTCACGACAAATGAATATAGTCACTACGGTATTGTTGCTTAGCTTCTGCCTAATCATGCATTATCCAGCTTTGAGGCTGAACGACGTATGAGTGAGAAACGCAAAAATCATCAGGATGTTAGTGAAGGAAAATAAGTTTTAAGTTTTATTGTCTGGTGCATTACAACGATCTCAAAATTTAGGAGGATGATGAGTATGAGCATTTCAACTGCTGCACTTATGTCAATCGTTGCACTCGTAGTTCTGGTTGCTATCAGTTGTATTAACGATGATTTAAACGTAGGTTTCTTGGGTATCGGCTTTGCAATTATCGTTGGTGGTGTTTGGGGTGGCTTATCAGGTGCAAAGGTTATGGGTTCTTTCCCTCTGTCTTTGTTCATGATTTTAGCCGGTGTTACATTCTTGTTTGGTATGGCGCAGACTAATGGTACGATGGAAAAGCTTACTGCTTATTCCGTACGTGTCTGCAAAGGAAATACAGCATTAATTCCTTTCATTATTTTCGTATTGACTACTTTTGTTACTACTATCGGAC
>CAYLRW010000015.1:0-27338 GCA_964386405.1 uncultured Acidaminococcales bacterium | reverse complement strand
ATACCATTCGGTATGGGTTCTTTTTTTTAATTGTACAGGTCTTTTTATTTTAAATGATGATGACCTAGTCGTAGAAAAATCATATTTTATATGGTATTGTTATATTAATTAGTAGAAAATTAATTGAATTAATCGTGAGGTCGAAGAAATTGACATATTATTTACCGGTGTTATTTGCAACTGCAATATTTTGCTATATATTAGGAAGTTTTTCTGTGCTCATTCCAAGAAGACATCAGTTATTTGCTCATTATTTGGCACAGATAATGAGTATTATGGGAAGTACCTTTATATTAATTTCAGCTTTATATTATTTACTTACAGGAACAACGACTTTGATTAAAGTTGCTTTTGTTGGCAAGTATATGTTGGCAATTGATAGCTGGAACGCTGTCTTTTTGTGCATAACAGGATTGGTGGGGATTTTAACTAGTATTTATGCGGCAGATTATGCGCTTGGTTATATAGGGAAAAGGCTTCGTGAACTTTCTGGTTTATGGAATTTATTTTTGCTTTCAATGGTCTTAGTTTTGGTAGCACAAAGTGTTGTCAGCTTTCTCGTATCATGGGAAGTAATGGCAATCATATCATTCCTTCTTGTTAATCATGATTCAGAGAAGCGTGAAACATGGCAGGCTGCATATCAATACCTGGTTATGACGCATATTGGCACCGCAGCAATCATGATAGCGTTCTTTACCGTTGGCAGCAGTGCTGCCGGCTTGAATTTTGCAGAACTCAATGGCGCACAGATGACTGGTACGGCACGTGATTTGGCTTTTCTTGCTGCATTTTCAGGTTTTGCCTTGAAGGCAGGGCTTGTGCCTTTGCATGTTTGGCTGCCTAATGCTCATCCGGCAGCGCCAAGCCATGTATCGGCATTAATGTCAGGCGTAATGCTCAAAATAGCTGTGTATGGATTTGGCCGTTTTATTTTTGAATTTTTGGGACCATTGGATTTTTGGTGGGGTGCGTTGGTCCTGATTGTTGGATTGCTTTCTGCTTTTTTTGGTGCTCTTTATGCACAGATGGAGAAGGATATTAAGAGAATCTTAGCTTACTCCAGTGTTGAAAATATGGGCATTGTGTTTGCGGCTATGGGCGCCGGTATGCTATTGTTAACAACGGCGAATAAAGAATATGCTGTAGTAGCATTTGCGGCTGCAATCGTACATTCCTTTAATCATTCCATTATGAAGTCACTTATGTTCATGGTTGCCGGAGCTGTTAATCATGCAGTTGACGATAAGAATATTGAAAAAATGGGCGGCCTCGCTAAACTAATGCCTTGTACAGCAGTTTGTGCTTTGGCTGGTTCTCTTGCCCTAGCTGCGCTTCCATTAACTAACGGGTTTATAGGTGAGTGGTTGCTGTTCCATAGCTTTGCTTTCTTAGCACAAGCAAATGTCGCTACAGGTGTAAGACTTTTGGCTGCTTTAGCGTTTATTTTAGCGGGCTTAGCGAGTGCGTTAGCATTAGGATGTTTTGTTCGCTTATTTGGTGTTGTGTTTCTGGGCAGACCGCGAGCACGTCGCGCAGAATTAGCACATGAGGTATCTCGCTTCATGCTTGTTGCAATGGTTATACCGTCTTTGCTGATATTTTTGAGCGCAGTCTTAGCGTCTCCGATAGTCACAATAGCCCAGCATGTCATTGAAGCCAGTATACCTGCTTTAAATTTAGCTGACAAAGAGCAGGTCCTGATTTGGGGTAATGGTATTGGCATACTTAATTTTGATATTTTAGCTTTATTAATTGCAGCTGCTGTCCTAACTATTTTTGCTTGGCTTTTTATATATCGAGGACAAGTTTTTGTAAAACGTGATGTAATTTGGAACTGTGGTACGGAACCAACTTTAAGGCAGCAATATTCGGGAACCGGATTTTCCAAACCAATTCGCAGGGCTTTTGATTTTCTGTTGAAGCCAAGAAGAGAAGTTGTCTTCTTACAAAAAGAAAACAAGTATTTTGGCCGCAGTCTGGCTTATACTTTGACTATTCCAGATCGCTTCACCGAAAAGCTATATATTCCTGTGCAGCATCATCTTGTAAAAAGTGCTTCTTTTCTGCGCAAAATTCAGGCTGGCAGCATTAGAATATATATTGGTTACATTATGGTTGCAATGGTACTGGTTTTGATTTGGGGGGCCTTGTGAGATGAATATATTTTTTTTAAACGAATTTTTTCCCTCTTTTCTACAAATGATTTTGCTTGCTGCTCTTTCGCCTTTGGTTTCTGGTATTATAAAAAAAACGAAGGCATTGCTTCAAAACAGACGTGGTGCTGATATAATGCAGGATTATTATGACTTGCGCAAGTGGTGGAAAAAGAGGACAATAATCTCACCATATAGTGGATTTGTCTTTATGCTGGCACCTTTTATGTATCTATTGAGTACAATGCTCGCGGCGTTTTTGTTACCTAACATGATATCAGCTTTAACTTTTGGAGATATTTTCGTTTTTGTTGGCCTGCTAGCTATAGGTCGTTTCTTTATGGCTCTATCGTCTTTTGACGCTGGATCTGCTTTCGGCGGAATGGGAGGATCACGTGAAGTCTATATTGCTACTTGTGTTGAACCAGTAATGCTGCTAGCTGTTTTGACTGCTATCCTGAAGAGTGGAAGCACTAGTATTTATGCTATGACCATCAATGGTGGAACGCAGCTCAATGTTGCAGCAGTATTGCTATGCATAGCTTTTTTTATATTAATGCTTGCAGAAAATGGCAGAATACCTGTTGACAACCCTGATACGCATTTGGAACTCACCATGATTCATGAATGTATGCTGCTCGAGTATTCTGGAAGGCTGCTAGCTGTTATCCATTTGGCGAATATGATTAAAAATATGCTATTTATAGTTTTATTTTCGCTGGTCTTTTTTCCAGTAGATATTAATTTAGTAATAAAGGTGATAATTACAGCAATGGCGATCGCTGTAATGGAATCGTTGAATAATAAGATGAGATTGTTCAAAGTTCGTGCTTATTTGTTAGCAACAGGCGGACTATTACTTTTGGCAATAGTAGCACAGTAAGGAGTATAAAAATGGAACAATTGGTAATGGTTTTGTTGTTTGTTGCTTTTTTACAGAATCGTATAATGGACTTGCGTAAAGCTGTAGCCTGTCTTTGTCTGCAATCGGCAATTATCGCCGGCGCTTGTCTTATTTCAGGCATTGATAATGGGTCAGGTTTGCACAGTGTTTTACCAGGACTTTTGACTATTTTGGTAAAAGTATGTCTTATTCCTTACGCACTTTTTCGTTTGGTTGGTAAATTAACTGATGAACGAGAACTTGTAGCAGATATTAACACTAATTATTCCACTGCTTTAAGTGCTTTTTTTCTGATGTTGTCCTATCTTTTGGTTGATAAAATGTTGCCTGGAATAGGTGATAGAGATATCATGGCTTCTTCTATGGGTCTTATCCTGATTGGATTGGTTCTGATTGTTATGAGGAGCAGAGCAATCATGCAGATTATTGGCCTTATGACGATGGAAAATGGGATATATCTTTTAGGTTTAGCTATGACTGAAGGGTTGCCGACAGTTATTGAACTTGGAATTTTCTTTGATGTTCTTGTTGCAGTTCTTGTATTGGTTATTTTGACGAATCGACTAAATGTATCATTCATGACTACGGATACTAGTGTTCTGAGAAGGTTGAAGGGGTGATTCAATGCAACTATTTATTTACGGAATGCTAGGATTGCCTTTTGTTTTTTCGCTTGTAGCCATCAGTGGTTTTCTTAGTAATAGTGTTTTACATATTCTGAATCGAATCACAGCGACGATTGTAGGCGTTATTTTTGCAGAAATGCTGATGCAGATGTCGCCGGGAGAGGTGTTTAACAGTGACTATTTTTACCTGGATGCATTAAGCATATGGGTTCTTTTAATCGTTGTGGTTCTTTATGTAGCATCTGCCTGGGTTTCCAAATCATATCTGGTGCGCGAGCATAAGCGGGGTTATCTGAGCCGTACGCCAAAACTCATTGGTCGTTATTATTCTTTATACCATTTGTTTGTATTGACGATGATGCTTGTTTTGCTGTTGAAAAATTTAGGGCTGATGTGGGTTGGTATCGAAGCAACAACGTTGATTTCGGCTTTATTGGTTTCTTTTAAATTTACACGTTCTGCTCTGGAAGCAACCTGGAAATATATAATGGTTTGTACCGTTGGTATTTGTCTTGCTCTTTTGGGTACGATGATTTTGTATTATGCTCAGCTTACTGCAACGGGAACAGAAAAAGCTTTAAGCTGGTTGTGGCTTAGCCAGCATGGAGATTTGCTGAATCCATCTCTTACAAAACTAGCATTTTTATTTATATTTATTGGTTACGGTACGAAAGTTGGTTTGGCACCTATGCATACATGGTTACCTGATGCTTATAGTGAAGCACCATCTTTAATAAGTGGACTGCTTTCGGGTGCTCTCTGCACATGTTCTCTTTATGTTCTGATTCGTAACTTGATTATCGTAGTACCTACAATAGGGACTGCTTTCATTATGGCTTTATTTTTTGTTTTTGCTTTTTTGACCATAGCAATTGCAGTACCTTTTGTGGTAGTTCAGCGAGACATTAAAAGACTTCTTGCCTATTCAAGTATGGAGAATATAGGTATTATGATTGTAGGACTGGGAATTTTCAGCAGCATATCTGTTGGCGCAACCTTATTGCATATGTTTAATCATGCTTTGATAAAATTTGTTTTGTTTTATATTGCTGGGACGGTTATTCAGGAGTATCAAACAAAAAATATGATGAGAATCCATGGTATGGTACAAGAAGCACCCCATACTGCAACATTTTTACTAATGGGTATGTTCGCTATTCTTGGTATGCCGCCTTTCGGTTTGTTTTTTAGTAAATTTAATATTATTTTTTCTTTATTCAAGGATGGGCAATACTTGCTCGGCAGTTTAATGATATTATTATTAGCAGGAATTTTAATTGGTATTCTTTATCATGTGATGAGAATGTTATGCGGCAGAGCTAAACGTAAGGCTTATGCAGACTTGTTGGACCATACTGATACGCCTTTTTTAGCAGTGCTGTTAATTGTTTCTATTGCTTTAGGCATGGGATTGGAAAGAATCCCGTATTTGAATAGTTTGCTGCTTGAAGCATCGCAGATAGTAGTTGGGGGTGTTCATCTTTGATTAAGGTAAAAGCTGCCGGCCTAATGGGCGCGGCAAATGTTTGCTCGCATAATGGCAGGAATCCATTGACGGCTATGTTTGCCTGTGATGAAACCGTTTTGGGACAAGGATATGCAGTTTATTGCTTATTTGAGGATTGCCATGCCCATGATATAAAGGTTGTGAAAGCCCAATTTGAAATTGATGAAGAACTTAAATATGAATCGCTTACGCATTTATTTCCGGCAGCGGCTTGGTATGAGCGAGAAATTTTTGACATGTTCGGCATTGAACCTTTGGACCATCCCGATTTAAGACCACTGGTCTTGCATGAAAGCTATCCGGAAGGCTTTTATCCTTTACGCAAGAACATTGCTGTCGATGCGGATATTCATGGTGAACGTGAATTTAAAATTGCTACGGCTCAGGGTGAAGGACTTTTTGAAGTTGCTGTTGGACCAATTCACGCAGGCATAATTGAACCTGGGCATTTCCGTTTCAGCCAGGCTGGCGAAGCTATACTGCAGCTTGACGCTAAACTGTTTTATACTCATAGAGGGATTGAAAAAGCTGTGGAGGGCAAAACAGTTGATGAAGCCTTGTTTATTGTAGAGAGAATTTGTGGGGCCTGCTCTGTGGCAAACACACTTTCTTTTTGTCAGGCTGTTGAGAAACTGTCCGATAAAAGCGTTCCTCGACGTGCGTGGTTAATCAGAACATGTCTTGCAGAACTGGAACGACTATACAATCATGTTGGTGACACAGGCAATCTCTGCGCCGGTGTCGGCTTCACAGTACCAAATAATATTGGCGCACGGTTGAAAGAATTATTGATGCGATGCAACGAGCAGGTGGCAGGTAATCGGTTTTTACGCGGAATGATTGTCCCTGGAGGCGTTCTTTTCGATATTGATGAGGAAAGACGCAATGTTATTACCAGTACTTTAGACACAGTTGAAAAAGAATATGAAAGACTTGTACAGATTTTATCCGAACAAGACGGCTTTTTGAATCGTGTTAAAAATACGGGTATTGTACTAAAGAAGACCGCAATGGATCTCGCTATGGTAGGCGTTGGCGCTCGAGCATCAGGTTTTAGCCGCGATAGCAGGAAAGACCTTGCTTATGGCATTTATCCTGAACTTAGCTTCGATGTAATTACTGAGCAGGCAGGAGATGTGTATGCCAGACTACTGGTCAGAGAAAAAGAAGTTAAAGAATCAATAAAACTAGTGCGACAAATACTGGAGCTCTTTGATTCTGAGGATACTACAGAGTTGCGAGCAGCTGACTTAACCTACAGAACGGAAGAAGGCAGCTGGGGAGTAAGCGAGTCTGCACGCGGCAGTGATTTACACTGGGTGATGCTTGATAAAAACCAAAAAATATATAGGTTATTTGTGCGCTCCGCTTCTTATCCTAATTGGCCTGCATTGCCGATAGCTCTTCAAGGGGAAATCATTCCCGATTTTCCGCTTGTCAATAAAAGTTTCGAACTTTGCTACGCCTGTCTTGATCGTTAGGAGGAGAACTCATGCTTAAATTAATAGAAGCAATTTTTGCCGGCAGGATACAGACAGAAGATATTGATACAGTTGGTTCCAAGCATTTCCGGGGCGAATTGAATTGCAACACGGCACAATGTGATAGATGTGGTGCGTGCCTGCAAATTTGTCCTGTTTTTGCCATAACCATGAATGATTATAATAGACCGATTATCAATTATAAAAGGTGTGTTTTTTGCGGTAAATGCGTGGAGGCTTGTGCTGGACATGCTTTATATCATTCTAATCTTGAAGCATTGCCAGAAGACTTAACAGACGGAAACATAGAAATTGGTAGGGTTATCAATACTAAACCCGGCAGATCAATACATGTACGTCATTTGGATGCTGGCTCTTGTAATGCCTGTGATTTTGAAATGGCTGCACTTTCAAACCCGCTTTATGATTTACATCGTTTTGGGATTTCATTTGTAGCTTCGCCTCGTCACGCCGATGTTGTCATGGTAACAGGAGTAGTTACAAGAAATTTAGAGAAAGCAGTAAACATGACCTATGAGGCGATGGAAAACCCTAAGGTTGTAATTGCTGTCGGAGCTTGTGCGGCAGGTGGGGCAACCTATGGTGATACTTACGCGATTGTTGGTGCACTTGATAAAGTATTGCCTGTCGACATTTTTATTCCAGGCTGTCCGCCAAGACCGTCAGCTATGGTAGTGGCTTTATTGGCTGCTGCAGATTTATATCTTGAGAGAAGCAAAATAATAGTGGACAAATAACTTTAAAATTTTTATATTTATTTTTTGAAGAGTTTGTTTTAATTAAAAGTTGCAGAAAAATGCAAATGCGAGCTGAGAAAATATTTGGTTGTGCTTTTCCAGGTAACGTAGTATTATTTATGGTACAAACTGACAAGGTAGGGGGTTCTGAACGTGATTATTTATAGAAAAGCTACATTTGATGATGCAGAACATATTCATAAATTATGTAATTATTATGCATCTATTGGTCTGATGCTGCCACGTTCCCGCAACAGCATTTATGAAAACTTGCGTGATTATATAGTAGCAGTTGAAGATGATAAGGTTTTAGGGTGTGGAGCCTTGCACTTTGTTTGGGATCGTTTGGCAGAAATACGCTCTTTGGCTATAGATGCTGATCATAAGAAAAAAGGTATAGGTAAAAATATCGTCGAACTTCTGGAAAAGGAAGGTATTGAACGTGGTGTTAAGATGTTCTTTACTTTGACCTATCAGCCAGGTTTTTTCATTAAATGTGGTTATGCAGAAACGGCTAAAGAAAGTTTGCCGCAAAAGGTTTGGAAAGAGTGCGTGCATTGTCCGCAGTATCCGTACTGTAATGAGATAGCATTTATTAAAAAAACTCCTGACTATGTGCCGCATGATAATTTTGTCTGATTCAAGTAAGTATAAACGAAAGTGGTGGTAGTAATGTTGGAAGATGCTATACAAAAAAAGATTTGGGCTGTCGTTGGAGCTACAAATAATAAAGACAAATTCGGTTGTAAGATTTATAATCGCCTGGTAAAAGCTGGTTATGATGTTTATCCGGTAAACCCTGGCATTACGGAAATTGACGGTGCCAAATGTTATGCCAGCCTGGCAGAATTGCCTGTAACACCGGAAGTTGTTAATGTTGTAGTGCCAACTAAAATAGCGGTGGAAACCGTGAAAGCTGCTGCAGAAAAAGGAACTAAAATTGTTTGGCTGCAGCCGGGAGCTGATAAACCGGAAGTAGTGCAAGCTGCTGAAGCGGTGGGACTGGAAGTTATACAAGATTGTGTTTTGACTAGAATTTTCGTCAAAAAATAGAATTAAAGCGGGGCGGACCATAATGGTTGCGCCCTATTTTTCTAGCGGGGGTAAATAATGCTTAATATAGGATGTCATTTATCGACAGCCAAAGGTTACTATCATATGGGTAAGGAAGCTTTACATATTGGAGCTAATACCTTTCAATTTTTTACGCGTAATCCGCGTGGCGGTAAAGCCAAGAAAGTTAATTATGATGATATGAGATTATTGATTGAATTAGCAGAAAGCAATCACTTCGCAAGAATAATGGCTCATGCTCCCTATACTATGAATGCATGTTCTGCAGATGCTGGTATTCGTGATTTCGCACTGCAAATTATGCAGGAGGATCTGGCAACCTTGGAAAATTTTCCTGCTGTCAATTATGTTTTCCATCCAGGCAGTCACTCAGGACAGGGAGTCGGGCAAGGCATTTCTTTAATAGCCAAAATGCTGAATTCGGTTCTTAAAGAGGGACAGAAAACAACAGTACTTTTAGAGACTATGGCGGGCAAAGGCACTGAAATTGGTAAAACGTTCGATGAGTTAAATTTAATTATCCAATTGGTAGAGCGCAAAGAAAAGATCGGAGTTTGTCTCGATACTTGCCATGTTTTTGATGGTGGTTATGATATTATTAATAATTTAGATGGCGTACTCAAGGAATTTGATGATAAAATTGGTTTAAACTTTCTTAAGGCTGTGCATTGCAATGACAGCTTAAATATTTTAGGAAGTCACAAAGATCGACATGCGGGCATTGGTAAAGGGACTATTGGTCTTGAAGCAATGTCCAGAATAATCAACCATACTGCTTTGAGAAAATTACCATTTTATTTGGAAACACCTAATGATTTACCTGGTTATGCTGAAGAGATAAGGATACTAAGAGAATTATATCTTGAATAACTGGAGGGCTATTATGTCTAATAAAGCGTATTTTTATTCTCCTATTGGATGGCTATCAATTGAAGATGACGGCACTGCTTTGACTAGCATTAATTTCGAACAGCAAGCTTGTAACGATCACGTGCAAAGAAGCGATTTGGCTGCTATGGCAATTAAGCAGCTTGAAGAATATTTCAGTGGCACACGTAAGTCTTTTTCATTACCAATGGCTCCTGTTGGAACGCAATTTATGCAAGATGTATGGCATGCTTTAACTAATATTCCTTATGGTGAAGTAAGATCTTATGCAGAGATTGCCAGAGAGATAGGTAATCCAAAGGCATGCAGGGCTGTCGGTATGGCCAACAATAGAAATCCCTTGCCGATAATCATACCTTGTCACAGAGTAATTGGTGCTAATGGCAAATTAATTGGTTATGCCGGCGGTTTAGGGTGTAAGGAAAAACTATTGGAGCTTGAAAAAGAAAATAGCAGGTAATAATACCTGCAAATGTAAAACATTGTGCATTAGATAAATAATTTTTTATAAAGATAATAAAATATTATCAAATTGTTGCTAAAATCATTAAATAGTGCTAAGATGAACGCATTAAATATATCTATGTGTTGTTTACGACGATACAATACATAGAGTTGACAATCACTTTTGTGTTTTTTCCGGCGATGAAGCCACTTCTTGAGTAAATCAAGAAGTGGCTTTTTGTTTTAGTAAAATTCCCTTTGCCACTGCAAAGTTGAATATAAAATATATATTTGGGGGGAACAAATAATGTTAAAGAAATTTATATGTTTTGCTGTTTTAATGGTTTTGCTAATGGGAATGGTTGCCGGCTGTGGTACTAAGAAGGCTGAAACTGTGAAAATTGGCTTTATAGGTCCATTGACCGGTGGTAATGCAGCAATTGGTATCGGCCTGAAAAATTCTGCTGAACTAGCAGTTAAACAAGCTAATGAATCAGGAAAGTACAAAACAAAGTTCGAATTAGTAGTTGTAGATGATGGCGGTGACCCGTCAACAGCAGTAAGCGCTGCTAATAAATTAATTGCAGATAAAGGTGTGGTTGCAGTTTTTGGCCATTTTAACAGTGGTGCCGCTTTAGCGACTGTGCCTATTTTCCATAAAAATGGTATGCCTATTCTGGTAACTGCCGCTATTCATCCTGATATTACCAAAGGACAATTCAAAGAAGTAACGCGTATCATGACTGCTGCTAATGTGCAGAACGAGTTTGCGGGTAATCTTGCTACCCAAGAGTGGGGAGTTAAGAAAATAGCACTGATTCATGATAAAACTGATTACGGCAAAACTAATGCAACTCAATTTGCTGAAGCAGCTAAGAAAAATGGTGCAACTATAATTTCAGAGGATGGTATTTCAGTAGGTCAACAAGATTTCGCAGCACTTCTGACGAAAATAAAAGCTGAAAATCCAGAAGCAATCTATTTTGGTGGTGTAGCAACTGAAGCCGGATTACTTAAACGTCAAATGGCAGATTTGCAAATGAATTGCCTGTTCTTAAGCGATTCAGGTATTATTTCTGATACCTTTAACAAAATTGCTGGTGATGCCGCACAAGGCATGATTGCCTTCAACATTGGCAAACCATTGGAAGATTTGCCAGGTGGTAAAGCTTTTATCAAAGCTTACGACGATGCAAAATTTGCTGAACCACATGAAACTTACGGACATTTTGCCTATGATTCGGCAAATATCGTTATGGCAGCCATTGATAAGGCTGGCACAACTGATAGAGCGAAAATTGCCGAAGCTATTCGTGCCACTAGTAATTTCCCAGGGGTAATTGGTGAAACATCTTTCGATCAACGTGGTGAAAACACTCTTAAATTAATCACAACATTTATCTCTGAAAACGGTAAATGGATACCTTATTATAAATCAACAATCAAAGTGGTTGATATGAAATTGGTTAAGCAATAATGAACATTTGTTTATCTGGAAATGAGGTGTGGAGATGACTATTGAATTAATAGTCCAACAGTTTTTAAATGCATTAGGATTGGGCATTATGTACGCACTGATAGCTGTGGGATTTACCCTCTTCTTCGGTGTCATTGAGGTAGTCAACTTTGCACATGGTGAAGTTTTTATGTTAGGAGCATTTGTTGCACTTCTGTCAGGTGGTCTGATAAGCTCTATTGGTTTAACCATGGGATCATTGCCGTTTTTTTTGGCAATTTTACTCTTGGTTCTTTTGGCCGGTGGCATTTTTGGCGTATTATTGGAAAAGTTTATAGTACGTCCGATGCGTAGTGCCCCGGATATTATGACATTGTTAATAACTCTTGGTGTATCAATAGTGATGAGAGAAGCCGTGATGCTTTTTGTTCCTAACGGACGCAATCCTCAGCCATTTCCTAAACTTTTTGAGACGGAGAGTATTAAGATAGGTGGTGTATTGATAAAACCAGAGACTATTTTATGCATTATTTTGTCAGCGATTTTAATTACCGGTTTGTACTATATCATTGAAAAAACGACTTTCGGCCGTTATATCAGAGCAACGGCTCAAGACAGAGAGGCAGCAATGATGATGGGAATCAACGTTAAAAAAGTTTTTATCATCACATTGGCTCTTGGTTCTGCATTAGGTGCGGTTGCCGGGATGATGAATGGCTTGTCCTACGGAATTATTAAATTCAATATGGGTTTTGCCGCCGGCATTAAAGGTTTCGCAGCTGCCGTCGTTGGTGGCTTGGGCAATGTTTACGGAGCAATTGCTGGTGGTATGCTTTTAGGCTTCTTGGAAATATTTGTAGTAAGTACAATACCGGACGGTTCCAGTTATCAGGATCTCATAAGTTTTGTGATAGTTATCCTGTGCTTGGTGTTCAGACCAGCGGGCATCTTCGGCGAACGTGCCTACGAAAAGGTATAGGAGGATGCAAAGCAAATGATCAAGATACTTCTAACCGAATTATTGTGTTATTTATTATTCTTACTTTTTGTCTATATTGAAGATCCTGTTATGGTTGCAGCCTTCATTGCGTTGATGATAATAGCAGGATATATGCTCCAAAAAACAGGCCGTAATTTTTTACAGGAGATAGAAAAAGTTTATGCTGAAAACCTTGGCAAAGTGGGATTACTTGCAGCTGCAATAGCACTTACGGTGCCTTTTGCCATAATGGGTGATTCCTACTGGTTGCAAATCCTTAATTTTATGATGCTGAATGCGATTATGGCATTAGGCTTAAACTTTATGACAGGCCGAGCTGGCTTGATTTGTCTCGGCTATGCAGCTTTCATGGCAATTGGTGCTTACACCGTCGGCATCCTGACTCTAAAGGTTGGCATCAGTTTCTGGATTGCCTTACCTTTAGCAGGTATATTTGCCAGCCTGTTCGGTGTAATACTGGGTTTACCGGCTTTAAGGGTAAAGGGGCACTATCTGGCCTTGGTTACAATAGCCTTTGGTTTAATTGTTCAGGAACTGCTTTTAAACTTGGAAAGCATTACTGGTGGTACAAATGGGCTGATCGATATTCCGTCACCACGATTTTTTGGCATTGATATGGGTACGACAGTTAACTTTGGTTTTATGAGTATGACATACCAAGCTAATTTCTATTATCTTTGCTTGGCACTTTTGATTATTGCGACCGTAGTCTTATACCGTTTTAGCAATTCACTGTTTGGTCTTGCGCTTAATGCTATGCGTGAGGACCAGTTGGCCGCCCAGTGCTATGGATTGAATTTGACGAATTATAAGCTGTTGGCTTTTGCTATAGGGGCTTTTTTTGGCGGTATAGCCGGAGGTGTTTACGCCGCTATGATTAATTTCATAGCTCCGGAGAATTTCGGTTATTCATTGTCCATCATAGTTATCAGTATGATTATATTGGGTGGTTTGGACTCTATTCCGGGAGCATTGGTAGGAGCTTTCTTTCTGACGGTTTTCCCTGAGAAATTCCGTGCTTTTGAAGATTACAGGGTAATGTTCTATGGTATTATTATTGTTCTTTGCCTTCTCTTTATGAGAGAGGGAGTACTGCCCTTTAAACATCGTATATTTAAACCTAAGACTGCTGGCGGAGAGGAGAATTGATATGGATTTACTTAATGTGGAAAATTTAACAATCCGCTTTGGCGGGGTTGTGGCAGTAAATGAAGTATCGTTTTCGCTTAAAGCAGGAGAAACTTTAGGGGTTATAGGCCCGAATGGTTCAGGCAAGACAACACTGTTTAATTTACTGTCTGGCATTTATCAGCCGACGAGCGGGGGAATTGTGCTTGCTGAAAAATCAACCAAAGGGATGCGTCCTGATGAAGTATTTCATCTTGGAATTTCACGTACTTTCCAAAACGGTCGCCTTTTTTGGAATCTGAATGTACTTGAGAACATCATGATGGGTATGGAGGAAGTCAGAAATAGCAAAATTTTTGGTTCACTTTTTGGGACAAAAAAAGAAAAAGCAATTCAGGAGGAAGCTATCGCCAGAGCTTTCGAAATAATGGAGATATTTGGCACTTTATTGACCTCGCAGGCACATAAGGCTTCTAAAGATCTGCCATATGCTGATCGCCGCCGCCTGGAAATTTGCCGGGCGATAGCTTCCAAACCTAAAGTTATCTTATTGGATGAGCCTTCTGCCGGCATGGATGGGGTGGAAACAGAGACTTTGATGAATGATTTGATCAAAGTTAAAAAAGCAATGCCTGAATTATCAATTATCGTTGTTGAGCATGACATGGCATTTATAAAAGGCTTGGTTGATAAAGTTATGGTTCTGGACTATGGCAAGCGACTGGCATATGGTTCGTTTGACGCAGTAGCCAAAGATGAAAATGTGATAAAAGCTTATTTAGGACAGGGGGATGGCGCATGTTAGAGCTGATTAATGTTTTTACTGCTTACGGCTCTGTTCCTGTGCTCAAGGATGTTTCTTTAAAAGTGCCGGCAGGCAGCATAACCTGTCTTTTGGGTAGTAATGGAGCTGGAAAGTCAACCACAATTAATACTATTCTGGGGTTTGTAAAACCAAAAGCAGGCAACGTAATTTTTTGTGGTGGAGACATCACAGGTAAAGCAACAGAGACGATAATACATCAAGGAATTGGCGTGGTACCTGAAGGCCGTCGTGTTTTCCCAAAAATGACGGTGGAAGAAAATCTTTTAGTCGGTGCCTGTGCGTGCAAGGATAAAGGAAAAATTGCTCAAAATATTGAAAGAGCCTATTCCTTGTTCCCCAGGCTCTCTGAACGTCGCACACAAAATGCGGGAACAATGAGTGGCGGCGAACAACAAATGCTGGCAATCAGCCGCGCGCTGATGAGTGACCCTAAAATACTTCTTTTGGATGAGCCGTCTCTTGGCTTGGCACCGCTGGTTGTCAATGATATCTTTGATACTATTGCCAAGTTGAATAAAGAGGGTACAACTATTCTTTTGATTGAACAAAACGGATTTAAAGCTTTAGAAATGGCTCATAGGGGTTATTTGATGCAAAAGGGAGAAATTATAGCCAGCTGTACTGAGAATACAAAGGAAGCTAAGGAACAACTGAAAGCAGTGTATCTAAAACACCATAGTGGGGAGGCGAAGTAAAATGCTTTCATGTGCTGAAGAAAAAGAAGCGACAGATCTATTGCAAAATATTTTGCGCTGTAATACAACAAACCCGCCAGGTAATGAAGCAGTATTAGCTGAAATAATCAAGCAATGGCTTGCGGGTGAAGAAATTTCTTGTCTGATAGATGAGTTTGAACTTAATCGTGCTAATCTAATTTTTGAAATAAAAGGTGCAGCAGAAGGCCTCAAACTTTTGGCGACAGGTCATCTTGACACGGTGCCTCCTGGTAACCGGCCATGGCAGCATGATCCATTTGGGGCTGAGATTAAAGATGGCTTGATTTACGGAAGGGGCGCGTCTGACATGAAGGGATCAGTGGCCGCTATGCTTTATGCCATCGCCAGAATGAAACGTAAAGGTATTATGCCGAAGCAAGACATACTGTTTCTTGCTACTGCCGGTGAAGAGATGTTCTGCCAAGGTGCCCTGCATTTTGTCGATAAAAACGGCATGGAAAATATTGGCGCTGTTTTGGTAGGAGAGCCTAGTAATGGTGATTTATTATTAGCACATAAGGGAGCGGCCTGGCTGGAAGTGACTACTTACGGAAAAACGGCACACGGCTCGATGCCAGATCTCGGTGTGAACGCAGTTATGAGTATGAATGTTTTTCTCACTGCACTTGCTAGGCAAAGTTTCCAGGCAGAAAAACATTCTTTGTTGGGCCTGCCTACTATCAGCGTTAACAAGATAGAAGGAGGCGTAGCAATAAATGTCGTTCCCGATTCATGCAAATGCAAGATTGACATACGCACAATTCCTGGACAGAACGAAGATGATGTCAAAATACTTATTGAGAAGGCAATCGCTGAAGCTACAGAATGTTGCCCAGAATTCAAAGCTGATTATAAATTCCTTTGCTCTCTGCCATCAGTAGGTTGTATACCTAACGATAAAATTATTGACTGTGCAGTGGAATGTGCTGATAGAGAGATGAAACAAAGAGGGGTAAACTATTTTACTGATGCATCTGCTTTGATTGGTGATAAAAAGATGCCTCTGATCATCTATGGACCTGGTGATGACAAACAAGCTCATCAACCAGACGAGTATCTCTCTATGTCTAAATATTTCGAGGCAATTGAATTTTACGAAAAATTTTTTACTGCATACAGTATTAAATAAAAAAACGGAGTTCATAATGAACTCCGTTTTTTAAGTATGTGTGTTTAATTATTCAGCAATTTTCTTATTGATGTCTTCAATCAATGCATCAACATCAAGGCCGTGAGCACCTGCACCCTGACCAATTGTTTCGTAATGTGCGGCCATGCAGCCGATGCAGCCAAGACCGTAATTTTGGAAAACCTCAATGATTTCTGGGTGCTGTTGTACAGCATCAATAATACCAGTATCTTTAGTAATTTTTGCCATGATAAATCCTCCCTAATTGATGTTTTCGAGGTGGTGTGTAATTGAAACCGCCTGCGAACATATGCTAAAATAGCATGTAAGTTATCATTTGAACATCTGGTGATTATTATACCACAAGTATCTGTGAGTATTGTGAAAAATTTATGAAAGTCAGGCGATAATATGTCTCAGGATTTTTTGGAAAGTTATAACAGGGTTAAAGAAAGTTTGGAACCCTATGACAATTTGCAAATCAAACTTTTGCCGGATGATACCAGTACAGCAGAATTGGCCGCACAGGCGCTGGGCACAGAACCAGGACAGATTGCAAAAACCTTATGTTTTCTGGCAGATGGTGAACCGGTTTTGATAGTTGCCTGTGGTGATAAGAAAATTGATACCAAGAAATTTGGTAAACAACTGGGAGTCAAAAAGATGAAGATGGCTGACGCCGAGCTTGTTTTAGAGGTGACTGGTTTTGCTCCGGGAGGTGTTTGCCCTTTTGCTTTGTTGAAACCGGTACCTGTTTATCTTGATCGTAGTCTTTTTGATTATGATGTTACCTATATTGCAGCTGGGACCCCTCATTCAGCTTTACCTATTGCGGCGGATCAATTGGCTGAAATTACCAGTGGTACTTGGGTTGAAGTATCAAAATAATTTTTTGACAAAATTGATTATATGGATTATAATTCAATAAAGACCACCCCTGGGGTGGGGGAGCAAGGAGGAATTAATGATGAGTTTGTTACATATCGAGAATAAAGAGGTTTTTCAAAAAGAAGTTCTAGAGTCTGATAAAGCAGCTTTGGTAGATTTTTGGGCACCTTGGTGCGGACCTTGTAAAATGATTGGACCAGTAATTGAAGAGCTGGCAGGAGAGTATGCCGGTAAGGCTGTTATTGCCAAAATAAACGTTGATGATGTTGGTGATTTGGCCAGCGAATACGGCGTTATGAGCATCCCAACCTTAATTTATTTTAAGGGTGGAAAAGAGGTTAAACGACTTATTGGTTCAAGGCCGAAGTCGGATCTTGTAAAAGAACTTGAAGCCCTAAAATAAAATATTTTTACTCACAATTATTTATTGACACTTCAGATTGATTTCATCATAATTTCAGTCTGGAGTGTTATATTATTTTTGTTGCTTTATTTGCTTTGCTAAATGATGTATTATTTTAATTGATAGTGATTGTGAGGTATTTATTTATGAAGAAAAAAATATCAATAGTTATACCTGTATTTAATGAAGAGGAAAATCTTCGTGAATTCTATACAAGGCTGACAAAGGTTATGTCAGAATGTATCTATGATTATGACATTATTTTTGTTGATGATGGTTCACGCGATGCTTCGGCGGCTATTTTGTATGATTTATCACAAAGTGACGAACATGTGCAGGCATATTTATTGTCGCGCAATTTTGGCCATCAAATGGCTTTGACTTGTGGACTTGATCATGCTGAAGGGGATGCTGTCATAACGATGGATGGCGATTTGCAGCATCCACCTGAATTGTTGCCTGAACTAATATCTTTATGGGAAGAAGGCTATGAAATTGTCCAGACGGTAAGAAAAGATACTGCAGATGCATCTTATTTTAAGAAGTTAACCTCTTCCGCATATTATAAGTTAATCAATAAGATGTCTAAAGTTCGCATTACGCCTGGTGGTTCTGATTTTCGACTGATGGACAGGGTAGCTGTTGATGCACTTAAACTTTACAATGAAAGAGCACGTTTTATCAGAGGAATAGTAAATAATCTTGGTTTTAAATTAAAGACTGTTGAATTTATTGCACCGCCTCGTTTTGCTGGGCAATCAAAATACAATTTGCACAAGATGCTTCATTTTGCCTTGGATGGCATAACAGCATTTTCTAACGTACCGTTGCGTTGGGCTTTTTATGCTGGCCTGTTTTTCGGTTTTGGCAGTATGGTAGTATTAGGTCATGTATTATTCATAAAATTTTTTACCGAAGAAGCTGTCCCAGGCTGGGCGACCATTACGGCAAGCGTGCTTTTCCTTGGTGGTATACAGCTTGTTGGTATTGGAATATTGGGTGAATATATTGGGAGAGTTTTTGAAGAGGTTAAGCAAAGACCATTATATTTAATTGGCAGGCATTTGAAAAAAAGGTAGACAGCAACTCCAAAATTTTGTTATAATAACCATGTGATTTTGTATGGCCGAGTCTTTTTATAAGAGCGGAGGAACCGTTTCTGGGGTGAAGCTTATGATTTATAAGCGGGGCAATCCTCTGTCCTAACCCGTCAGCTAACTTCGTAGGCTATCGAGAGGAAGTGGACGATAAGTGAGAAAACAGTTTTGGCGTTTTTTTATGGCGTTGGTGTTTTGCTTTATCGTAATGCCGACAACAAACGTATTTGCAAATTTTCAATCAGGCGATGAAGGGCCGGAAGTTGTAGAGTTGCAAGAACGTTTGATTCAACTGGGTTATAACATTTCTATTGCTGATGGCGTTTTTGGTTCCGAAACAACTGCTGCTGTAAAAAAATATCAGCAAGACATTGGCGCTGAAGTCGATGGTGTGGTTGGTACTGCTACCTATTATTCGCTTTTCAAAAGGGATATGCCTCCTTCACGTGCTGGCAGATCTTCAGTAGCGCGCGGCATAATTAGTAATGCATTGCAATACATTGGTGTGCCTTATGTTTTTGGCGGCACCAGCCCGTATGGTTTTGATTGTTCGGGTTTTACAAAATATGTTTTTGCTAATGCCGGTATTAGTTTGCCAAGGGCCGCAGATGGTCAGTTTTATGTTGGAACAAGGGTTTCAATGAACAATTTACGTGCTGGTGATTTGGTTTTCTTTGAAACTTATGAGCCGGGGCCGTCTCATGTTGGTATTTATATGGGTGATGGTGAGTTTATACATGCTGGCAGCAGCACTGGTGTTACTGTTTCGGGCTTGTATGACCGCTACTGGGGTGAGAGGTATATAGGAGCTTGCCGCGTATTGTAATATTTTATTTGTTTAAAAACAGGCGTTTAACGCCTGTTTTTTTATGCCTAAAAATATAGCGGGCAGAGGATTTGTAAATTGTTTGTGAAAGAGAAGTAATTTAATGGACAATATTGTATAATTAAGTCATCAAAGGAATGGTGGTGTAGTTTATGGATAAACAACAGACTGTTTTAATTGCAGATGATGAGGCTCAAATTCGAGAAATTCTCAGAATATATTTTGAAAAAGAAGGATTCAAGGTTGTTGAAGCTGCAGACGGCGCAGCGGCAATAATTCAGGTGCAGGCTGCAAAGCCAGATATTGTAATTTTAGATATAATGATGCCAGTTTTAGATGGATTGGAAGTGTGCAGACAGGTTCGCAAAATATCTGATATTCCAATTATTATGCTGACAGCTAAAGATGAGGATGATGATCGTATTTTGGGTTTGGAAATCGGAGCGGACGACTATATTACCAAACCTTTCAATACGCGCGAAGTAGTTGCACGTGTCAAGGCTGTTCTAAGGCGCAGCGGACAGGTAACTGTACGTACAGGCGAAAGATTGAATTATCCTGACCTCATGATTGATTTAAGTGAATATAAAGTTGTGGCTTTTGGCAAAAATGTTACCTTCACTGCTAAGGAAATGGAATTGCTCTGGTGTCTTGCCTCTAATCCTGGACTGGTATTTTCGCGGAATCAGCTGCTGGAAACAATTTGGGGATATACGTATTATGGTGATACGAGAACTGTTGATACCCATATTAAAAGGGTTCGGCATAAACTGGATATTCCTAAAGACTCTCCTTGGGATATTACCACCGTCTGGGGTGTTGGCTACAAATTCGAGGTGAGAAAGTGAAAAAATCACTTAGCACGAAGCTGATGTACAGCTTCATGGCATTAATAGCAACTATTGTTATTGGTGTTACCATAGGCATGTCTTTTCTTATTACAGATTATTTTTTCGAAGAGAAGGAAAAAGAGTTATATTTAAAAGGCCGTGAGGTAGCGATTACGGTCGATTATTTTATGCGCATTGAACCAGATCATTTGCTTCTAAACAGATACCTGTCTTCGATGGATCGTTTAGTTGGTGCTCGTATTTGGCTTTTTGACAATAATTATGAGCTTGTTGCCGCTTCCAATTCCGAAACGGTATTAGGCCGTGATGCTGATGATGAAGCTGATTTCTCCAAGTTAAAACAAGAAATTTATGAAAAGGACGAAAAAGCTGGCAATAGCTCAGAAAACGAAAAAAAACAACAGGGTGCATTAATGCAAAAGATGAAAAATGTCTTATCGACTGTCTATGAAGGAAAACCAGTCAATTTGCGTATTTTCCATCCCTATTATAAAGAACAGGTTCTGTTGATTGGTGTTCCAATTGGCAATCTTGGCGGAAGTCTTGACGGTGCTATGCTAATGGCTGCACCAATCAGTGGTTTGGACAAATTTTTGAAGGATATCTACATCTATACGGCTATGGTTGGGCTTGTTGCCCTGCTGCTGAGCTTGTTCATTGTAAGACGTCTTTCCAAAACAATTGTCAAACCACTTGTTTCTATGCGTGATAGTGCTTCTGCTATCGCAGCTGGTGATTACAGCCGCAAAGTAGAAGTGGATGGTGAAGACGAAATTGCCGAACTTGGTGATTCCTTAAATGCTTTGGGCAACGATTTATCTAAATTTGTTAAAAAAACCCAGAAAATGGAAAAACTCAGGCGCGATTTTGTAGCTAATGTATCCCATGAATTAAGAACACCTATAACAATAATCAGAGGCTATAATGAAGCAATTTGTGATGGTACTGTAACTGACTCCAAAGTAGTTCAAAGATACAGGAACCTGATTAATGAGGAAACCATCAGGCTGGAACGGTTGATCAAAGAGTTGTTGGATATAAGCCGTCTGCAGATAAGTGAAAGAGCAGAACCAGAGAACATCCCATTAGGTACCATTGTGCGGAATGTTGCGGAGATGCTCAATGTAAGGGCTGCAGAACGCAATATAAAGATTAACGTTAATGTTGATGATACAGTAAGTATTAAGGGAACAGGTGACCGCTTAGTTCAGCTTGTAATGATTTTGGGGGATAATGCAATTAAATACTCTCCTGACAATGGAATTATTAATTTTGAGGTATATGTAAATAACGACAATAAAGTGGTTCTTGCGGTAGAAGACCAGGGCCATGGCATTCCAGAAGAGGACATTCCTTTCATTTGGGAACGTTTTTATAAAGTTGACAAATCACATTCCAGAAATGTCCCGGGCACAGGCTTAGGCTTAGCTATTGCAAAAGAAATCATACGTATGCATGGCGCGATGGTTGAAGTCAGAAGCAAGTTGTGTTCTGGTACTCGCTTCGAAATTAGTTTTATCAACAATACAGAAAAGCAGGAGAACAAATAGTGTTACATTTATTTTGTCCTGATTATCGCTGTCCGTGTATTTCGGAAATTCCTATAGAGTGGCTGAAAAAAGAGGGTATTAAAGCAATTATCCTTGATTTAGATAACACCTTGCTGCCGTGGAATGAAAATACACCATCAGAAAAAAATATAGCCTGGGTACAAAAAGTGAAGAGCGCAGGTATTAAAGTGGTTCTTTTGTCGAATAATGGCGGTTTGAGACTGGAGAATATCAGCGCAATACTAGGTATAACCGCTATTAGCTGGGGAGTTAAGCCTTTACCGACTGGCTTTAAAAGAGCTTTTCGCTTTCTAAAAGTACAATCGCATGGTGAAGTATTGGTAATCGGCGATCAACTTATTACAGATGTGTTCGGCGCTAAAAAAATGAATTTTAAGGCCTTATGGGTTGAGTCAATATGTAGAAAAGAGTTTATTTTTACGCGCGTAACCCGTAAACTGGAAAGAATACTTATTAAACAATTGACTAAAAAAGGTATTATGCCGGGAGGAATGCTTTGATGAAGATTTCCTTAGTGCAAATGAGAATTAAAGAAAAAGATAAAGCTGCAAATGTGAAACATGGCTTAGAGCTGTTGCAGGAAGCCGTTATTGGACAAGACATTGTTGTGATGCCTGAAATCTGGACGACGGGATATTCTTTGGGACGTCTTGAAAAAGAAGCAGAAGAACTTGATGGCCCCGTTGTAAAAAGGATGCAAAAAATTGCCAAAGATAACAATTGCGCTGTTATAGCCGGCTCTATCCCTCTTTTGCTTGATGGCAAGGTTCATAATACCTCTGTCGTGATAAACAAAATTGGTGAGATAGTTTATCTTTATAGCAAAATGCATTTATTCGGCATGTTCAAGGAAGAGCGTTTCTTTGCTGCAGGAAATACTTATGAACCATTTATGCTGGACGATGTAGCTTGCGGAGCATCAATTTGTTATGACTTGCGTTTCCCGGAACTTTACCGCCGACTTGCTTTAAAGGGGGCAAAGGTCATTTTTGTTCCTGCTGAATGGCCGGAAGCACGCGGAGATGTCTGGCGCCTGCTCCTGCAGGCACGTGCCGTAGAAAATCAGACCTATATTTGTGGTGTAAATTGCGTTGGTACTTTCAAGGATGATACTTTTTACGGGCACTCAATGATTGTTGCACCAAATGGAAAAATTCTTGTAGAAGGCAGCTCTGAAGAAGAAATTTTGCGCGGAGAAATAGACATCGAATTAGTCGATGCAATGCGAAAAAAATTAAATGCTCTGGATGATGTAAGGCCTGAAATATTTGCCAGATAGCCAGATTTTAAAGCTGCCTGCTATTTTGACACAGTTTACGTGCGATAGGAGATGGAATAATTGCAAGTACTACAGTTAGAACTGGCAAAAAACAATCCTGCTCATGAAGAACAAGAAGTTTTAAAGAATTTCGATAAGGCTGCAGTTAAAAAAGCAAGGGACTTTCATAAAAGTATGTGGGGGTATTACAAACCAACACCTCTGGTTGAACTGAAGGAACTGGCTGCTTGGTTGGGTGTTAAACGTATTTTTGTCAAAGACGAATCAAAGCGTTTTGGCTTAAAATCTTTTAAAGCTTTAGGCGGTTCTTACGCAATAGCGTGTTATTTGGCCAAGCGTCTTGGCAAACGTATAGAAGATATCAGTTTTGATTATCTCGCTTCCGATGAAATAAGAGAAAGACTGGGACGTGTTACTTTTGCAACGGCAACTGATGGCAATCATGGCCGCGGGATAGCCTGGATGGCAAGAATTCTTGGTTTTCCGTCTGTTGTTTATATGCCAAAAGGGTCGGCACAAGCAAGATCGGAAGCCATAGCAAAAGAAGGCGCGGCTGTAAAGATCACTGAAGAAAATTATGATGATACGGTACGAATGCTTGTTACTGATGCCGCACGTAACGGCTGGACGGTTGTGCAGGATACAGCCTGGCCGGGTTATGAAGAAATACCTCTTTGGATAATGCAGGGATACACAACAATGGTCGGAGAGGCCTTGGAAGCATTGCCGGAACCGCCGACGCATGTCTTTGCCCAAGCCGGTGTTGGCTCAATGGCCGGTGCTGCGCAGGCAGTTATTGCTTCATATGGTTATGCCGAGGAGCCTATTTTTACTGTTTTGGAAGCTTCTGCTGCTAACTGTTTTTTCCGCTCATTTGAACAAGGAAAGATGGTAGCGGTTGGCGGTGAGCTTAATACAATTATGGCCGGTCTAGCATGTGGTGAAATAAATCCGTTGGCCTGGGATATCATAAAGAATTATTCAAGATTTTGCCTGAGCTGCCGAGACGAAGTAGCAGCTTTAGGCATGCGACTTTGGGGTAATCCATTAGGCGATGATGAGAAAATAATAGCTGGTGAGTCCGGCGCTATCGGTGGCGGCGTTATAGGCCTTTTGGATAAGTACCACAACCTTAAGACAGATCTGAAGTTAAACAAGGACTCTGTTATGCTTTTCTTTAATACAGAGGGTGATACTTTCCCCGACAAATATCGTGATATAGTATGGGGTGGGCTTCTTCCAGTTGAATTTAGGAGGCGTAATTATTGATATTTAAGTTATTTTTAAGTTTAATGTGCGCTTTATTATTTCAGATGCCTTCTCTGGCCGTTGCCAATGGGGTACAGCCTAAAGATTGTCAGCTTGATGAAAAGTATTTGCTTGGCCTTTATGCCGGCAATGGAGAGCAATTTCTGGTGCGCGAACAGAACGGTATGTTAAATGTTGTTTACCGGTATTTGCCTGACGATAAAGATTATCAAAAAAGCAACGTTTTTACACTGGTTAAAGACCACTATGATGCTTACCAGATTTCTGAAACAGGGTCTTTAACGAACACGGAGGCCAGTGTCAAGTTTGAGCGAGATAAGGATGGTCATGGCATTAGCTGCATTATAGGAGGTAATCGCTATACCAGGGTATTTTTCGGACCTGAGAAGGGCGATTATTTTAAAATCAAAACCACAAAATCGATAGAGGCATTGCGGCAAGATGTTCAAAATGCAATTATGCCTGTACAAACAGCACCTAATGTTGCGGAATTAGTTAATCTGACAGCAATTCCCGGTTTGAAGTTTGACTTACGCTATGCCACAGCTAACAATTGCTTTTCTGCTCCTCTTTATGAAGATTCAAAGGCATATTTAAATAGAAATGCTGCAGAGGCTCTTGGGCGCGTTGCTCAAAGGTTGTCTGATTATGGTTTCGGCTTGGTTATTTGGGATGCTTACAGGCCTTGGAAGGTATCGAAATTAGCTTATGAAGCATTGCCAAAGGAGCAAAAATCTTTACTGCCTGTGCCGGAAAAAGGTTCACCGCATAATACAGGTAATGCAGTAGATGTGAGCCTTTATAATCTTAAAACAGGCGAAGAAATACAAATGATTAGCGATTTTGATGAACCTTCACCGAGGCAATATGGTTCTTTTGCAGGTGGCACAACACTGGAAAGGTGGGAGCGTGATCTTTTGCAGCAAATGATGTCAATCGAAGGTTTTAACTGCTCAGATATGGAATGGTGGCATTTTGATTTTGACAGCAAAAATTCTTATCAACTATTAGATGTTCCTTTTAGCGCTTTGCCTTGAAAGGAAGACACTTTATAAAGAAGCAGAAATATGCTAAAATGAGCCGTGATAGAAATATTTTTTTGAGGTGATTAGATAATGAATGTATATGATGCAGCAAATGATTTAGGCAGAGCAATGCGTGAAAGTCAGGAATATAAAAGACTCGCAGAAGCTAAAAAGAAACTTTCTGCGGATGCTTCGGCAGAATCTATGGTTAAAGATTTTATGCAACAGAAACAGGAATTGGAAATAGAGCAGTTTTCTGGCAAAACTCCTGATAAGGATAAAATGGAAAAAGTGCAAAAGTTATATGAAGTACTTAGCTTGAATAGTGCAGCCAATGATTATGTGCAGGCATATATTCGTTTTCAGCTTATGATTAATGATATTTCCAAAACTATTAGCGACGTTGTCAAAGAAGTTGTCGGGGAGTAAAATGACACTGAACGAATTCAAAGCCTGGTTAAAAGAAAAGATGCCTGATAGTTTTCGGGAAAATGAACCAATGCAGGCCCATACATCATTTAGAATAGGCGGACCTGCCGATATATTGGTTTTACCGACTGATATACATCAGTTAGAGGCGGTTGTTGTCAAGGCCAGACAGGAAAAGATACCATTGACGGTCATCGGCAACGGATCTAATCTTCTGGTAAAAGACCAAGGAATCCGCGGTTTAGTTGTAAAGATTGGCAATACAATTAAGAATATTAAATGCCAAGAAGATAAAATCATTGCTGAGGCTGGAGTTTCGTTGGCGGCTGTTGCGAATAAAGCTGCGGCTTGCTCACTTACAGGACTTGAGTTTGCCGTTGGTATTCCTGGCAGTATAGGCGGAGCCGTTTTTATGAACGCCGGGGCCTATGACGGTGAGATGTCAAAAGTTGTAACCAAGGTTACTGTGCTGACAGTTAATAGTGAAATCAAGGACTTAAGCAGAGAAGAGTTGGATTTTTGTTACAGACATAGTTCAATACAAGATAATGGTTCGATTGTGATTAGTGTTGAAATGCAGCTTGCCAAAGGTAATGTTGAGGAAATACATGCAAAAATGGATGATTTTACAAGCAGAAGAACGACCAAGCAGCCACTTGATGTACCTAACGCGGGCAGCATGTTTCGGCGCCCACCCGGCCATTATGCAGGGACTTTGATCGAGGAAGCAGGACTTAAGGGATATACTGTGGGAGGAGCACAAGTTTCTACCAAACATGCCGGTTTTGTTGTCAATGTCGGCAATGCTACTGCTGCAGATGTTTTGAAGCTGATCAGCGATGTACAAAAAAAGGTTTATGAATACGCCGGTGTTCAGTTAGAACCTGAAGTCAGGGTATTAGGAGAATAATAGATTTTAGCCATGATATTTTTATCATGGCTTTTTCTTTTTAAAGTTATGATTTTCTGCTTTGATAAGAATTGAACGATTTGCAACCAGCAAATGATCACCTTTGCAGGGAAATGGTTTACTGTTGTTGAATATCTCTTGTATTAGTTTAATGAACATATGGGGAGGGATTTAACAATGAAAATAACCTTCTTAGGAGCAGCCAGGATGGTCACAGGCTCCTGTTATCTGCTTGAAGCTAACTACAAAAGAATTTTAATCGACTGTGGTATGTATCAAGGTTCTAAACTTATTAAGACATTTAATGAAAGAGAATTTGCATTTGATCCCAAACTTATTGACGCTGTAGTTTTAACTCACGCTCATATCGACCACAGTGGTTTGCTCCCAAAATTAGTAAAGCAAGGTTTTAAGGGACAAATTCATTCCACCCGTGTAACAGAAGAATTATGTGAAATTCTTCTGCCGGATAGTGCGCATATTCAGGAATCTGAGGCAGAAAGAGCTAATCGTAAGGGTATGCGTGCCGGTAAACCTGAAGTAAAGCCTTTGTATACCGTTGATGAAGCTGAGGCGGCTCTTAAGCACTTTGTACCACATATTTATAACGAAAAAATTGAACTTTATAATGGTATAGATTTTACCTTCAGGAACGCAGGGCATATTCTGGGGTCTGCATTTATTGAATTTTGTATTA
>CAYLRW010000014.1:11380-27978 GCA_964386405.1 uncultured Acidaminococcales bacterium | reverse complement strand
TTGCCGCTTGCATTTTCTTGTTCATAAAATCACTCTCCTTTAATTTAGCTTACATGTTCATTATATCAGAAACGGTTGCAGAGCCGATTCTTTCAAAAAAAGGGCTTGTTATCTTTTTGTGAATTTTTCACTTACCTTCGAAATAATACTGCGTCCACATGATGACTTCTGCCAAAGAAGGATGAGGTGTCATCGTTTCGCCCACGCTGATCACCGAGTGAGGATCAAGCGTTCTGGTTAAGCCTGATTTCCGCAGTTCTTGCACGGTTTCCGACCCGATTGCTTCGTTGATGGGCTTAAGAGTAACCGTCCCCAGATTCAGCATATTGATGAAAGGCTGAATCAAAAGCGAAGCCTGTGCACCGATAACATGAACGCCCAGAATATTATTCGTCGCTCCGTCCACGATCAGCTTCACAAAGCCGTCCATCCCATCACCAGAGGTAAAACCAAGCGCGTACCCTTTAGCAGTATTGTGATAAAATTGCTTACCGATTTTCACTGCATAACCCTTTTCCCGGGCTTCTGCTTCCGTCAGGCCTACCTGTGCTACCTGCGGATAGGTAAAAGTAACGGCAGGTACGACATCGTAGCGTGCCCAACGCCACTTGTCCGGTTCATTGCCACCGAATAAGTTATGTGCGAGAATATCAGCTTCATAATTCGCCTTATGCCTGAAAGCAGGCTGTCCATTGATATCACCGATTGCCCAAATACCGCTGACACTGGTTTCCAAAAACTCATTGGTTTTGATCCAACCGACTTCATCAGTTGCCAAAGAAGTATTTGCAACCTGCAGGTCTTTGCTGACAGGTTTGATACCGGTAGCGTACATTATTTCTTCCGCAGCAATTTCCATTATTTTGCCTGTTTCCCGATCTTCGAACAGCAATATTTTTTGCTCATCTGCTTTTTTGGCTTCCAGAAGATTGGCATTTAAATAAACTTTTATGCCAAAGGCTTCCATATTTTGACGAATTTGCTCCGAAATATCTTCATCTGCTTTGGGAAGCAGTCTGTTGTTATGCTGAACAATTGTAACCGTTGTCCCGGCAGCCGCAAAAATATGGGAAAATTCGCACCCAATCGGGCCACCGCCGACAATAATCAAGCTCTTATACGGCTGCTGCGGGTATTTATCGCCAAAGAGGGTTTCCGAACAAATATAGCCCGTCTCTTCCCGTCCTGGGACTTCCGGCAGGTTTGTATGCGCACCGACATCAATTATGATTTTCTCTGCCGTCATTGCTTCCGAAAGAGTACCATCGTGCAGCTTGACCTGCAAAGTTTTTTCACCGGTAAAAAAGCCGCTGCCCTGATAAATAGCAAGGTTGTCATATTTTTGATAATGGCGTAGAACCGCCTTATGCTCGTCAATCTTCTCCCACACCCGGCGGGATATGATGTCCCAGTTCATTTTGGCCGGTTCAACTTCGATGCCGATTTTTGGCAAATCCTGGATTTCGCGTATATAGTCAGCTGCCGTAGCCAGTACCTTTGTCGGTATGCAGCCACGCGTCAGGCAGGTGCCGCCGAATTTGCCCTTCTCTATGACAGCACATTGCAGGCCTTGCTTTAACGCCGCATCCAGTGCAATGTTCGCTGCGCCTGTGCCGATGATGATAACGTCATATCGCTTCATGCCTCAACCAGTCCTCCTGCTTTTACGTCCATAACAAATAATAGTTATTAATTTCGACATAGCACCTTGATTCTCCTGCTGAAATTTGCTGTCATGGCTAACACGCCAAAAATTTAGCAATAAAAAAAAACGCAAGGATAAAATATCCTTGCGTTTCAGGCTAAATAATATAAATTATTAAACTAAGATATTCATGATGACCATGGCGATGCAAGCATTCAGAATGCTGGTCAGCATCAAGAGCGGCCAATATTTCTTAGGAACATCGGCAACACCGAGCAGACGGCCCATGTATTGAATCTGGGAACCCAGGAGGAAAATAGCTGGAATCAAAATAGTTGCATGTGTACCGTTGATCGTGCCATTGCTTAGTAAGCTTACGGCAATACCGGTACCGGCAGACGAAGAAAGCCAGGCAGTCAGCAAAACAGTTACTGCTTCACCAGGCAATCCGAAGAGACCCATAGCCGGCCCGAAAATCGCACCGATTATTTTCATTACGCCCAAAAGGTTGAGAATTTCAGAAAGGGTGTAAGCCATCAGCACGTTTGGCAGAAGATTTTGCGTAGCAACGGTAAAACCTTTGCGCGCACCGATAACAAAAATATCAAAAGGATTATTGTTGGTTTTATTGGTATTATTGCTCATCTTTGAAATCCTCCTTATAGACCGTATTCAGTACAAAACGTACAAACATACCGCCGGCAAATTTCAAACCGAACATCAACAAAAGAGGCAGAATGATCGGCAGTTTTAAAACAGAGAACAGCGCAGAACCGATTGCGAAATAATTGTTGATCAGACCAGCACCGGAATACTGCCAGGCACCCATGATCGTCAATTCTTTTCTGGTAATTTCACCTTCGTCATATAACTCCTTAGTCAAAGCGGCACCAGCATCAGTGCTTTGCAAGTCCGTAATCAGCGCAAGACCTGTTTTGCCAGGCAAGCTAAGCAGCGGATGCAACAGCGGAGTCAATAATTTGTGAGCAGCGCGAATTGCGCCGTAATGAGTAAGTACTTCCAGACAGCCAAGAGCTAACATAACTGTTGGCGCCAGGGATAAAGCAAAAAGGAAACCAGCCTTCGCACTGACACCGCCAGCACCGATAAAAGTATTTTTAGCTGGATCTTTCATCGTACCGAAAGTTCCGCCCAAAGTTGTAAAATCGAATGCACTTAACCATTTCATGCCTTCAACTTTCATGAAGAGACCTGAGAAAAATAAGATTGCAACTGCCAAAGCTATGTAAGCGCCTACGCCAACTTTACTTTGATTTTTTTCCTGCTCCATAAAACATCCTCCTTTATTATATTAGTCTAATCAGGATATAACACATTCACAATTATACGATTTTGCCATTTAGCATGTCAACTTTGATAATTTTTTTATTTTTTTCAGAGATACTCTCTTTGCAAAATACTGTAACCTTTCTTGAAAAATCTTTTCTAATTGTATACAATTACTTTGTGAGACTGTTAATGTCTTATTTTTCAGCACTTAAACAGTCCGTACTATAATGAGGTGATAATTTTGTCAAACGTTCTCAAGCATTATGGATATTTACACACAATTCCAGAGGTTGGTCTGGAGGAAGTAAAAACTTCAGCCTACCTTGCCGAACAACTGGAAAATGCAGGTTTTAAAGTCACAAGAAATGTCGGCGGTGCTACGGGTGTGATCGGCATTTATGATACCGGCGTAGAAGGCCCTACATTAGCTTTGCGTGCCGATATGGATGCACTCGGCCATGTAATCGACGGTGTACCTTGCGCACGTCATACCTGCGGACACGATGCCCACTCCTCCATGGTGCTTGCCGCTGCCGAAGAAATTATTCGTGAGAAAATCGTCACCAAGGGCCGTTTGAAAATTCTTTTCCAACCAGCCGAAGAAATTGCTGCCGGTGCTTTAACGATGATTAAAGGCGGCGCTATCGACGATGTTGATATGATCATCGGCTCACATATCCGCCCTGAAGAAGAATGCAGAAAAGGTTTTGCCATCCCGGCAATGTGGTATTCTGCATCCGGTACCGTTGACGTCATCATTCATGGCAAACCGGCTCACGGTGCACGTCCGCATCTTGGTATCAATGCTATTGATGCCGCTGCTGCCGCAATCAATGCCGTTAATGCTATTCATCTTAACCCCAACTTTTCCTACAGTGCCAAACCAACACGCTTCATCTGCGATTCCGGCGTAACCAATGCCATTCCAGCCGAAGCACATGTTAACTGGGATATTCGTGCGGCTGAAAATGATGTAATGGCCCTCTTGCAGGAAAAAATTGTCAAAGCAATTGAAGGCGGCGTTTCTACAGTAGGCGCTACCGCTGAAATAAAATTCATCAAAGAACTGCCAGCGGCAGAACTTGATGAGGATATGACCAACCTGCTTGCTGAAACAATTACTGATGTGATGGGCAAAGACGCTTTACTTGCACCTTTCAAAACTGCCGGTGGTGAAGACTTCTTCTTCTATACCCGCCACAAGCCATCAATTAAAGCTGGCTTCTTTGGACTTGGCGTTAACGCAACTCCAGGCCTCCACCATCCTGACATGCATTTTGATACCGATGCCTTGGAAACAGGCGTAACCATTTTTAAAACAGCAGTTAAAAAAATTCTTGGTTAAACTCAGACAAAGCAAAAGAGGTTCCACTTTAAAAGTGGAACCTCTTTTTTTCTCCAAACAATTTATAGCAGGCTGCCTGTAATATAAGCAACGAGCGGCAAAGTAAACAAACTGAAAATGGTGGTAATCAGAATAGCGCCAATCGCGCAATTTTCATCCGAGCCGTTAGTTCTTGCAAACATGGCAATGGCGGCCATACTCGGAACGCCGGCAAGAGTAGTGATGACGGTAATTATTTCTTCCTGAACCTGCAGTGCCCGCAAAACCAGGAAAATAACTATCGGCGCAATAATCATCTTGCCGACAACGATTGCATAGTATTCCAACCTTGCAGCAAATTGTCGTACATCACAGAAGCAAAAGCTGGCACCAATATAGATCAGGGACAGTGGTGTTGTCGCATCACCTACCGCGCCAAGCGCTTTATTCAAAGTGACAGGAAGTTTCCATTCCAGCGCAATGAAGCTTATCGCCAAGAAAATACCAACCATAGCAGGGCTTATAATGTTTTTTAGATTCGACTTTAATGAAGCATGCTTTAGTTGGTCTTCCGGCAGCGTCATATAGAAACCAAGGCTCCACAGCACTATCTGATCCACGATGAAGAAGATAGCCATATAGAGCATCCCTCTTTCCGGCAAAATCCCCAGAATCAAAGGAATGCCGATAAAACCAACATTACCGAACATTGTAGCTGCTTGATAAACCCGTCCGTAATTACCTTGCAAGCAAAAAGCCTTCTTTAAAAGCCACCCAACGGCAAAAAGCACAATAAACATAAAAAAAGATGCCAGAACAACCTCCGCAAAAGATGACATCATATCAGCTTTGGTAGCACCGTTGATCGATTTATGGAAAATCATCACAGGTAGAATCAACCGCATGATCAGCTTCGACAAATCGCTCAGCGATTTTTCATTGATAGCTTTGGTGTGCACAGCGAAAACTCCCAAAAGAATCATGACAGAAAATATTTCCAATTGTGTAAGCACACGGTAAAAGTATTCCATTTAACAACCCCCTCCAGGCGCAAAAGTAATTTAAAAATCTTGATCCGCAAAAAAGCAGAAGGAAGAAAGCGGCAAAGCAAGACCTATTCGGTAAGCACATTTTACCATACAAATTCTACCCTGCAAAATAAAAGTAACAATCTCTTCATTGTTTTTTGCTGAATTTAGTTTATAATTTATAACGTACGATAAAAAAATAATTAAACTTTTTAATACTGTCTTAAATGTGGCAGAAACTAACCAAGGAAGTGTTTTGATGAAAAAAGTATTTACCCTTCTACTCTGTTTGCTTTTTATTTTGCCAATTGCCTGCTTCGCACAGGATGCCGGCCCAAGAATTGGTATTATCCGTGTTGATGATGACAATCTGCTGAATGACAATGAAATCAGCTGGATTATTGAAGATAAGACAACTTCAATCTTTGACGATAAGTATGACTATGTTTCCTTCACTGAGCTGGAGGCAGATTTTGAAACCTTTCTTGACAGGAATGGTATTCAAAATAATAATCAGCTCACGGATGACGTTCTGCTGAAATTTGCGAAGGAACAAAATCTGGATTATCTCTGTTTTATGAATTTTAATCTTGATGAACTGCAATATGACCGTGTTTTCTTCAAAGCCGCTTATCGGGCTATGCTGGGCGTTGATTTGAAGTATTACAATGTTACCGATGGCAGCCTGCTCTATGCTAGCCACATATTTGCTGACGGCAGTGCCAAAGACCAACTGTCTGCCTGCCGCAAAGGTGCAGACAAATTAATGAGACGCGTTGGCTGGCACTTCAGCCCCGATAATTTCTAACTTAAAAGCATTGCAAAATATCACAAAGGACCAGCGGTTATCCGCTGGTCCTTTTTTTGTTATCTTCAATCAAGCCTCTTGATCTTATTCAGTGTTTCGTTGCTGCCTAAGCGCCAAATAGCAATATCGCGAATGCCCGCTTCTTCAGCTAAGCTGATCCAATAATTAAGAGTCGCCGCATCCGCATACCAAACTTCATATGCTGTGGTTCCTTCGCGATACCTAAATGTCACCGCCTTGCTGGCAGCATCTCGTTGAGCGTCAGCTTTATGCAGCAGAAGCAATTGCTTTGCTTCCTCTTCGGTAAGAAACTTCTTATCTCCATCACTGCTCCACAGGCAGCCGCCGGTGGCAAAAGCAACAGCCTTTGGTTCAGGCACATTCACCATCCTGCCCAAAACTTTCTTGATAAAATCGCCGTCAGCTTTGGGACCAGGTCCACTGTGCAGGCCATAGAGATTATACAGCATCACGACATATTTCGGTCCTGCCGGCAGCTCAATATCTTTAAAAGGCGTACCCGGCTCTAAAACTACCCGCAGTTTTAAATTATGAGCTGTAGCCGCAGCATAGAGTTCCTTGATGAAAGGAATAAAAGAGTCCTTTGTTTCGCAATCTTTCCAAATCTTTTCATAGTCAATCTCTACGCCGTCAAAATGTTCTTTTTTCGTCAAAGCAATGATTTCTTCAATATGTTGTCTGCGCTTTTCCTGATCATTCAGAAGACTGTGCAGAAATTCTGTTTTTTTGTATTCCTTGCTGCCATCAGCAAGCATCCTGTCATTCACGATTGTGAGATACTCAACCAGCTGTTTCTTCTTTTTCCCTGCTCGCTGATTAAAAGCAAGCTCATCCGGCAGAAAAAGCTTGCCGTCTTCTGCAAAATAGGCCCCAAAATAACAAACCTCATCCAAACGTTTTTCAAAACGCTTGAACTCTTTGCCGCCTGCTTCCGCATCCCAATAAACAGTCCAGACAGAAAGCTGATTCTTAGTTTGTCCGGCGGCCTTTACATTGGCCTGCTTGCCGTTATAGCAGCCGGCAAGCAGGAATAATAGCAAAGACATCAGAATGATTTTTATACTCTTGCGTACCAACTTATTCACGCTGCCATACCTCTCACTTCTATAAATGCACTATAAACCAGTTGATAACGTAGTCCCAGGTTTTTTTCACCTGATATTTGAAGGCTTCAAACCCGCTTAATTGATCACTATATAATATTGTGCCCGCACCCTCAGCAGGAATATCTTTAATTACAAGATTTTCAAAGACACCATCATAAACATCATCGGCTAGATTTCTTTGACTCCAGCCATAGCCTCCCCAAGCACTTTCGAGTGCAACGCTGCCGGCCCCGGAATTCTCAACGGTTCCGCTAAAGGCCTCGCGCCCATCTATAAGAACCTGTATATTGCTGCCGTTAAGTTCAATATTAACTAGCCTTTTGCCTCTTTCATGCACACTGATGGTCGGATTGTATTCCTTTGCACCCTGGTCAATGGTTGCGGCCGCTTCAGACTGCTTTTCTTTGCTTTGATCAAAATACCGTTTGGCCATTTCTGTTGAATCCGCATATTTGGCAAAAGCTTCCAGTTCACGCACTTCGGCTTTTTGCTTATCTTCAGCTACTGACAGCCGTTCCTTGCCGTCGAAACGGTCAAGATCAAGCGCCAGCAGCTCCTTGGCGCCGCTGCCGTTGTTTTCACTTACATATAGTACATTATTGGTGACACTTACGGAAATAAACCTGTTCAGCTTCTGGTCAGCACGCAGATAGATTTTTTGTGACCCCAGCTTATTACCTGTCAGCAACACCGAAAGAGCTAAGTTCTTGTATTCCTCACTATTTTTCAGCTGCATCAGTCCGCGTTTTTCCGGCAAGGAGGTCAGGATGATTTTTTCCGGTTGAAACTCGGCAGCCCCCTCTTGCTCATGCCAAAGAGCATAATGCGTTTCATCACCGTGATTAAAAACAATATCTTCATTAATATCATATTTGATGCGCATCAATAAATGATTGGGATACCAATAGGCCTGAGGCTGCATCCGCGTTAAATCATAAATGCTGCTTTTGCGGTCATTCAGAGCATACCCTTCACGGTTGAAGTTCATGCTGAAAAGCTCTTTAATCCATTTTTCATTAAGTGCGCTAACCCTGTCATTGTTGCCAAAACTGCCGGTATTCGCATGCATCAGGACATATAGCTGCGGCACAGAGCCTATACCTTCCCGATAATCATCGCGCAGTTTCAGGTAATCGTAGTCAATACGGCCTTTCATCATTTCGTAGGATTCTTTTGGCACACCATATTCATCGCGGATATAATCCATCAGATAATGATTGTAGCGGCGGCCTAGATAAGGCGAAATCATGGCATATTCGAGCGGCGTCAATTCGCCGAGATAATTATCGTAGCGGTCAAAGACATTGATGAAGGAAAGCCGGTAACCATTGGTCCCAAGCTCCCAAAAGCTTGTATCAAGCAGACCTTTTAGCTCCCGCGGTTTTAAAAACTTGGTATCACGTTTAGCAAAGTTTTCCGGATAAGTAGCCATTGTAGCTTTATAATTGTACTTCTCAATTTGGGCGGTAGAGAAAATAGCCGTATCACGACGCCCATCTTCAAACATCAGGAATAAGGCCCTGGCAGGCAAAGGCTTGCCATTGACGTAAAAATCAATAATATCTTTTTGCGTGATCGTGACATAACCCTGTTGACGGAGTGCCGCTAGGTGCTCTCCCAAGCGTTCTTCACTGATCAGCGGCTGCAAACCGACACGGTCAACGCCAAAATAGGACAAAGCAATAAAGCCCTTATCCTGTGCCATATTAATTGCTGACGGTTCATAAGGTTTGTATTTACCGGCAGTAAACAAAGCAAAATAAAAGATGGCAGCAACGACAGCCAATATTCCCAGCTGCAGGATAACACGCCTTTGCTTTTTGCTATTCTTTTTTGCTGTGTATTCTTTATCTGCGCTCATCATAGCTGTCATTTCCCACTTTTCTTCTTTTCTTGTGCTGCGCTGTCAGCAGGGGTCATCCTCGTGCCCCACTCTGATTTCCAGAAAGTAAACCAGGCAATCGGCATCTGCCAAAGTAAGACCGCTTCGTAATAAAGACAGAACCACAGGCCAAAAATCCAGGTAGTACTCTTGCGCAAAAACAGCTGCGCCATGCTCATCATCAGTGCCATCATCAGCAAACCCACCAGGAAAGTCGTCGGGAAAACGCGATAGACTGCCGGCACGTAAACAAAATTGTACAAGACGACAATCGGTGCTGCCACAGGTACCAGAAGGCCCATATAAAACGAAAGCGCCATAAAAGGTTCCTTTTTCCACATAAACCTGGCAGCAATCAAGGATTCCCGCAGCCAGGAACGTTTCCAACGCATCTGCTGTTTGAGAAACATGCTGTAAGAATTAGGGACAATTGTCGAACACACAGCTGTATCCTGATAACCTGTCCTGTGTTCGCGCAGAATAAAATTGGTCAGACTGCGGTCATCGCCAAAGGTTGCCTTCTGGCCCAGAAATTTCTGATTCAGCCAGGCCTCTTTGTGCTGCAAGACAAGTTCCTTACGATAACAGGAAAGCGGCCCTGACAAACAAGTCACCGCATCAAAATATCCTTCTGCCGCCTTCATGATGCGAAAGGCGATATAATAACGGACTGCCTGCATCTTGGTCAAAACATTGGTATAGGTATTGGCAACGTCAGTTCTGCCGGAAACACCGCCCATATTTTCATCCTGAAATGGCTGCACGAGATTATAGATAGCGAAAGGATCAACGAAACTGTCTGAGTCAACAAAGACCACCAATTCATGTCTGGCAGCCACGGCTCCCCGGATCAAGGCTTCCCTTTTGCCGCCATTCTTGGCTTGCACCAAATAGAACAAACGCTGGCGGACACTATCGCCGACAATAGCAGCCACACTGTCAATTGTTTCCTTGATTTTTTCTACAGATTTATCTGTTGAACCATCATCGACAATAATAACTTCCAGCTTTTCTGAGGGATAGGATTGATTGATACAGCTGAGAATAGTCCTGTTGATCCATTCCTCTTCGTTAAAACACGGAATAATGATAGAAACGCCGGGCGTAAAATCTTCGCGTATCGGCACCGTCTTATAGAGAGCACCAAAAAGATAACGCGTCAGCAAAAAAGCAGCAGTTATAATGCTATACGTATATAAACCCTTATTGAATTTAAAATAAATCACGCTTTCACTGCGCATCAGGATGATAAAGGCAGCAATCAACAGCAACAGTGCAAAAGATACTATCGAGATGTAGCGGCCTTTCTTTTTGCTGGCGTACTGAGCCAAAGTTTCCTTGAAATGTACACCGCATAGTATCTTACCATCAGCACTAAGCTGCTGCCTGACAACTTCTGCCCCTATCCGCACAGACATTTCATAGCCTTCCGGCATCGTCCCCGCAGCAATTTCAAAGGAAAGTTCAATGTTTCTGGCCTTTTCAAGTGCCTCAGCCTCATTTGCTGTAAGCTCAAGCAGCATCCCTGTCGATGATATATCCCTGCCGACCGCCCGAAAATGTTTTTTCTGCCTGTCTGCACCACATACCTCAACAGCTACATCATAGTCAACTAAATAGCGTGTTCCGCTATGATCCTGATCCATCAGCGTCTTGATGTCATAAGCACCGGCAGTTCTCTCAAAGCCGCGTCTTTCCTTATTCGCGCGCAGCCCATCTGCATCCGGCACTTTTGACAACAATCGGCGATCCGGCTTAATAGCGAACAAAACATCTTTAATTTTTTCCTTAATAAAAATTTTTTTCATAATTTACCTGCCGCGCTTATCTATTTTGCTGTGCCAGTTTTCTTGCCGCTTCCAGTCTCAGGCTCTTTTTGGGATTTCCCTGATCATAACCATCGCGCAGATAGTCTGATAATCTGCCAGCCTTAAACTTGCTGGGGTCAGTATCACTTTTCTGTTCATTCTTTGTAAGCAAAACATCAAGAGCCTCTGCCGTCAGTTTGCCATTCTTGTCACCCATATGCAGCACAAAAATTGCGCCCTTGTTGACTGTGCCATCATCCAGATAAAGATCTTCCTCAATTGCGTGACGAACTTCCATAGCGCCGTTTGCCTGATAATCTCCCGGGCTGTAGCCAGAAACAACATACTCATAACCATTGGCAAAAACACATTCCAGGCCCATTTTGCTGACGGCTAAGGCAGGTGGCCGGAAATATCTCGTCAAAGCATAGTGTCCGTCAATCTGCACATCACCAACGATACTGACCAGTTTGCCGTAGCAAGTCTGTAAATCCTTCATATATTCTTCCCGTGTTTGTGTTGGTACATACTTTTTAGTATTCTTGTCATACATGGCCATCAGTTGATGCTGATCTGTATGCGAACCAATTTCGTGACCGCTGACCGCGATTGCACGCAGAAGGTTCGGATGATTTTGCACCTTATTGGTCCTGATGAAAAAGGTCCCGGGTACATTATGCTTTTTTAAGACATACAAAATATTATTGATAGGCGCATCGCCGCCCCAATCATCAAACGTAAAAAATACCACATTATCATTAGTATGAATAACACCGCTGGTATCCAACCGTTTCATTTCCTGTCTGGAAAATCCAAGCGCCTTGTGCACATCATTGACCCAGCCAGTCCCTATATAGCGGCTATTGACCATTTGGATGAAGTTATTCTTATCAACATGCAGTTTTCGGAAATCACTTCTTAAATACTCCGGCACTTTTTGCTCCGCCACTGGATACTCATAGGTATACTGAGTATTATGCAATAACTCACCGACAGTCTTTAAACTATAGCTGGAGTCATTCTGCGGATTGATGGCCGGACTGTCATTTAATGTAGTATAGGCAATATTATCTATCATAGTCTTTTGGAATTCTTCCAGCAGCTTACTGCACATCAAAGGGTCAGTATACAAGTCCAGGCGGAAGAATATTTGCTGGCCGATGCCAAAAGAAGTGATGCCTTTCGGGAAAAGCTCTTCCCTGATTGCTTGTGCAGAGGTGTAATCCTTTTGCTGCTTTTTAGCGATCGTATAAACCTGCCCGACCAGATATTTGTTTGTTGCGGCAGCTGCTTCCATTGTTTCATCAGGTACCGCGCCCCATAGCTGTTTAACGATGTCGGTAGTGATACCGAATTTAGCCTGCAGCAATTCATCACAGCGCAAAATTTCGGCAGCTTCCGTATAGAAATTGTCACCTGCATCCAGGCCGATACCAATGCCGATCTCATTGCCCGAATTGATAATTTTACTGATTGCTCCGGGATATTTCTTGATATCCTTTTCAGTAACAAAGAAAGTTGCCTTAGCGTGCAGGCTGTCCAAGGTTTGCAAAACAGCATCAAGCGCAGTTTCATTAGCAACACCTGCAAAACTATAGTTTAAGGCCTTTTCTGTTGTATGAATGCTTTTAATTTCCTGCGCCAGTCTGCCCTTATTCTGTGCACGCAAAGCTTCCAGCTCTGTCTGGCTTGGTGCTGCATACGCTGTTCGGCAGCCAATAAGCTGCGAAACTGACTCTTTTAATACGGTAAGTTCAGCCAATAAATGCTCGTGCCAGGATTTACCCGCCGCCAGCGGCTGTTTGCCTGATGTAAGCAAAACAGTCTGTATTTGCTCGTTCTTGCAAGCTTTTAAAAACATTTCGACAGTTTTGATAATCTCAGGCTGCTCGCTATCCTTAGCATTATCTTTATGCAATTCTTTCAAGCCCGGCTGCTTATCCTTAGCAGGCTGCTGTTCCTCCAATTTTGCCGCTAACGGTTTTTCACCTTGAGGGCGCTCCAATTGGAAAGAAACAATGCTGCCTTTCTTCAGATTTCTGACATAGCCAACAGCCGCATCGTAACTTGCAAAACTCTTTCCCTTCAGCAATCTGTCTGTTTTCACAACAGCGGCCAGGCCGCAAGCCTTGGCAGTCTCCATGAAACTATCAGTGTAGTTAGTTTCCACTGTCTTCAGCAAGACCGGTGAAGAACTACTGGTCACCTTGATGATTTTTTGTGCGGTACACAGATCCTGGATCAGTTCCTCCTGCGGCACTTTATCTAAAGCTTGACGTCCGGAGAGCGAATAGCTTTCAACCCGATGCCCAGCCTTAACAATCTCACCGATCAATGCCGGTTCATCAGCAGCCCGCATCCCTTCAACAAAAAAAACCGCTTTAACATCGTACTTTTGCAGCAAATCCAGAACCTGCCTGCTAGTCGCAGTATCCGCAAGTCCATCAAAAGTTATGGCAATACCGCCAGCTGCAGGATTCATACTCGTTATCAGTTCTGCTTTTCCCTGTTTGCTGCGCAAGTTTGCTTTTGCTTCCTTGATTTCAGCCTCAGCGTTATAAATAGACGGCAAATTAATTTTGCTGTCCCTCCCTGTGCCTAAGGGACTGGTGGAAAATAAATAGCTGAAAACTGCAGCAAGAATTGCCAAAACCGCTATTCCTACCGCCAAATATATCAGAGTTCTCTTGCTCGTCATCTGCCGCAACCCTCCTCAACTATAAATTCCAATAGATGTATCCCTTATTCTTAAAAGTATTTGCTTCAAAAATACTCTTCACATCGATAATTACCCTTTGATTATTCGCTAATTGTTGATTATACAAAGCATCGATTTCTGCCGGCTGCAAATCCTTGAATTGTTTATGCGCGACCAAAAAAATCAGGCAGTCAGCTTCGTGAACTTCTTCCATGTCGACCAAGTCAATGCCAAATTCACGCTTTTCTTCCTTCTTATCCGCTACCGGATCAACAACCTTTGTCTGAATGCCATACTCCGCCAGTCTTTTCAAAACATCAAAGGCCCTGGAATTGCGGATATCAGGACAATCTTCCTTGAAGGTTATGCCAAATACATAGATTTTCGCATGCCGGACATTCTGGTCGGCCTGAATCAAACTCTTGATGACCGCGTCAGCGACAAAACTGCCCATGCTATTGTTGATCTTTCTGCCCGCAGCAATGATTTGAGAATGATACCCGAGCATTTTAGCTTTGTAGATGAAATAGTAAGGATCAATACCAATACAGTGCCCACCTACCAGGCCCGGATAGAAGCCAAGCGCATTCCACTTGGTATTCATGGCATCAATAACACTTTTCGTATTAATGCCCATCAATTCACAGACTATCGCAAATTCATTCATGAAGGCTATATTGATATCACGCTGAGAGTTTTCCACCAGTTTCGCTGCTTCGGCGACTTTAATGCTTTCCGCTTTATAAACTCCGGCTTCAATAATCAGCTCATAGACTGCCGCAATTTCTTCCAGTGTCTCCGCATCCATACCGGAAACAATTTTCGTAATATTTTCCAGTCTGTGCACCTTATCCCCCGGATTGATTCTTTCCGGCGAATAACCGATTTTAAAGTCCTCACCACAGCGCAGTCCTGACTCTTTTTCCAAAATCGGTATGCAAATATCTTCCGTAACCCCCGGATAGACAGTCGACTCAAAAACGACGATGCTGCCTTTGCTGAGATTTCTGCCAACGATCTTGCTGGCACCCACGACCGGATTCAAGTCAGGTGTTTCGTCACCATTAACAGGCGTCGGCACTGCAACAATAATGAAGCTCGCTTGCTGCAAATCAGCTTCTGTAGTTGTAAACCGCAGCTTTGTATTTTTGATCTTCTCATCGCCGACTTCCTGAGTAGGGTCAATGCCGTTTTGGTAATCAGCTATTTTTTCCTCATTGATGTCGAAACCCATAGTATTTACTTTTTCTGCGAAAGCAACTGCTATCGGCAAGCCTACATAACCGAGACCTACTACCGCCAGGTTAGCTTCTCTGTTGATTAATTTTTCATAAAGTTTCACATCTATCGCCTCTTAATCAGCACTGAAATCAAAGATAAACTGAGTCCAGATTGTCCTGTTCTTTTCATCCGTTATCTTATCTTTCAGGTCATAATACTCTAAACCAAATACGATATTTTTGGCTACTGCATATTGAGCACCTATGCTGTAACCCTTGAAGCCATCCATGTACCCGGCCAGACCATTCATCGTGTGCGCTAAATAAGTATGTACAGACTGGTCATAATATTTGGCGTAAATTTCATAAGTGTGTGCCCGCCATTCCTTCAGCCTGCCATGGGTCAGCGTCAGAACATAGCCGTCGCGGTCACCTTTGGCATCTTGTTCACTTGCCCGCAGATACATGGCACCGAAAGAATAATTGCCAAAATCATAATTGCCGCCGGCACTCCAAATTGTGTTAGCAGCAGGATTGCCGACATCATACTTAATGTGATGATAGCCAACTGCGGCATCATAATCATAATCTTTGTAAGAAGCCGTCGCCGCAAACAGCTTATTATCTCTTTCAATATCAGCATTACCATAGAGAAGGCTGTATTTTATGACATCACCAAAATCCAGCTTGATGCCATCAAAACTTGTATCATAAATATTACCCTCTGCCAGCAGATTGCCAAAGACGCCACCGGTAACTTTTGCACCACCCAAGCGCCCCGTCACATATGCACGCTCAAAGCCAGTTTTGCCCTCTTCCGCATTGGTATGCAAATCCTGTTTATTTTCCAGCATCGCGTGATAGTCCCAGGTTTCGTTGACTTTGCCGTTAATGTAAATACGTGAACGCAATTGATGGTCATCGCTGCTATCGTGCTTGCTTCTATAGTTGTCGACGTAATGCCACCTTATCTGCGCAGTGAAGTTAACATTATCCTCAGCAGCTTCCAATTTGCCAATCCGCACACCAAAGTTCTTCAATTCTTCCGCAAACTCGGCAGAAAGTTTCGGCAAAACATTTTGTTGGACGTCAGCATTGTACTTGTCTTTGTTCGCCAGGGCGGCGCCAACTAATTGCGCCATTTCATAACGAGTAATTATCTTGTTTCCGTCAAAATCCTTGTCTGCTGCCAAAATACTGCCTTGCTCCAGTTTTGCCAGCGAAGCATATGCCCAGTGGCCTTTCGGAACATCCGCGAATGGATTAGCCGTTGCAGCGAAAGCCGCCGGAGCCATCAACAACGTCGCCGCAAATGTCATTACTGCAATCTTCTTAATCATGGCACACCACCAATTTGCTTTATTTATTACAGTTGCTTTCCGTTTTTACGCTAATGATGCTGTCTTTTGCCTGGTTATAGTTAATGCACAGAGTGTTAATGCCCGTTAGCATCAACAACGATATATAAACACCACTATCTTCGACGTTTTATGCCTTCTTCCTTCTGTATATTGCCAATGTTCTTAAAATTTAATCATTATTTTTTAATATGAATTTTTCTTTTAAATAGAGACAGAAAAAAGGTGCCTCTCCTTAATAGGAAAAGCACCTTGCAAAAAGATCTTTTGCTAACGCTGTTATTAACGTTTTAATCAAATGGGACTATTGCTTACAGATACCTTCATGTTCAGAACATCGGTAAAAAACTCTACTGGCACCAAAGTTTTGCCCTGAACCAGCTCCGGCGCATTGGCAAGACCAATCACTT
>CAYLRW010000014.1:0-11280 GCA_964386405.1 uncultured Acidaminococcales bacterium | reverse complement strand
GGCACCAAAGTTTTGCCCTGAACCAGCTCCGGCGCATTGGCAAGACCAATCACTTCCTGTCCTTTTTGATAGCTGTGACTGCCAATTTTTAGGACAGCGGCTGTGTCATTGTTTTCTTTTAGCTCTATTTGTTTTTCATCAGCCTGCCACACAATACTATAACCCAAGTTTTCTGCAATAATGCGCAGCGGCAGCAAAACCGTCTTGCCGTTATTAATGATGCTGTCCCCCTGCCCCAAAACAAGTTCTTTGCCGTTAGCAACGATAACACCGGCACCAAGATGTACCTTGATTGTTGCAGGTAGCAATACAGCTTTTGTCGCTGTCGCCTGCCCAGGCAGACTCATTGTCATCATATCGTACCAGACCAGCAGTTCCGAACCTTCCTTAATGGAATTCAAATTTGGGAATACTTCATTGGTAATAGTGATCACCCTATCGCCATTAGAAGACATGACCTTGATCATTTCATCAGCTGGTTTCTGCACGCTGCCTGCTTTCATATAAATACCAGCACTGCCCTTAGACGGTGTACCGACAACCAAAGCAAAGGCATTGCCTTGCGGCGGCATACTCTTGCTTACGCCCGGTCCGTAATATGCAACCAAACTGCTGCCTTTCTGCAAGGAAGCCAAAGCAACAGGCGAGCCATCCTCCGCATTTACTATCTGGGTAGTTGGAGAAATGTGCAGGACGATATCTCTGTAGCCGCCTTCACCTTCAACTCTTACACTGTTTTCATTAATTTCCGTAATCTGACCTTTGGTAAAAATTACATTATTGTGATACCACGCTGCTGCTGAAGGCTGCGCTTTGGCAACCTGCTGTTCCTCAGCCAGTGCGACAGAAAAACTCATCAAAACCATTAACATTGATAATATCAATAATATCTTCTTCATCTAAAAACCTCCCAGGGAATTGCCTCCAATAATTTCTTGCGTCACTAGCTGTATAAGCTATAGTCTACAGGATTCGCTATACCAAACCTATTCTCCTGCACGCTAATTTGAGCAAAAACTGCCAAAAGAAAAATGGTCCAAAGGGGACTAGTCCCTCTTTGGACTTTTTGAGCCAGTTACAATTCGTAAATCAGGAACAAATTCAGCAAAGTAACGATAACCCCTAAGAGGATCAACGTATATTTGGTGGATGGCTTATTAGCGTATTTACCCATTACACGCTTCGATGAAGTCAGATATAGCTGCATGAAAATCGTGAATGGCAGCTGCACACTCAAAAGAGCCTGTGACAAAATAAGTCCAAAGAAAGGATCAGTAATAAAAAATAGTATCAGTATGGCCGGTATATAAGTAATGATCAGTCCAATGCGCGAATGGATATCCTTCATATCATAAGGCTCGTGAAAAATACCGGCAAAGATTGTAGCTCCTGCCATCCCAGCCGTCGTTGTCGAAGCGAAGCCTGCGAATAAAAGGGCGATCGCAAAAACATTTGCTGCATTGGGTCCAAGCAATGGCACCAGCATTTCTTTGGCCTGCTGCAATTCTTCGACTTGAACACCATTGGCAAAAAAAGTTGCCGCAGCCAATAAAATCATCGCGCTGTTGATTGCCCAGCCGATGCTCATCGAAAACAAAGTATCAAGAAATTCATAGCGCAGCTGTTTAATGATCAGTGCCGGGTCTTCCAGATTCCATTGGCGGCTCTGGATAACTTCCGAATGCAGAAAAAGGTTATGCGGCATAATAACCGCTCCCAAAATACCCATCACAACCAGCATCGACCCGCCCGGCAAGCTGGGAACCGTCCAATTAAATGCTGCCATCGGCCAGTCGACCTGTACTAGAGAAAGTTCGAATAGGTACGAAAACGCAATCACTGAAACAAATCCGGCAATCCACATTTCTAATCTGCGATAGGCGTTAGTCCACAACATCAAAGTGCAAATAACACCTGTAATAATTGCCCCCGGCAAAATTGGTATTTCAAACAACATATTGAGCGCAATGGCCGCTCCTAAAAGCTCGGCCAAAGCTGTGGCAATCGTTGCCAGCATAGCCGTACCAAGCAAAAAACGTGCCAGCCAAGGTTTGAGAAATTTGCTGGCAGCCTCTGACAAGCATTCGCCGGTAACAATGCCAAGATGAGCAGCGTTGTGCTGCAAAAGAATCAACATAATAGTTGAAAGCGTGACCACCCACAAAAGACTATAGCCATAATCCGCACCTGCCGCCAGGTTGACTGCCCAATTACCGGGATCAATAAAGCCAACTGTAACGAGTATCCCAGGGCCAATATACTTAAAGACGGCCGAAGCCTCTTTACTCTGTGCGTGAATAGTTGAAAGTTGTTTTTTTAGTTTATTAAACATTCTTACCTCCCTATTTGCTTAAAGCGAAAAGTTCTTTTCTTATATTATAGTATTTTAGTAAGATTTTGAGAATGCCTAACGAAGAAATATTATTAAAATGCCATTCGCAGGAATTGTATACTTTATCCTTTTGTTTTGCAATAATTGTTAACTTTTCCGCATTTCATCGATTGTCAAAAAACCGCATAACAAAGCCATTTTTCTTATGTTTTTTCTTTGTTTTTTGTATACATTTCCCGTCATATTGACGAATGAAAAATTTCTGATATTATAAGAATTCGGGGCCCGTGAGAAAATTTTATCATTGTTCGCAAAATTCACGCTATTTTACTTGAAAGTGGTTAAGTGAAAATATTATCACGATCGCAAAGCAGCAATTATAATCTTCAAAACGTATCTCGCACTTTACTAAAAAATGAAGGGAAGAAATGAACTTGAAACAACATCACAAAATACTTTTAGGTTTCGTTTTAGGCATTATCGCAGGCCTGATTTGCTACTACACTTTTCCAATTGCGCAGTACCCATCATTCAAATTTATCACTCAAGTCCTAACTTTAATTGCTGGTATCTTCTTAAGAATGATCTTCATGGTCGTTGTACCGCTCCTGGTTTCAGCACTTATCCTCGGTGTTTATGAATTAGGCCGTGGCAGAGGTCTTGGCAAAGTAGCCAAACTCTCCATGATGTACACATTAGGCTTAAGCGCTATTGCTGTTTTGCTGGCAATCTTCATGACTAATCTCTTCCAGCCTGGTGCCGGTGTCTCAGCCGATCTCAGCGCGCTTGCCAAGAATGCTTCGGTTATCAAAATCCAAGCCAATACTGCTGCTGTAACCGACAAAGTCTGGGTTCAGTACATTTTAGACCTCTTTACGCAAAACCCTGTTGATTCCGCAGCTCGTGCTTTCAACGGTGAAATCATCTCCCTCATGGTCTTCTCCTTGATTTTTGGTTATGCTATGAGCTACACAGTAACCGACCTCAATCATCCTATTATCCAAGGTTTGAATGCCGTATTTGAAACTTCCTTGAAGGTTATTGGTTTCGCGATGAAACTCGCTCCGTACGCCATCTTCAGCTTGATTTTCAACACCGTCTATGCACTCGGTGCAGGGTTCCTGGAAAACGTTCTGTATTTTGCCCTGGTTGTTATCGGCTGCATCGTATTCCATCAATTGGTAGTCTATGCTCTCTTCTTGAAATTGTTTGGTAAAGTAAATCCTTACCAATTTTTCTTGAAATGCCGCGACGTTTATCTTTACGCGTTCTCCACAGCTTCCTCTAATGCAACTTTGCCGGTAGCCCTGGAAACCGCAGATAAAGTTCTGCATCTGCCGCCAAAAATTGCCCGTTTCGTACTGACCATCGGTGCTTCAGCCAATCAGAACGGCTCTGCCCTTTTTGAAGGCATCACCGTACTGTTCCTGGCTCAGGTTTTCGGCATCGACCTTACCCTGCAAAACCAGATTTTCGTTGTCTTGATGGCAATCTTAGCTGGTGTCGGTACAGCAGGCGTACCGGGCGGTACCCTGCCAATCATCGCCATTCTTCTGACCTCTGTCGGTGTACCGGCTGAAGGTATCGGTCTGATCCTCGGCGTTGACCGTTTCCTTGATATGTGCCGTACAGTATTGAATGTTTCCGGCGACTTGGTTATTACCCAGTTGGTCACTGCCTCTCTTTCCGAGAATGAATTGAGCAACATGGAAATAGCTGACGAGATCGAAACTTCAGAAGCATAAGAGTTAGCCACTAATAATCAAACCCCCGTGCCGCTTTCGCAGCACGGGGGTTTTCCATTAATTCAATAAATTATCTCTATTAATCTAGCAGTTTCTCTGCTTTGGCTATATTAGTGCGGATAGTATCACAGCATTTTTTGAATTCTGCCTTTTCATCTGCAGGCAGATTGTATTCCATGACCTGCTCTACCCCATTGGCACCAATCACTGCCGGGCAGCCGCAGAAAATACCAGTTTCGCCGTATTCACCATCGAAAGGAACGCTGGCTGGCATAATTTTGCGTTCATCATGCAGAATAACCGCAACCATAGACGCCGCTGTGGAAGCGATACCGTATTCCGTACATTGCTTGCCTTGATAAGTAACCCAACCGCCTTTGATCGTCTTGTTTTTAATATCTTCTTTGTCAAAGACAAAACGCGGATCATTCTGCAGATCAGCCAAAGACTTGCCGCCAAACTGCATCAGAGACCAGGGGACCATTTGCGCATTGCCATGCTCTCCCATCATATAGGCATTAAAAGAATGATGTTCAAGACCGGTCTGCTGCGCAATCGCGCTGACGAGACGCGAAGTATCCAGCCCCGTACCGGTTCCCAGTACGTGACCCTTCGGCAGCCCGCTCTTCTTCGCGATCAGATAGGTAATGACATCACAAGGGTTCGTGATATTAACAATGATACCATGAAACCCGCCAGCAATAACCTTCGGAATATAATCAGCTACCTGCACTGCAGTAAAATTCATTTCATCATCGCGGTTGCCGGTAGCGCAAAGGGCAATATTACCGGTACTGTTGACGATCACGTCGCAATCCTTCAGCTCATCATATTTTGCGAGCTTGTATTCCACGCGGTGCGGCATGAATTTGACAGCATCCATCAAATCCTGACGTTCGCTGATAATCTTACCTTCATTTTTATCACACAGCAAAACTTCATCTGCAATCCCCATCATACCGAGATTAAAAGCAACATGAGCTCCCACGTGCCCTACACCAATAACACCAACAATTCTTTTTTTAGCAGTCATCCTTGTCTCTCCTTTTATGCTGATTAAATATACAGCTATACAGTATTTACTTCTATGATACGCTCATTGCTATCAATTGTAAAATAATCTATTTGGCATCAAAACATTAATACTCATTGCAAACACTTGCGATTACAATTTTGCATTTTACTTTAACCAGAGCTGCATCTAGGAACAGCGCGCCTCTGACAGCCTAAACTGCCCTCATCTGAGCATCCAAGCTCATCAGTTGAAATCCCCCAAAAATGCCATCTGCTTAATTGCCGTGTAAATATGTCAGCAAAATCGGCGAGATATTATATATCACAAAGATTATGATATGACTTATAATAGATTTATAGTGATAGCCGAAAAATAAGGAGATGATCCTATGGAATTAATGGAAGCAATTTATACTCGCCGTTCAGTCCGCTTCTATACAGAGGAACCGGTAGACAAAGATACCATCGAAAAACTAATCAAAGCCGGCATTCAGGCACCAAGTGCAATGAATGTGCAGCCCTGGGCTTTTGGCGTGATTCAAGACAAAGCGCTAATGCAAAAAATATCTGACGATACCAAGGCCTATTTGCTCGCAAGTATCTCAGCAAAGCCATATCTTGAAGGTTATCGACCGCTTTTCAATAATCCTGAGTTTAATATTTTTTATCATGCTCCAGCGCTGCTCACTGTCTTCGCCAAACCGGCAGGGCCTAACCCGTCCTGCGATTGCACTTTAGCAGCACAGAACATTATGCTGGCTGCCCATTCACTTGGTTTGGGAAGCTGCTGGATCGGCTTTGCGCAAATGTCGCTCAATACTCCAGAGCTCAAAGAACAACTCGGTATTCCCCAGGAGTATATTGCCGTAGCACCAATAATCATCGGCCATCCGTCCAAAGCTTCAATTGAAATTTTCAAAAGAGAACCCCAGATATTGTTCTGGAAATAGATACCACGATATAATTTATTCAGGATGTAAAAACGGCTGTTCCGTTCAGGGACAGCCGTTTTGCCATTTCACGAGGACTTTAATCAGTCCTTAGAAAGTGTGCTCATAGCCGAGCATGAAGTTCCGCCCCAGAGTGTAGAAAGTAGAACCCGCACTGGTCGTAATATCCTGCCTATTGAGCAGGTTGTCGACATTCAGGAAGACCTTGCTGTTCTTATCAGGCTTGTAGGCCACATTAAGATTTGTATATAAATATGGTTTCATGGATTCCTCAGAGTCGAGATCTCTGGTTCTTTTGCCAAGGTAATTCAGATTGACAGCTCCGTTCCACTTATCCTTGGTATAGCTTAAGCCGCCATTAAGCTGCAATTTGCCGTAATAGTCGCGCCATCTGCCTTCGGTAGTAACGTTATTTTCGGTAATCGTCGAATATTTTTTCGGATTGCTATAGGAAACTCCCCAATTACCGGTCAGGCCCTTGCCCATATCAATATCACAAGTTAATTCAATACCGGTATTTTTGACATCTTCATTGGTAAAGGTAGCTTCATCGGAGCTTTTCCATTTGGCCTCGATACTATCGTCGATCGCATAATTGTAAACAGCCAAACGCCAAGCTTTATTATCTACATTCTTCTTCAACCCGACTTCATAGTGGGTCCCGTGCTGCGGTTTGAGGTCGGCATTACCAATAATATTACCTGAGCCAAACATCTGCGAGAAGGTTGGCATCATGAAGGACTGCCCCGCTTTCGCGTAAAAGCTCGTACTTTCTGTCAGTCTGTTGATATATTCCAGTTCCGGCGTGAATTTGCTGTAGTTGGTGCCCGCAATATCTTCAGCCTTGGTAGAACCCGTCCAGGTTTCACGTGCGCTGAAGATAAGATTAGAAGCGTTATTCAGAGCGTGATTATATTGCCCATAAGCTGAATACATATTACGGGAATAGTCTCTGGACGCCGAAGTATATTTGTTAGTCGCCACAGTCAAAGAATCCTCACTATAGTCGCAAGTGTCGCGCTGGACATTCACTCCAAAAATAGCCACGTCCTTTGCAAGCTTCCAGTTTTTCTGCAGATCAAGACCATATGTTTTGTCATTATAGCCAGCATTGGAAATAGTTTTATTAGTATCAAGATAAGTTGACCCTGACTTATTACGAGCCTTCGTAAAATTGTTTTGATCCGTATTTGTATATGACAAGATAGCTTTGAAAGACTGGTCATCATAATGCAGCTGCGATAAATTGGTCTGCACCGTGAAGATGGCATCCTTATTCACCGCACCATTTTGCGGCTTATAACGATAAACATAATGGGCATTATTTTCACTGTAAGAATTGCTGAAATACAACTTGTCATTAAAATCATAACGGAAGTTGAAGTTATTATGTTCTCCCCTGGTAATCGTATAATAATTGCCTACAGGACGCCCGCCCGCAGGGTCGGAAACATTGTCGATATTGCCAATCTTGTCATAACTATAGCTGAAACCAAGTTTGCCGATTTGGGTATTAAGCGCATGACTCTGCTGGCCGTAATTGCCAAACGAAGTTTTGACGCTGTTTTCGCGTTTGCCTTTAGTTATGATGTTGATCACACCGCCCGTTGCTTCCGAGCCATACAGCACGGATCCGCCGCCACGCACGATCTCCACCCTTTCAACCAAATCCGTAGGAATATCCTCAAGGTTGTATCTGCCGCTTTGATTCAGAGGAACCCCATCTACCAAGACCAAGGTACCTTTTTCCACACCACGTATAATAATCTTGCTGTTCATGGTACCTTGCGAAGTTCCCTTTGTGCCTTGCGACTGAAAATACAACCCAGTGCCAAACTTGAGTGCCTCCTGAATATTAGTACCGCCTGTAGCCACCAGTTCATCATGCGTCAAAACCTCGACAGCTGCAGCAGTATTCAAATCATGTGTCTTGATTCTTGAAGCCGTTACAATAAGCTGGTCCATTGTAAAACTATTCAGATCATCATCTTCTGCCTCTGCCGCCTGTACTACAGGCATAATCAGCATTGCCCCCGTAATAACCATTGCCATTAAATAACTTAATTTTTTTGCCCCAGAAACCATTAAACTACCTCTTCTCCCATATATTATCCTTCATCTTTTCGCCATGTATCCGGATTACACAGATCAAAAAGTAAGAACCAAAATAAAAAAGCCTTTTTGCTAACAAGCAAAAAGGCAAAAAAAGGTATAGTTATACCATATTCCTATCCCCATCACTCGTAGGCTACAGAAAAAGACTAAACTAGGCAGTTCTTCTGACTCAGTTTCATCGCTCCTCTCGCCTTCCCAGTTTCCCAGTGACATTATTGAGAGTTGCTCAACTATACAGCGGCGTGACCGTGCTGGTTTTGCACCAGCTTCTCTATTAAGTGAAATCACACCTAGTTCATTACGTTATTAAATTATCTGTAATATAACACTAGCTTTAGCAGTTTGTCAAATCATTGATTGTGAGACTGCGCCCACAGCTTGTCAGCAACCGGCTGCCACTCCTTGGAATATGCACTGCATTTTGCGCAGAGATCCTGCACGTCTTCCTGTGCCTCCAAATCAGTAGAAACAGCTTTGGTCGTTGCTACCATATGCTGCAGAAATTCCGGATTTTCCAGCATAGGACATGGCCGCAAATGGTTGCTGTTGAAAGGCTGATTGTCCCGGTAAGCCAGGAATAAAGGCTGCTGCAAAGCTTGGAGCAAGCTGTCTTTCTTGATATTGGCCTGCGAATAGTGGACAAAGACGCAAGGTTCAACATCGCCATTGGCATTAATGTGCAGATAATTCCTGCCGCCTGCGATACAGCCGCCAATATATTCGCCGTCATTCTGGAAATCAATCGCGAAAATAGGTTTGCCGCCTCTGGCCCCTCTGATCTCTCTCAACCGGTGATAGATATATTCACGCTGTTTCGCCGTAGGCATCAATTCCTTCACGGCACCGCTGCCCACCGGCATATAGTGGAAATACCAGCTATAGCGGCAGCCTTTCTGCACAAGCAGATCGATAAAGTCATCCGACGTGACCATTTCCAGGTTTGCTCTTGTATAGCAGACCGATGCGCCAAACAGCAGTTTATGATGTTTCAGCAGATCCATTGCCGCCAAAGTTCTCTGAAAAGCACCCCTGCCGCGCCTTGCGTCATTATCTTTTTCGAAACCTTCAAGACTCAGAGCCAGGGACAAATTGCCAACCTCCAGCATCTCCTGACAGAAATTCTCCGTGACCAAGGTACCATTAGTGAAAGCCAGGAAATAGCAGTCATCATGTTCAGCACAAAGTCGCAGGATATCATCGCGGCGCAGCAGTGGTTCGCCGCCCGTGTAGATGAAGAAACGAATACCCAGCTCCTTAGCCTCGGTAATTACTCTGTCCATAGTTTCATAAGAAAGACTGAGATTATGACCATATTTTGCTGCCCAGCAGCCCTTGCACCTCATATTGCAGGCACTGGTTGGATCAAGCAAGATAACCCACGGCACATTGAACCCATACTCCTTGCGTTTCGCGTGTACTGCGCTTGTGCCCAGATAAGCCGCCTCGAATCCCAGATTCAGAGCTGTTGTCCGCAAAACATTATGGTCGATCTCCGCGATCAGCGATTCCACATAATTGAACCATTTACCATCCGGTGCCAAAATCAGTTTCTTAGCATCTTCATAGCTGTCCTTCTGAAACAAAGACCCAGCAATCTCTTCTGAAAAAGAAACCAGCTTCAGCAGATAATTTCTTCTCTCATTTTTATCGCAGCTTAGTATCTTATCAACTATTTTCGCAACGACCTTCTTCTCAAAACCATTGATTAAATTAGACATACTCACCAACCTCCTATCAGACACCTGAAATACTCTGTACCCAAAGTGTACAAAAAAAAGCTGAACCCTTAAAGATTCAGCTTGCCTTTAATATAGTCTTCAGTTATATGAATTGCCCTAAATGTTCGTAAAATATATACAATTATGGTTTAGTGTAGCCGCCATTCGTCTTTACTAAGCCATTAATCGAGATGCTGCTTATCCTCTGATAAATCTCTCCGATCAAAGCCGCAGTAACTGTCGGCTCACCGCTCAGCCAGCTGATGATGATGAAGGTAAGACCATTGGCATAATATTTGGCAAGAATTTCAGGCGTAATCGGCTTGAAATCGTTAGCCGCAAAGGTATCCTTCAGGATAAAGATCTCCAAGAACAACTTGCTGAAACCATCAAGCGCAATTTTTTCAAAAGAATTCTGGCCCTCAATGCGGGCAACTTTAGCATAAAATTTGAAATTCCGCTCAATCTGGCGCAGCATCAGATCAATTGCTTCTTTCAGCATATCGTCTTCAATCAGCGGTATCGTTGGCTCGATGATTTCATTAGTAAAAATCCATTCCAGCAAGGCGTACTTGTCAGCAAAATGCTTATAGAAGGTCGGACGAATCACACCAGCGTTTTTCGTAATGTCCTGGATAGTGATTTTTTCAAAGGAAGTTTTCTGCAGCAATTCCTTTAAGCTGTCGGCCAGTGCTGTCTTGGTCGGCACAGATAAATAGCCTTGTTTTGCAGTAACCATCGCGCTTCCTTCTTTCATGCCCTTGTTGCCAATTGCCCCTTGTCATTATTATATACCCAATCAAATATTCTCAGGCGTCGAAATTGTCTTGCCTACAAGATCAATGACCTTGATAAACCCTTCCCTGTCATTCAATTTGCTGCCGATGGAAGTTGGCATGCAGATAACTTTCTTCCTGCCTTCCCTTTCCAGAAAAGTCCTGACCGCAGGCGGAAAGGTGCCGGCCCAAACAGGGAAGACCAGTATCAATTCTTCATCAGCAGTCGGTTTGTTATATCTTGCCGGCCGCGTTTCTTTTCTAAAAGACTCATAGCCTGCTTTCAGATAGCCCATAGCTCCCTGCCAATTAACGTCATCCGCAATTTCCTGCGCCTTAGTCTCATAGCGCTCTGCCAATTCTTCAGCGACCTGTTTGCTTCTGCCCGTCCTCGTAAAATAATATACTTGCATGATTCAACAAACCTCCTTCGCTTAAACCCTGATTTCGATTACATTGTAATACAAGCGGTGAAGAGAAACAAGGACAGAGTCCACCACTTGTGTTTTCTTTGTTACCGCAGTGAGCTGTATTTATTATAATTATTAATAATTCATGTTGATGTGCTAATATTTTAAAAATAGAACCAAGGAAATTAATCCTTGGTTCTATTTTAATTAAAGTAATTAT
>CAYLRW010000013.1:5589-28331 GCA_964386405.1 uncultured Acidaminococcales bacterium | reverse complement strand
ACTCACGACCTACTGCTTAGGAGGCAGTCGCTCTATCCTGCTGAGCTACCAAGACGATTTGCAAGCTTAAAAAGCTCACTAACGATTTTACTATATTGAACGTAGCATGTCAATTTTACTTAATTATATCTTGTTCTTACTATGCAAAAAGTCATTATTGTCATTAATTTCATTGTATTTTGAAATCTAACAACAAATTTAGCTAGGAGAAATCATCATGATTGCTACTGTAAACTATTTCACTAGCTGTCTTTTTCTGATTTTTCTGTAATATTCTTTTCAGAATACAAACAATCTTTCGAATAAATATTTACTAACAACTTTAACAACAAAAAATGTGGGAAAATCGACTTTTCCCACATAGTTATCCACAGAACATCTGTTTTTGTGCATAAACCTGTTTATAACTTTTCCGCCATACCGGGTGGCATGCTCCATTCAACACGTACACCAGTAGCTACCCAGATTCTGGTCAAACAGGTTTTGAAATTTTTCAAACTCTCCAGCGGATCCAAAGTATATGTGGAAAAGTCTCGAATATCATCCTCACCAGGAAGATCCATCGTTTGGGATTTACTGAGATAATCTTTCACTTTTGCTACAGCTTCCGGCGCTCCATCTATCACAACCTCTGCCGTCTTTGTTTCTTCATCATATTCAGCATAGCCGTAATGGCATTGCCAATTTAAAGTAACCTTGAATTTGCCCATAATTGCCTCCTCAAAATTATCTTCGAACTCATTCCAAGATATTATATCATATAGCAGATAAATCAGTCTTCTTTGCGATAAAGCGGTTTCAGACGGCGTTCAATACTCATCTTTTTTTCTTTACCGCTGGCTCTAGCCATTTCATACAGAAGGTTTTGCGAACTGATGGCAATATTGCCATAGCGGATAGCCCTCCGGTAACTGCCATTGGACTGCAGGATATGCGCCCCGACATTATCCTTTAGAACAAGTTCAAGAATACCTTTGATTCGTTTGATGTGTCTGGCACTTTCCACAGGAAAGAATAATTCAACACGTTCGTTCAGATTACGCGGCATCCAATCGGCGCTGGAAAGATATACTTGTTCATTGCCGCCGTTAGCGAAGTAAAAGATTCGGCTATGTTCGAGCTGCCTGCCAACTATGCTGCGTACTGTTATATTTTCGCTGATACCCGCCAGACCTGGTTTGAGACCACAGATACCCCTGACGATTAATTCAATCTTAACGCCGCCCATAGAGGCTTCATAAAGTTTTTTAGTTATTTCCTTGTCAATCAATGAATTCATCTTGGCAATGATATGACCTTCATGGCCTTTTTTTACCTGTGCTATCTCATTATCAATCAAATCATAGAGTTTCTGCCGCAGACCTAGCGGAGCCATGACCAGCTTGTTCCAAACAGGCGGATCCGAATAGCCTGACAAAAGGTTAAAGAAAGCCGATGCATCACTGCCGAATTGGTCGTTAGCCGTCATCAGTCCAATATCGGTATAAAGTTTAGCCGTATTGTCATTATAATTACCGGTGCCAAGATGCACATAACGTTTGATGCCATCAGGCTCTTTGCGCACAATCAAAATAATCTTGGCATGCGTTTTCAAACCTACCAGGCCATAGATGACATGGCAGCCAGCCTTTTCCAGTCTTCTTGCCCAAATAATATTGTTTTCTTCATCAAAGCGCGCCTTTAATTCAACTAAAACAGTGACCTGCTTGCCATTTTCGGCTGCTCTTGCTAAAGCACCAACAATTGGTGAATTGCCGCTTACGCGGTACAAGGTTTGCTTAATAGCAAGAACATTAGGGTCGTTTGCCGCATCACTGACAAACTTGATTACTGCTTCAAAACTCTCATACGGATGATGGAGCAAAATATCATGTTCCCGAATACGGTCAAAAAGATTATCCATTTTCGGTAATTCCAAAGGTTTTTGCGGTACAAACGGTTCAAATTCCCATTTTGGTTCATTTAGCAGTTTAATGAACTTGAAAAAGCAGGTAACATCAAGCGGTCCGCTTATTTCATAAATTGCTTGCTCGGTCAGATCAAGATTTCCAGCCAAAAACTTTTTAATGCTTTGGTTGCGTGTTTTTAATATTTCCAAGCGCACAGAGGCACCACGTTTGCGTTTGCGTAATGATATTTCGATTTCTTTCAGCAGGTTTTCCGTATCCTCTTCGTCCACATCGAGATCCGAATCACGTGTGATGCGAAAAGGAACGATATCAAGAATCTCACAGCCTTTGAACAGGTCCTGGCAATGGACTATGATTACTTCTTCCAAAAATACGAAGGTTCGTTGGCTGCAACGCTCGACTTCAATAATACGCGGCAAAACAGATGGCACTTGCACAAAGCCTCTGCTATGCTGGCCTTCATTATTAATCAGCTCAACTGCCAGATTCAGTGTCCTGTTCATCAAAAAAGGAAAGGGTCTGGAAGCATCGACAGCCATCGGTGTCAGAACGGGATAGACTATTTCACGGTAGTACTCTTCCAGCCATTCTTTTCCGCTTGCTTCCACATCCCCAACCCGGCTGAGCATTATGCCTTCGTTGCGCAATTCTTTCAGAATAGAAAATAAGTAACGGTATTTGGCTTTCATTTGCATATGCGCGGACTTAGCGATCATATTTAATTGTGTCTCTACCGTTAGTCCTGCCGCATCTTTTTTATTAATACCATTTTCCAGTTGATTATAGAGGCCTGCCACCCTTACCATGAAAAATTCATCAAGGTTAGAAGCTGAGATACATACGAACTTCAGGCGTTCCAGAAGAGGCATTGACTTTACGCCGCTTTCGCGCAGAACACGCAGATTAAAGCGCAGCCAGCTCAATTCGCGATTAATATAATATTCCGGATTATTCAAGTCTGCCATTATCTTTTCTCCCACCTACGCGCTCCAAAACAGGAGTTAGTCCGAATACCTCTACGAAAAAGTTCTTCTTGTTTTCGAAAGTCCACTCTTCTAAGGTCAAATCTTTTCTGCTGACAGCATAGATCTGCATTTCGTTACCCTTTAATGTAACCTTGCATTTTTCAATCTTTTGCAAATAGCTGCGATCCATAGCATCAGCAAGACGCAAAATAGCTGCCAGCTTTGCTACCAGCGGCATGCAATTTCTGTCAACTCGCGGTCTGCCTTCATTCTGATTATTGAAAAGCAAATGCGAATGGTAATAAGCAGCTAAAGCAACAACGCGCTTATCCATATCACTAAACCCAAGAATATCGGAAGCCATGATTAATTGGTAGGAATAAAGGGCATGGCTTCTCAAACAAATATACTTGCCAATATCATGCAGGATGCAGGCTGCCCTCAGTAAAAGGCGGCTATGCTCATCAAGTCCGTGTTTTTTGCTAAGCGCATCAAACATGGTAAGAGCTAATGTTTCTACCTGTTTAACATGATGATAATCATAATCATAACGTTCACCTATACAGTGGATAAGTGATATCAATTCTTCATGGAGATCATCAGCATAGTCAGTATCCGTCTGATTGGCTATATGCAGCATGGTCATGCCATCAATAAAACGGTTAGGCATCACCAAAATTTCCTGTGCCGGTACAAGTGCCAGCAACTGCTGATACAGAATGATTGTCGGGAAAAGCATTTCCGCGGAGGTCTCTTCAATGTTAAAGACTTTAATTATTTGCGAAAGATTCATCGTACGAATTCTGTCGTAAAATGTTATAAAATCAGCGGCCTGCATTCTTTCCACCTGAAAAGCATTGCTGTCTCTGCCTAGCATCTTCAAAATAAGCTCTGTTTCTGTGCCAGATAAAACAAAGTACCTGACATCCTCTTCTTCCAAATCTTTGCGCACAGGCCCTATAGTGCTGGAAATATATTCGGTTAAAGCTCTGCTGAAATAGAGCGAGGATTTCTGTTCCCGGTCGAAATCTTCCTTGATTCTGATAATCCCGATGTGCAGATTCTGCTGGTATTTGATCTTGCCATCCCGCACATAAGTAATACCGAGACCGCCGGAAGAGATATCAACTAAGAGCACACCGCAGCCTTTTCCTATACCTTCTTTGTTCAGGCTTCGCTGTATGGCGGCATATTTTGTATAAATTTCGCGCGGCATATCAACGACATCAACCTTCAGACCTGTTTTGGTATAAATCTGATCCAGAAAATAAATCTGATTCTGAGCTTCGCGCACAGCTGTCGTAGCCTGCACGGTGTACTCCTCCGCACCATATTCCTCCATGAGACGCTTATAGCCTTTGAGCAGCTCACAGATTTCGCTGACCATGCTGAAAGGAATGCGTTTGTTTTTGAAAGTTTCTTCACCAAGTTTAACTCGATGGGAAGCTTGTTCCACTATTTTTATCTTTTCAAGATCGCGGTATTCTACTATCTGAAGGCTCACCAATTCCGAGCCTATATGAATTGCCGCCAAAGTTCTGAATTTATTCCTTCTCACAATCAGATACCTCCCTGTTTGTCTTTAAATTCGACAAGCGTTGCAGAAATCCTTGCTATTTTGTTATGTTAAATTTGTATGAACTTCTAAAACAATTTTTTCAAAGCACGAAGGATTTTTCTCAAGAACGGATAACTATATACAGTATCTACATTTAAGGATAAAATTCTCGAAATGAGTGTGGTTCTATGCAAAGGATAGCAATAATCGACGTAGGCTCAAACTCAGCCCGCTTAGTTATTACCCAGATTTACAAAAGCGGTGCCTACAACATGGTCTACAATCAGAAAGAAGCACTGCGTCTCAGTCAAAAAGTCGATATAAATGGCATGCTTACGGAAGAAGCCTTCACCGGCACGTTAGAATGTATGCATAGTTTCGCCGCTATGTGCAAAATTTTTAATGTTGACAAAATAGTTGCTGTTGCAACAGCCGCTATGCGTAATGCCAAAAACGGCAAAGAACTTACGGCACTGGTTGAAAAGGAAACAGAAATCCATCTGCATATATTGGGTGGCAAAGCCGAAGCCTACGCCAGTTATTTAGGCGTAATCAATACTATCAATATCAAAGACGGTATCATCTTTGACTTAGGCGGCGGCAGTACGGAGCTTGTTCTCTTCCACGACCGCAAAATAATTGATTCTATCAGCCTGCCGCTTGGCTGCGTTAATCTTACAACTATGTTCAACACCAGGGACACAATGCCGGCAACAGTTTTTAGTGATGTCAGTTATTTGATTATGAGCCGTCTGGAAAAATATCCTTGGCTCAAAGATTCCTCCTTACCGCTCATTGGTGTTGGCGGTACTGCTCGTACCATTGCCAAAATGGAGCAGAAGAAGAACAAATATCCGGCTTCGAAAATTCATAACTTCCAGTTCAGCTCACAAGCCTTCCGCACAACTTTTAAATTTCTGCGGGAAACAACTTTGGAGCAGCGCCGAAAAATATCCGGGCTTGGCACCGACCGTGCCGACCTCATTCTGGCAGGTGCCAGCGTGATTCAGTGTCTTCTGGAAGCAACCGGCAGTAAAAAAATAATCGTTTCCGGCTGTGGTATTCGTGAAGGTCTTTTCCTTGATTACTATGCGAAGAAAGAAAAAACACCTGTTATCGCTGAAGACATTCTGGATGAAAGTACGCGCAATATTCTTCTGCTTTATTCCACTGACATCAAACATAGTGAACATATAACAGCGCTAGCACTGACGATGTTTGATGCCTGGAAACCAATGCATGGACTCAGCAATTCCTGGCGCCGTTTATTGAAAACAGCAGCCATGCTCCACGATATTGGCATTACTATCAACTACTACAGTCACGCACGGCATAGCGCCTATATGATTGAAAATGCCCGCCTCTTTGGTTTGACACATAAAGAACAGGTGATAGCGGCTGTTATTGCCGGCTGGCATAACGGTGTATCACGCAATTATTTGCGTAACAAGGCCTATAAGTTTTTTTTGAGTGATGAAGACTTAAACAAAATTTCCAAAATGGCACTTTTATTAGCACTTGCTGAAAGCATGGACTATTCGCAAACCATGCAGATCAGTGAAATAATCCCTGAAATTAAAAACAAGAAAACGGCTTTGCTCCACTTGAAATCAAGCTGTCTGCCCAGCATAGAGCTTCACCAGCTGAAGCAGCACCTTCCTTGGTTCAACAAAGTTTTTAACATGGAGCTCCAAATCGAGCCCTTGCAAAATTGTGTAATTGCTTGTACTGCAGACCAAAAATAAAGGAACCCGTTAAACATTCCAAAAATCCGGAAATGTTTAACGGGTTTCTTTTTCTATATTGCCACGCTTAATTATGTTCTCACCGAACCTGTTTTTCAAAGAATCCAGCACTGCATTTCTTTTGCGCATCGCAGTATCATCCTCTACAGAAACCAACGGTGCCACTCCTGCCGGAACCAGTTTGGACAGCGATACCCCCAAAAGTCTGACTGGTTCTGTCCAAGCTACTTGCTCTGCCAGCTTGCCGATGACAGTAAATATTTCTTCGTCAAAATTAATAGCTATTTCTAGAGTTGAGCTGCGCGTTATCGTTCTGAAGGAAGCGAATTTCACCTTCAAAGTGACGGTATGACCGGCGACGCCATTATTTCGCAAACGCCAGCCAACTTGTTCACACAAATCCAACAGTTCTGAGTGCCTTTCGCCTGGTGTTGTTAAATCATAGGGGAAAGTGGTTTCCTTACCGATTGATTTCGCTTCCTGCACACACTCAACCGGTCTGTTGTCTTTGCCCATCGCCAGCATATGGATTGTTTCAGCATTATTACCAAGAATCTTTTTCAAAAACTTCGGTTCACAAGCCGCCAATTGTCCTATAGTTAAAATGCCTAGCTGTAAAAGTCCTTTTTCCGTTTTTTCCCCGATACCGAAAATCTTTCTTACCGGCAGCGGTGCGATAAAATCTTTGGCAGCTTCTTCGCGAATAATTACCAAACCATTTGGTTTCTCTAAATCAGAAGCCAGCTTAGCCAAAAATTTATTTGGTGCAATGCCTACGGATGCCGTAAGACCTGTCTTCTCTTTTATCCTGTCCTTAATCGCAATTCCTGCTTTGCTTATATCTTCGCCGATGGCGGTAATGCCTGTCATATCCAGAAACGCTTCATCAATAGAAAGCGGTTCTATGCAAGGAGAAAATTCTCTAAAAATCGCCATAATGTTCCTGGATATTTCGACATATCTAGACATTCTGCCCTGAACAAAAATTGCCTGTGGACAGCGTCTGTGGGCTTCTACCATAGACATGGCAGAATGCACACCGAACTTGCGTGCTTCATAAGAACAAGTTGATACTACTCCCCGCTCAGATTGTCCGCCTACAATCACCGGCTTGCCCCGATATTCCGGATGATCAAGCTGTTCAACCGAGGCAAAAAATGCATCCATATCAACGTGCATAATCCAACGTTTCATGTCGCCTCTGATTACTCCTTATTTAGCTCTTAATAAATAGTCTTCTTCGCGCTTTGATAACGTTTAAAGGTTTCAATAGCTTCTTCACGGCCAAGCTGTTCAAGTTCCACCACTTGTTGATCCTTGCATTCACCTTCAATAAAAGCATAGATATAATCATCCCTGAATCCTATGGCTCCCGCATCTTCAGCCGAATTAGCATAGTAAACCTTTTTGATATTGGCCCAAATAATAGCGCTCAGACACATCGGACAAGGGTAAGACGATGCGTATATTTCGCAGCCTGTTAAATCATAAGTGCCAAGCTTGCGGCAGGCTGCACGAATCGCTTCTATTTCCGCATGACACGTCGGATCATTGTTTTTTAAGACCAGATTGTGTCCTTTGCCAATTACTTCGCCATTTTTTACCACTACCGCACCAAAAGGGCCGCCTTCGTCAGTCAGAAGATTGGTTTCCGCTTCCTTGATTGCTTCACGCATCAGTTTGATAGGCATATTATATCCTCCTGACTGTTTCATTCTCGTTTGTTAAAAGTTCAAAGTATTTCTTATTTCATCATCTAAAAACGGCAACGCCTGCTTGACAATATTTTCAGGAATACCATAATAGGCTTCTGCTACGCTGCCGGCGACAGCCGCCAACGTAGCGCTATCCCCGCCGATAGAAACGGCATTACGGAGTGCATCCTCGAAATCCTCTGCTTCCAGAAAAGCCGTCAACGCCGGCGGTACCGTGCCTGCACAAGTAGGATTAAAAGCATAACGCATCCTGATATCTTTCAAAGCAAAATCAAGTTTGTAATACTTTTCTGAAATATATTTTCTAATTTCTTCTTTTGGTGTTTGCTGCCTAGCCAGGAAAATAGCTGCCGCTACAGCTTGGGCACCCTTAATTCCTTCCGCATGGCTATGCGTAATTTCAGCAGTCATTTTAGCAAAACTTTCTGCTTCTTCCAAAGAAGTTGCCAACCAGCCTGCAGCCGAAACCCTCATAGCGGAACCAGCTCCAGCACTGTTATACGGACGTTGTTCATCGGCAAAAAGCCACGCCATGAAATTTCTGCCATAATTAACATCCGGATAAAGCCAGCCATAATTCAGCAATTCTTCCTTGAGCTCTGCCTTTAAGTCGATTTGCTTATTGCTTTTCACATATTTTCCCAGTGCTTTCGCAACCGCGCACGTGAGCACCGTTGCACCGGAAAATCGGCACCTGACATTAAAAAGCTCAAATTTTTTCGTCCTTATATTGTTCCAGGCATGAATAGAACCCACAACATCCCCAATAGCTGCCCCCAACAAAGTAATCACCCCTGTAAATAATTTTCCCGTCCTATTTATTCGCCGCCATTGGCTTTGTTTCCTTTCAGCGAATTATGAAATAATAAATAATTGGTGCCAAAATAAAAAGTCCCATCACATTATAATATAAAAACAGCATCAGATAATTTCGTCCCTGTGTTGGATTTGACTCAATATATAATTTATAGGAAATAACACTGGCCATAGAAGCAATCAATGTTCCGAGTCCTCCTACATCAACGCCCAGAAGCAAAGCCTCTGCTTGTGAAGTAAAGCCTGCCAGCAGCATGGCTGCGGGAACATTGCTGATAAACTGGCTCGTGATAATACCCAGCCAATAAACTCCGGCTGCAGTGTTTAGCCAGTCCTTCTGCAGTTGATTTACAAAATCAAGGCTCGCTATATTACCTATGAAAACAAAAAAACCGCAAAAGGTGACCAGCAGTGCATAATCAATACGGCGAAAAAGGCTCCTGTCACTGACGAAAACGCCAAGAATAGTCACGACAAAAGCCAGTCTGAAATCCAGAAAATGAAACACCGCAAGCAGGCAAACCACAAAAAGAGCAAGATAAAGAAAAAGAATGTTTTTTGCTCCGAGCGCAGGCAGCGGCAGTTCAACCCGCATTTCCTGATCACGTTCACTGTTTAGCATAAAGACAAGCCAGACTGCGGACAGCATGGCCAGCGGTGCCATTGCTGACAAAAAAGCCAGTGAATTCATCTTATAATGAGCATAGAGAAATAAATTCTGGGGATTGCCCATCGGTGTCAGCGCACTGCCCAGATTAGCTGCCAAAGTCTGAAAGATAACTATTTTCGCCATATCACGCTGCAGGCGTTTGCCAATAACGAGCGCCAACGGCACAAACGTCAACAGTGCTACATCATTAGTCACAAACATTGAACTCAAAAAAGTGATCCCTGTCAAAGCCCTGGCGACACTGCGCAGCGAGCTGCACAAAGAAAGAACATAGACAGCCAGATAATCAAGCACTTTCAACTTTTTGAACCCAGCTACCACCAGCATAAGGCAAAAAAGAACACTTAAGACATGGAAATCTATATAAGAAATCTTTGGTACTGCGTAAAAAGAAGAAACTGCGGCTAAAAACCAGGAAAGAGCCATGACGGTTTCTCTCCTGACGATATCGCGTGCTTCCTGCCATGTTTTTTTTAACAAATAAATTACCTTCCATTTTCCATTTTTTGTAAAAACTATGAAAAAAATATTTTATTGGTGGCTAACCAAGGGTTCTTCCACATACTCTTCCTTTTCCTTAAGCAGTTCAACTTTTTGATTAAGAGCTTCCGTCAACCAGGCTTCTGCTTCTGCTTGCAGGTTCATTGGCATTCTCAGGATAATTTTGGCTTCAAGACCGTATTCAACATCACTGACCGCAAATAAGTCCTGCTGATAAAGAGTATTGAGCACCTTGCCTGTTGAATTTATATCCTGTATAAAGGAGAAATACCCAAACAGCACTTTTTCTGCGATGCCAGCCTCTTCTATCGCTGAGGCTACACTGTTGGTATAAGCACGTACCAAGCCACCTGCGCCAAGTTTAATACCGCCAAAATAGCGTGTAACTACCGCCGCTACATTATGCAGATTATTTTTACGTAAAACTTCCAGCATTGGCAATCCGGCAGTGCCGGAAGGTTCACCATCATCATTTGAACGTTGTGCCATTCCGCTCTCTCCGATAATATAAGCTGAACAGTTATGCGTCGCATCCCAATACTTCTTTTTGGTATCCTTAATGAAATCCTGTGCTTCTTCTTCCGTTGCTGTTTTTTTCAGCGTACAGATAAACCGCGATTTTTCAATCACTATTTCATGCTGAAAATCACGCACGATAGTATAAAGGCTCATTTTGTTTCCTCCAAAATAGCTTATCTTCTGTAAACCAAGTCAATTAGCGAAAACTTTGTGCTGAAGTAAATTTAGCCAGAAAAGTTTCCCCGCTGCGGCTTGTTAAAAATACATCGCTAACTACCACCCGCATGACAGGCACCCGCAAATATTCTCCGTTGCTGTCTTGAGCACCATAGCTGCCCAAAGCATGAATTATATAAGGCCGGTCTTTTTTCGAGCCTAAGTAAAGCATGACATGATTAGGCATAAAAAGTGCACTGCCAATTGGCAAATCATTCACTACATCAAGTTTTTCCTTACCTGTAAAGCTTGATAAATCCGTTGAGCTGCCTGTATCTGCTGTTTCCTGTTCATCAGCATTACGTGGCAATTCCACACCGACAGTACGATAAACATCCGCTACAAAACTTGAACAATCTACACTTTCATGCAAACCGCCCCAGCCGTAGGCATTGCCCAAAAATTTAAACGCCTGCCTGATCAGATTATTCGTTGTGTAGGGAAGATAACCAGCATGCAGGGTATCATCATAGGTTGCTGACGCTTTCAGAACTTCCAGCTTGCCATTCGCTGCACGCACTGGCAGCAGCAAATTCTCGCCTTCCGTGGGGATCCTGCTGCCCATTTGAAAGGTCAATTGCGCCTTACCTTTATTAATCCGCAATAATTTATCCGTTACAATGGCAAAATGCTCCGGGCAAACATATTTAAGCCATGTTTCCCTGTCGGTAAGTGCCACGCTTTGAGCAGACAGCCAGCCGCGGTAATTTCTCATCTGTACATAGATAAAAGCGTTATCCTTTGATGCGTGCAGGATGACAACCGGTTCAGCCGGATCGATGGCAGTTTCCTGCCACATATCGAATTCTTTGTCAGCAGGTGCTGCAAACGCCTGCCAATTGCTGGGCAGGCTTCTTAAGTTTGCTCTTTGTACAACTATGCCATAATTGACTTCTTGCTCATTTTCAATGCCTTCCAAATTGCGATTAGCTGATAAGGCAGCTATCTGTGCAGCAGTCAGCACTTTACCATCGACATAAAGTTCATTGTCAAATTCATATTCCTGCAGATAGCCTCGAAGTGTATTCCTGCTAATAACCGACGGATAATTCTGCAAAGCAGGCATATTATCTGCCTGCATTCTTTTATTGAAGGCAGTGACTTCCTGCGGATTCATAATAAGAGCATTGCCGTTCTTGCTATCCAGCCAGGCAGCTGGTTTTAAAACTGCATTGTCAATCACCGGGTTCGCTTGTGTTCCAGCGGCAAAAATAGTACTTCCACTATTGAGAAAAACCATTATTAACATAACTAAAAAAATTCGCACGAAAAATCACCTCTTTCTTATTATACATTGAATAAGCTGCATTAACATAGGCCATCATCATTGCTACTCTCTTGCACATTATGTTAAAATTAAATTATATGGTGACGATTTCTCTGGGAAAGGGGACTCTGATAATGCAAATAGCCATTGTTGACGACCTGAAAAGCGAACGCGATTTGCTTGGCAGCTATATTGTCCGTTACTGCCAAGAAAACAACATTTCTTTGAATCTTGTTAAGTTTACTTGTGGCGAAGAAATATTAGCAACTAAAACAACACCTTTTGACATCATTTTTCTGGATATTTATATGCCTGGACTGAGCGGACTTGAGACAGCCAGCGAAATTCGCAAGCTAGATACAAACTGTCTGCTCGTCTTTTCGACCACAAGTTCTGATTTTGCGGTAAAAAGTTTCCGTGTGCGTGCCTTTGATTATCTTGTTAAGCCCTATGCCTATGAACAGCTGGCGGAAATCATGTCACTCGCTGAAAAAGCACTGCACAAATCATCACGGTTTATCGAAGTAAAAGAAAGCCGAGAAATGGTGAAAATTTTGATCCGCGATATATTATATGCTGATTATGATAATCACTACATACAGATACACACAAAGGATAATACGATAAAAACCTATCTTTCCTTTCAGGATTTTGCCCCTGTGCTTTTAAAGTATCCGCAATTTCTTAATTGCTATCGCAATTGTATCATCAATATGGATAGTGTCGCCTCGCTTTATGACAATGATTTTCTTCTGAAAAACGGCGAGCGCATCCCTATCACACGTGAAAAACGCTCAGAGATAAGGCAGTTTTATGCTGATTATGCTTTTCAAAAACTGAACGGAGATGTTTGAATTGAGTCTGCTGTTTTTGTTTACTGCAACCTTAGTCAAAATAGTTCCGTATCTGCTCCTGATCTTGCTGCCTTTCCGCAGCTATTACCGTTATTCGCTTCTAAAAACTATGGGCGCCGTTTTTTTCTTCATCATCATTTTCGTTTTGGGTGCTCACCTTATACTACCTGTGGGCAGTACTTTACTGGAATGGCAGATTTATTACAGCACTTCAGCTTCCTTGCTTGGCCTTTTACTGTGCTTTATGCTGATCAAGGGCAATTTCTTCAAAATAATTTTCAATTTTTTTGTAATTCTTTGTTACGCCAAAGATGTTGACTACTATGGCATTTATCTGGAAGCCTATATCTTAAATACTAAAACACTCGGATTAGATTTAGGAGCTTTAGTCTTTTGCTACATACTGGTTTTGGCTTTTACCTTCCCGTTTATGTGGCTTTTTGTAACTAAGCTCTTGCTCCCTGTCATACAAAAGAAAGAGCAAGCTGCTTTTTGGGATTTTCTTTGGATTGTCCCGTTTTCTTTTTATGCGCTCTACCACCTAGGTATGGATCCTGATGATTCGCTTGCCAAAGCTTTTATCAATGGCAAAAACGCTCTGCCGATACAGCTTGCCTGGAGTACCGGTACTTTTCTCTCTTTCGGTATGATGCTGCAAATGCTGAAAGAAAACATCCAGAATGAACTATTGAACAATAAGCTGCAGGTTGCAGCTTTGCGGATTGATTTGCAGCGTAAAGAATTTGACAGATTAAACAACACAATTGAAGAAACCCGGCGCTCGCGCCATAATCTTCGTCAACATCTTGTTCTTATAAAACACTATGTCCAGGAAGGTGACTTGCCTAGCCTGGATAACTATTTAAATAAATATATCAAGGCCATGGATAAGGATGCCAGCCTGACGGTCTGCGAAAACAGCTACTTTAATGCTATCATCCAACATTATTACTCCCTGGCGAAAGAAAAGAACATTGAAGTAGAACTTGCTTTTGACCTTCCCAAAGACCTTCCATTACCGGAAACAGACACTGCCGTTCTCTTGGGCAATATGTTTGAGAACGCTTTGGAAGCCTGTGAACGGCAAACCTCTGGTCGGCGCTTCATACAGGCCAAAGGCGCGATGGTCAGCGGAAATATGCTGGCAATTACCGTAAAAAATAGTTTCGATCATGAAATACACAAAGTGGGAGATGCTTTTATTTCCTCCAAGCGCGATGCCAAAGGAATTGGCACGGAATCTATCCGCATCATTGCCGAGCGTTATAATGGACTCGCTAAATTCAAAATCAATGACGGCGTGTTCGAAGCATCAGTGCTTCTCAGCACCCAGCCCGATGCACCACAAAGCGATAAGTGAGCTGACAGGCTTTAATGAACATCAAGTCCCAGTCATGAAAATGACTGGGACTTTTTCCATTATTCTCTACTTTTCTTGTGCGCGTTCGCAGTATAAGTGTTATACTTTTATTAGAATATTCTTTTAATTTTAAGGGAGGTTTTAGCTGTGGCAATTTTAGCACTACCTGTAGACCAAAGAGTTATTGACATTGATTCGAGACGGTTTGCCTCCATCGAAAAAGCCTTAGTCGAACTCGTTACTAACTGTGACGACAGCTATTCCCGCCTTGAAAAACAAGATTTACCAGCTAGTGGCAATATTACCGTTTGCTATGACCGTCATCAGAACGGGGCAATTTTAACAGTTGCGGACCAATCGGAAGGCATGTCCTTGGAACGCCTGCGTTCAGTACTCTCCTATGGCGGCGCACATAGCTCCTTGTCACAGGGCGAAACAAGCGGCAGAGGCTATTTCGGGCGTGGTATGAAACAAGCTGTCTATGGGTTAGGACATGGCTGGATTGAATCATTGTACAATGGACACTTAAGCAGAGTCGATTTGTTTCGAGCCGAACATGGTAATTATGTCTATGACGACTGGGACGGTGATAAGCCGGCAACTAACGAGGACTATGTACGCCTTAATATCCCCTTTGGCGGCAACGGCACCAAAGTAACCATTATAGTTGATAACCCGCAGGTAAATATTCCTTATTTTCGCTCATTGGTGACAGCAATCAATAATAACGTTTATCTGCGTGATCTGCTTGAACGCCGAAATGTAGCACTAATCAATCGCAACAAGACTTCCAGGACTTCTGCCAAAGTATTGCTGCGTTATGAACCACCTTCGTCAGAATTGCTGTTGGGTCCTGATTTGCAGAAATCTTTCCTCTTTCAGGGAACAGAATATAATTTTACCCTAACTCTAAGCAAAGCCCATAACACAGAACTTATCCTGAAAGGTGACGAACGCACAAACGGCTTACTGATAATTGCCGGTACTGCGGTATTGGATTGCCAGTTCTTTCGTTATGAAAATCAATTAGGTACCGAGTATCTTTTCGGCCGGGTTTCCTGCCCTGCCTTAGCAGTAATGCTCGCCCAAGGCAGACCCGTAATTAGCGATGAGCGTGATGGTTTGAACCTTAAAGAACCTTTTGTCGAAGCTTTTGCCAATGCTGTCAGTGATACTATCGAACCATTAGTACAACAAGAGCGATTCAGACTCAGCCATATTGATCATGCTTCAACTTCGAGAAGGACCAACATCCTGATTGAAAAAATCCTGCGAAAAATGAATGCTATCGCAACCGACGAGCTAGGCATACTCTTGCCTCCCGGAGCCGGCACCGGCAAGTACGGTCCTTTTAATACCGGTCGTAAAGCTGTTGTACGTTTTACTACACCTTTTTACTATCGTCAGTTAAATCATCACTTTCGTATTACCGCTTTTGTTGACAAAACCCAATTGCTCGACCAAGACATAATAGTTTTTAGCTATAACCTTCCTAACTCGATTAAGGTAGAACCCGCGCCTATGGAAATTACCGCTGCTGAGCTTCCATCTGATGGGCGTCTGTCTTTCGATGTGATAGGTACAGAAATTGGTGCGACGGGGAAAATAGTCATAGCCACCGGTCCTTATGCGGCGAGCTGCGAAATCGTCATTGCCGCTGAAGATACAGGTAAAGGCTTGGGCCAGCCCTCCGTTAAGCCGCCCGCAAAATGGGATCAGGATAATGCCACAGCACTATTTATCGGCTATGAATTGCGCAATCTGGACAATGATATCGACCGTGCTATTTATAAGGCTGATGAAAGACTCATCCTCATTAATACGGAAGCGCCTACAGTGCGCCTTTATGTGGACGGCCAAGGGCATTTCAGAGATGGTGCCCGCCTGCTCCTTGCCGAGTTATTCCTGGATGTTATTGCTGACGAACTTGCAAAACTCTACGTCGACCGCACAACACAGAAAGGAATTTCTGAAGCTTATCATCAAGCAAAACAGACCTTTATCAAACGTTTTGGCGTGGAGATCCACCAGATAATGATGGGAGAATAAGAGAAGAATTAGTAAAAACCGAAATTTCAGAAGGATATGTATTATTAATCGTCGAATTACACATGGCAAAGTGTTTAAGATATTTATGGGAGGCGGTAATTATGCTAAAAAAGATCCTTGTACCAATTGATGGATCCTATATCTCTTTTCAGGCTTTAGAGTATGCAATGCAATTAGGTAAAGCTTTTGACAGTGGAATTGTTGTTACCCATGTAAATGATCCTTATGACCTTTCAGTTCCTATTGACCCCAAAACAGTAACAATTCCTACCTGCGAACAAACGCCGGAAGAAAAGAAAAAAGTTGGTGCAGCTGCTCTTGCGATCGCACAAAAAGTCGCCGAAAGAGCTGGTTATAAAAATATAGCTTTTGAGAAGGCGATTGATAAAGAACCGGCTAAAAGAATCGTTAACATGGCTAAAGAAATCAATGCCGATACCATCGTCATGGGCAACCGCGGTTTAGGCACAGCTTCCTCCTTTTTTCTTGGCAGCGTAAGCACAGCTGTTGTCAAACATGCCTGCTGCCCTGTAATTGTTGTAAAATAAGACTTTCTGACAACGCATCACCACAGTTGATTAATTCCCTGCGCATATCCTAATTTTCTGGTGGTGCGTTGTTATTTGTTTTTTTATTTATTTATTTGTTTTTTTATTTATTTATTTGTTTGGTTGGTTACATTTTTTTTGAAACCATCTTTTCTTAATATCGTCAAAGTTATATAATATATCGGTAACGGCCAAATTCTTCAAGTCAAGAAGCGGAGGAACCATGTTTTTGGGGTTAATCCTACTTTGGTAGGAAGGATGCTTTCTCTTGTACATCCTACCCGTCAGCTAACTTCGTCGGCCAAAACGAGAGGGGTTTAGGCCGCCCATTGGTCTTTTTTTGTACCCTTTTTAATATAGTTTATCTAACTGGAGGTCAAAACATTATCATGCTGCAATTTATGAAGCGTCTGCTGATTGGCAGGCCGCTCGACAACCGCGAAACATCTCATGAAAGAATGTCCAACTGGCAGGCTCTGGCCATCTTTTCTTCCGATGCATTATCCTCAGTCGCCTATGGGCCTGAACAGATAATGCTGATTCTTGCAGTTCCAGGCTTGCTTGCTTATGGCTACCTGAGCAATGTAGCAATTGCAATTCTTCTATTGCTAGCAGTTGTCACCGTATCTTATGTGCAAATCAGTAGAGCCAATCCAGGTGGTGGCGGTTCATACTCCGTAGCGATTCATAATCTTGGTGAATTTCCTGCTCTTGTTGCTGCTGCCTCACTTTTTGCCGACTATACATTAACTGTTGCCGTAAGTATTTGTGCAGGAACTTCTGCGCTTGTCTCTGCTTTTCCAAACCTATTGCCTTATGAAGTCAACCTTGATTTATTTATCTTGTTCTTTGCCTTAATGTTAATTAACCTGCGTGGTGTACGTGAATCATCAACAGTTTTTGTCATCCCAACCTACGCATTTGTTTTCGGCATTCTCGCTCTAATATTTACCGGCATTTATCATGCTTTTACACAACAGGCACCGGCTTTGCCGCCAGAATCATTAGAAAAACAATTCCACTGGGGAATGACCTTACTTATACTAAGAGCCTTTGCCAATGGCTGTAGTTCAATGACAGGTATTGAAGCTATTTCCAATGGTGTTCCAATGTTCAAAAAGCCAGAAGTAGAAAATGCGACAAAAACAACTTATTATATGTCCGGACTCTTAGGATTCATGTTTATCGGCATTTCTTTTTTGATCATGCACTTTCATATTCTGCCGATGGAAAATATTACAGCGCTCTCTAAAATTGCTGAGCTCACCTTTGGTACCAATTGGTTTTATTACTATATACAAATAACAACCATGTTAATCTTATATCTCGCTGCCAATACATCTTTCAACGGCTTACCGCCACTACTTTCTATCCTTGCTCGTGACGGCTATATGCCCCGTTATCTGGGTTTCCGCGGTGACCGTTTAAGCTTTTCCAATGGTATCATCCTTTTAAGTATTGGTGCAGGTCTTTTAATTTATATTTATGAAGGCAAAACAGAAAATTTGATTTCTCTCTATGCCATTGGTGTTTTTCTTTCTTTCACTATCGCGCAAATAGGCATGGTTGTGCATTGGAATAAAGTGCAAGGCCCCTATTGGCGGGTTCGTGCCGTAATTAACGGTCTTGGTGCTGTTGCTACCGGCATCGTTGTTTTAATTATCGGCATCAGCAAATTCTTTTATGGAGCCTGGGTTGTTCTTGTCTTTATCCCCATCATGATTTTTATCTTCAAAAAAATTAAAGGGCATTACAATGATATGGCCGATCAGCTGCATCTGCCGAAAGAATTGTTTAACCCTGTTCATCAAACAGAAATTTCCACCAGAAAGAATATTGTACTCGTACCGATTTCCAGTCCTACCAGTGTAGTTGCCCACACTCTGCAATATGCAAAATCAATCAGTGATCAAGTAATTGCCGTCCATATTGCTACTGATGAAGCTTCTGCCAATCGTGTTCGCACCAAGTGGAATAACTGGAATCCAGGTGTCGAACTCGTAACAGTTTATTCGCCTTACCGTCTGGTTACCCAGCCGTTGATTGAATTCATCGATAAGTTTTCACGTGAAAAAAGTAAAACACATTACGTTACTGTCTTGATTCCTGAATTTGAAACCAGGAAAATCTGGCACCGCCTCCTGCATGACCAGACTGGTCTTATCTTGCGTCAACGCTTAATAATGAGTGAAAACGTCATCGTTTCCACTATACCTTTCCATTTAGAAAAATAAGCATTACTGGGTTTTTAAGTAAAATGATAGGCAAAAAGAGGGTTCAGAGATTTTAATCTCTGAACCCTCTTTTATTAGCTTATTATAGACCTCTTTTTTGGTAATGTGTGTGCAACAGATGATGGGATTTTTCTCCCAGTGGTTCTTTAAGGAAATCTTTATAAAGCTGCTGAACATCGGGGTTTGCATGCGACTTACGCAACGGCATGTCGGCATCCACTTCGTAGATAGCCTTAATTCGTGCCATGCGGGTTTCCTTTTTGGTCACATAAGGCTGACCGCCGCCGCCGATACAGCCGCCAGGACAGCACATTACTTCTACAAAGGCATAGTCTGCTTCGCCTGCTTTTATCTTATCCATTACTTTTCTGGCATTGCCAAGGCCGTGAGCAACCGCTACTTTTACCGGCAAACCGTCTAAGTCAACGGTAGCCTCTTTGACACCTTCCAAGCCACGTACCGACTCAAACTCCAATTTGGCCAATTCTTTGCCGGTAACAACTTCATAGACGGTACGCAGAGCGGCTTCCATAACACCGCCGGTCGCGCCAAAAATTGCTCCGGCTCCAGTTGAGATACCTAACGGATTATCAAAAGAGCTATCTGACAAAGCAGCAAAATCAATGCCTGATTGACGCAGCATACGGCCAAATTCCCGTGTTGTCAGCACATAATCAACATCCTGATAACCGCTTGATCTCATCTCCGGTCTTGTGCACTCGTACTTTTTCGCAGTGCAAGGCATGATAGATACTACGACGATATCCTTAGGATCAATGCCACTCTTCTCAGCATAATAGGTTTTAGCCAAAGCGCCGAACATCTGCTGCGGTGATTTGCAGGTTGAAAGGTGTTCAAGCTGCTCCGGATAATTGTGCTCGATGAACTTGATCCAGCCAGGGCTGCAGGAAGTAATCATCGGCAGTGTACCGCCATTTTTCAGTCTTTGCAGCAATTCATTGCCCTCTTCAAGAATCGTCAGATCGGCCGTGAAATCTGTATCAAATATCTTGTTAAAGCCAAGCCTTCTTAACGCAGTAACAAGTTTGCCGGTGGCAATTGTTCCCGGAGCCTGTCCCATTTCTTCAGCAATGGACACTCTTACAGATGGTGCAACTTGTACAACAACATGTTTCTCTGGATTTTCCAAAGCAGCCCAGACAGATGCGGTATCATCTTTTTCGTGAATAGCGCCAACAGGGCAGACAGCAACGCACTGGCCACAAAGAACGCAGGCAACTTCAGCAAGTGTTTTGCCATACTCAGGCGTAATCGAGCCATTAATGCCACGATAGTGGCTGTAAAGTATGCCAGTTGTCTGAACATGATGACAAACCTCGGCACAGCGGCCGCATTTAATACATTTGTTAGGATCACGCACAATGGAAGGAGTAGAGTTATCAAGAGGCAGCAAAGGTGTCGACATATCGGCCTTGATTTCTCTGATACCATGTTCAGCTGCTAATTGCCTTAATTCGCAGTTAGCATTACGTATACAGGTCAGACACTCTTGCGGATGATTCGCGAAAATCAATTCGAGAATTGTCTGCACTGTTTCTCTTACGCGTGCGGAGTTGGTTCTGACCTTCATACCTGCACGTACCGGTGTCGAACAAGAGGCTACAAGATTGCGGTTGCCTTCAACTTCAACCACGCATACTCTGCAATTAGCCTTTACTCTCTGGTCAGGGAAATGACAAAGTGTTGGTATTTTGATGCCATGCATTCTGGCAGCCTCGAGAATAGTAATATTCTCTGGTACGCTAAGGACTTCACCATTTATATTGATGTCAATGCTTTTCAACACCATTCACCCCTTTCAGCAGATTTTTCCACACAATCTATGCAGCTATTTTCATATTCTTTACGGAAATATTTCAGGGAAGAAATCAGGCTATTGCCGGCAGCTTGTCCCAAACCGCAGAAAGAAGCTTCCTGCATGCAGCGTGTGAAACGCTCCAGATTGTCGATATCCTTCAAACTGGCTTCTCCCTCAATAACTCTGTCAATAATCCTGTTGACCTGACGCAGTCCTTCACGGCAGGGCGTACATTTACCACAGCTTTCATGCAGGAAGAAATGCACACGATTGTGTACATTGCCCAAAATAGAACGTTGCTCATCCATGACATAAACAGCACCGGAACCTATCGTGATGCCGCGTTCCGCACATTTGCCGTATTCCATTGGGCAGTCAAGCTCTTCAGGTGGTACAACAACACCGGAAGAACCGCCGATATTCACTGCCTTCAATATATAGACTTCTTTCATGCCGCCGCCATAATTTTCGATTATTTCGCGGAAGGTAGTCCCAAATGGCACTTCGTAAAGGCCTCTTTTCTTGACGTCACCGGAAAGCGATATTAATTTGGTGCCAGGACTATCCTCGGTACCCAGGCTTCTGTACCAATCCGAACCTTTAGCAATAATAGCTGGAATGTTGGCAAGTGTTTCCACATTATTAATTAAGGTCGGTTTGCCCCATAAACCACTTTCAATCGGGAAAGGCGGCTTTACGCGCGGGCGGCCTTTTTTACCTTCTATTGAAGACAAAAGCGCGGTTTCTTCACCACACAGATAACTGCCGGCACCGCTGAATATTTTGAGATGCAGGGAAAATTCACTGCCGAGAATGTTGTCACCCAAAAGACCAGCAGCCTCAGCCTCTGCGATGCTTCTTTTGATTGTTTCCTGCGCTAAAGGGTATTCATGTCTGATATAAACAAAACCATCTTCGGCCCCAGCCAGAATAGCTGCAATAGTCAAACCTTCTAACAATTGAAAAGGTATATGGTTCATAATGAAACGATCCTTAAAAGTACCCGGTTCACCTTCGTCAGCATTGCAAACGATGTAACGCTGCTTTTCAGTATTTCCCTGCATCATTTTCAGTTTCAGACCGGCAGGGAAGGCAGCACCGCCACGGCCGCGAAGTCCGGCACGGCAAATTTCCTCAAGCGCCTGTTTTGGATTTCCGATTGCCATGCGCAAAGCCTCATAGCCACCATTTTGCTGGTATTCACTGAGGGATACACTGCTGTCATAATTGCCAAAATTAAACACTCTGTCATAGCTGTCTAATTCACGAAATGTGCTCATTTTTCGCAGCCTCCTTCAGCTCACGCATTACTCTTACTGCTCCGGCAGGCGATAGATCGCCATAAACCTTGTCATCGACCTTAATAGCAGGTGACATATTGCAGGCGCCGAGACAGCTGACACCCTCCAAAGAGAACATTTTATCAGATGTAGTTTCTCCAAGTTTTATTCCCAGCTCTTTTTCCAAAGCTTTCCGGATTTCTTCCTTGCCAGCATCTTCACACGGTGCGTTGATACAAAGGCGAACAATGTGGCGTCCTCTTGGCATCAACGATATTTCGCTGTAAAACGATGCCGTAGAATAAACCATGCTGCGGGAAGTATTGAGCAATCTGGCAATCTCATTAACGGCTGCCTCACTGACATAGCTCTCCGGACTCGCATCCTGAACTGCCAGCAGAATGGCAAGTAACGATCCCTTTTCAGGGCCAAGCTCAGAAACAATATCTCCTACTGCCTTTCCTAATTTTTCCATGATTCTCCCCCTCATTTTTGCCATTCTCTTTTTCTTTTTAATTAAGATTTTTTTCCTTGGGTTCCACGAATATTTAGCATACAATATTCCGTTAAAGAATATACTATTAATATAATTGAATGGCAATTTTCTGTCAATAGGTTTTTTTAACACTTTTTTATGTATTCATGTATATTTGTTTCAAGATTGAAACAAATATACATGAAAGTTATCATATAAAAATACTCGTAATTGATTTTGT
>CAYLRW010000013.1:1376-5489 GCA_964386405.1 uncultured Acidaminococcales bacterium | reverse complement strand
TTGAAACAAATATACATGAAAGTTATCATATAAAAATACTCGTAATTGATTTTGTCCGTATACAAAGGAAAGACTGGGTGGCCTTTTGGCGTCCCAGTCTCTTTTTGTACTATATTCTTTATGATTTGGCAAAGGATAAAGCTTTTTTAGGACAACTAACCGCACACCTGCCACACTTCAAACAATCGGCATCAGCAAAACCTCTTGCTTCTCCTTTAGCCTTGTATGGCGCTAACTGCATAGGACAAACTTTTGTGCAAAGCTTACAGCTTACACATGAATCACCACTTACCATTAAAGGCAGCGGCTTTCTTTTCTCAGCAATCCAACTGGCAAGGCTCCCCATCGGGCAAAATGTACACCACGTTCTCTGATGGAAAAAAACTCCCAGCACAATTCCGAGCAAAGTTGTGATTAGTATTACTCGCAGAAAAACCATTCCCATAGCGTCTAAGTCGCCCCAGGCAAAATACATCTGCATACTGAAAGCAGTCATAATCAACAGTAAAACAAAAATCCTAAAACTATTGGTTCGAAAAACAGCCGGTATCGTCTTTTTGGGTGAAAACTTTGCCAACACATTATCATAGAAACTACCTCGCGGGCAAAAATTACCACACCAATAGCGCCCTCTGAAAACAGAAACAACAACCGGTGCCAACATGCAGATGATTGCGAGCAAACCAATAGCAGGGAAAAATAGCCCTGCTGCCAAAAAAGTCAGTAACACCCAATATAAATACCCTTGCAGCTTATTTTTCATATTATCCTCTTTCCCTCAGCAGTATGTTCTTGATATTTTATACCCCCACCCCCAGGGTGGTGGATATAAAAAGTATAATTTAATCAACAAATAAAGTCAACAATTACTTCTTGCGGGCAAGGTTAGAATGCAAACTTCAGTTTTCGAGATTAATTAAAAGGAATTTAAACTTCTTCGTAGTATATTTATAATGTATATTGTAAAGGCATTTCTCTGTGAGAACCTTTCTACTGCTGGATGAGGAGAGAATATGATGGAAAACTGGCCGGAATTTATAAAAAATCATTTCAACACACTGCCCTATTTCAAATTCATGCAGGCAACTGTTTTGGAAACCGACAGGGGGTACGCAAAAGTTACTCTGCCCATAAAACCGGAGTATTCGAATACCTATGGCATTGCTCATGGCGGGATTGTTACATCCTTGGTAGATATGGTTTCCGGCGTTGCCCTCAGAACGCTGAAGCTGCGAATAGTAACAATTGAAGTCACCACTGACTATTTTAAGACGGTTGCACTTGCTGACCGTTTAACGGCAGAAGCAAAGCTCGTACATGAAGGCAATAAGATACTGCATGCAGATATTAACGTTTGCAATCAGGATGAATTGCTGGTTGCCAGAGGCAAAGTGATCTATTATGTACGTGGTGAGGACAGCGAAGACAACTATGACTTAGAAACATTTAAAAGCAAAAATACTCTTTAAAATAAAAACCTCCGTTTGCAAATAAGACGCAAACGGAGGTTTTTTCTGCATTAAGCATTTTTTTGGATAAAATAACAAAAAATAAGAGTTGGCACTGCAAGCAATGCGCCGTAAAACCCTATCACTGCTAAGCCCATCTGCGTTACTAACAAACCGCCAGCCAAAGCTCCGGAACCTATTCCGATATTGAAGATACCTGAATACAAAGACATGGCAACATCGGTAGCATCAGCACCAAAACGAATTACCCTCTCATGACCGTTCAGGCTGAACAGCATGATGCAAACTCCCCAAAACGCCACCAAAAACAAAGGATATAAATAAAAAGGCGAATATTGCAAAAGAAACAGGGAAACAATAATGCCCAGCACAGGGGCAAAAATATTGCGGCAAAACCCTGCCTCGTTACTTTTGGCATAAAGTATGCTGCCGCCGATGCCGGCTAAGCCATAAACCAAAAGTGCCAAGGTAGCAAGTTTTTCCGAAAAACCGCTTATTTGCAAAAGGAAAGGTTCAATATAGGTGTAGGCAATGAAATGAGCAGTCACCAAGGTAGCTGTCAAAAAATATAAATTGACCAAGGCTTTCCTTTTAAAAATAATGGGCAGACTTTTTAAAGAACCGGAATCCTTGCTGGGAAGTACGGGCAGATTTTTCAGCAAGAAAAATAGGCATATCAACGCCGCCGCCGCAATCACAAGAAAGGTCACGCGCCAACCAAAAAGGAGTCCTACTGTGCGTCCGAGCGGCAAGCCGAGAACCATGGCCAGCGAACTGCCGGTCGCTATAAAGCCTAAGGCTTTAGCACTTTCACCAACCGGAGCAAGACGAACTGAAAGCGGTACCGTGATTGACCAGAAGACAGAATGTGCGGTCGCTATACCCAGGCGGGAAGCAAGCAAAAGTGCGAAACTATCTGCAACTGCCGACAGCAAATGACTGACAGTAAAAAGCACAAACAGCACAAACAGAAGCTTCCGGCGTTCGAATTTTGCACAAAAAAGCATTAATGGCAATGAAAAAATAGCGACATACCAGGCATACCCTGTGATCAACGTTCCCGTCTGAGCCTCGGTGATATGTAAATCACGAGCAATATCTGTCAATAACGCAATCGGCACAAACTCCGTCGTATTAAAGACAAAAGCCGAAAAAGACAGGCAAATGACTGGCAGCCACTCCTTCAGATTAAATTTATCCAACATTGTGATTATCCTCCTCCAATTATAAAAAAACAAGACCCTTTTTAAAAAGGGCCAAGTGCATTCAACATCCTGATAAAATCGAATTGTTTCCCCGAATAGGAAATAGTTTACTCTCTATAAAACTTTTTGTCCAGTGCCATTCGTTATCTATATCCAATTTTACCCCAAATACGGCTGACAGCCTGCTGTTTAATTCGCTGAATCGCAGCGGCATTGTTGCTCAGCTCGGTATAAAATTCCGATTTTTGCGGGTCGGGAGAAAGAATTCCCTCCATCACAAAATTCTTGATTTTTCTTTCAATCTCATCGGCAGCAGCTCCGGAAGAACTATTGAGAAACATGTTCTGCATATCGCTGCTCGAGCTCAGAGCTACTATTTCATTTTCCATTTCATTTGTGCCTTCAGGGTATTTAGCGTTAAAATCGCGTACGATCTCATCCACACCAGCCACCGGCTTTTCAAAAATAGACGAATATGTGCCAAGCGCAGGCAATTCAAATACCGCTGATTTTGGCAAAAGCGAAATATTTTCCATTTTCTTCTTCACAGTATAGACTGCCAAAGATATCATTTGTGCCGGATTGAACGCCCGCTCCTTGACCTTCCATTCTCTACACACGTTACTCAAAACATCCGCAAAAGAGGCGAATTTCTTCAATTCTTCATCCCAGCGACTGTAAACTGTCGCCACATAATAGAAAAGCGCCGAGTATTTTTTTAAGGCGATAAGTATTTCATCCTTCTCGGCTTGCGGTTTGGTCAGGATTTTTGCCCGGATCACAGCAAGAGCCGCAGTTATTTCGCCGCTGTGTGACTTTTCATCTTCGATCAGTTTATGGATTCTTTCGACGTCGCGCAAATCAAAAACGTTATATTGCAGCAACGCATCCCGCTTAGCAAATAAAATATTCGGATCCGTTTCGTTTTCATTCGGGATGAAGATTTCTCCATCATAGTATTTTTCAAAGAAACCCTTGATATCTTCAGCCTTATTGGCAAAATCGCAGATAAAAGTTTGCTTGCCCGGTGCCGGGCGGTTGATACGGGAAAAAGTCTGTACAGCCTTGACAGCACTTTTCATTTTTTTATCTACATAAAGCACGCAAAGTTTGCTTTCATCAAATCCGGTCTGCAATTTATCGGCAACGATAATAATGCGGATTTCATCGTGATTCTTGATGATCAGCCGCAAATCTTTTTCCTGACAATCCCCGTTCATGCTTTCTTCGGTGAACTTTTCGCCGCTTACTTCAATGCTGCCGGCAAAAGCGACCAACGCCTTGAAAGGAAGTTTTCGCTCTGCCAGATAACGGTCAACGGCTTGTTTGTAATAAACCGCATGCAGCCGCGAAGGTACAATAATCATCGCTTTGGCTTTACCCTGCAGCCAATTAATGCGGCGTTCCGCAAAATCCGCAAGCATGATCCGTGTTTTGCG
>CAYLRW010000013.1:0-1276 GCA_964386405.1 uncultured Acidaminococcales bacterium | reverse complement strand
GCCTCATCTATCACAAAAGCATAGTTTCTATCAGGATAATCGTGCAGTTCCTTGATAATGTCACGGAACTTCTGCAAAGTCGTTATGATGATGTAACCGCCGTGGTCCAAAAATGTTTTTAGTTCCGCCGCTGATTTCATTTCCTTGACGACACCGGTACCGGCATCGACGGTAGTAAGTTCTGCTGCCAGTTGCCCATTAATCACGGTGCGGTCACTGATAACGATAACCGTATTCATACCCGGCATGTTCTTGACTCGTTCAGCTACCCAGGTCAGCGTCTTGGTCTTGCCGCTGCCGGCACTGTGCCAGATCAGATAGCGGCCGCCAAAGCCATTGGCCGCAATATCTTCTTCGACCTTACGCACTGCACGCAGCTGATGGTAGCGAGGGAAAATCATTTTGCCTTCGTTATCCAGGAACATGAACTCGCGCAAAATCCGCAAAAGTATAGGCTTATCGAGAATTTCCTCCCAGATGTAGCAGGTGGAGTGTTTGCCATTAACAGCAGGATTACCCGAGCCCTCTTCCGTACCACGATTGAAAGGCAAAAAAGTCTTCATATCAGTTGCGACAAAGGCTTCGAATTCATCCAACGTCAAATAAACCAGCGTTCTTTTGTTAAGCCCAAAGACCTTTTCCCCTGCGCTGCGGTCCTGTTGAAACTGAATTATACCGTTACCCACCGCGCTTTGTCCTGCGGTCTGTTTTTTTAATTCCAGCATCACAACAGGCAAACCGTTCAGAAAAATTGCGAGGTCGACCCTGTTGCCGCCAGCTTTATCTTCATAGGCGAACTCCCGGCAGACTGAAAAAATATTTTTTGCTGCCAAGGCGATGCCTTCTGTCATTGCGGGGTTAGTCGGGCGAAAATAAGCAAGATGAAAAGACGTGCCGCTCGGATAGTCAGAGAAAGTTTCCCGCAGAGCTGCCAATAAGCCCTTGTCCGCAATGAATTTATCCACCAGCTCCAAAAAGCGTGATTCCGCCTGCGTGCCATAATAATTGGTAAAATTTCGCCACGTCTCGGTCTGCGTATCTGCCACAAAAGCAAACAGCTGCTTCTTGTCCAGTGCATAGTGATAGTCATAGTCAATCATCTGGCTGACATCATAACCATGCGCCAGCAAATAGCCCATTATTTCATCGCGGAACGGATTCTCTCTCAAGTCCTGTTCAGTCATTCTTTTCACATCCTTCACCCAAACCGTAAAACTACAGTTCTATTTTACCCGTAACAGCCTCATAAATCAAAGACTGTTTGTATTCCTGCAAA
>CAYLRW010000012.1:5788-29877 GCA_964386405.1 uncultured Acidaminococcales bacterium | reverse complement strand
GGCATTTGCGGCGGTGCCGCACTGTTAAAACCGCTTTCTCCTATCTTGCGTCCAAGCGCGTCCAGGATTTCGCTGCGATGCGTTTCCGCACCTTTGATGATAGAATCCAGCGCCCATTCGATACCGCTCAGTCCATTATCATCAATACCGACAAAACCAAGAACATGGGCAGCCATCGTATTCTTTGTATAGTACCGTTTGCTTTCTTCCAAAAAATGTAAGCCAGAAAACTTGTTGTCTTTGATTATTTGCTTAACCTCATCGGCTTCTGCTGGCTCCATCGCTCTTTTGATCCAGAGGAAGCGGCCGCCATTGCTGAAATCACTGTATAGCTCATCCGCCTTGATTTTAAGCACAGGTGCGAGCAGATCGGCTGCCAAACGCCGGGGATCACGCTGTGGCTGCTGTCCACGCGGCCACATTTCGGGATTATCATCCATTTGCTTGGGGTCAACGTAGAGAGACTTGCTCATGATACTGACTGCCAACTCTTCACCATTACGGTCAAGAATACTGCCTCGCGGTGAATAAACCTTTTCATCACCGGCAGTTTGCTGCAGAGCGCGATTAGCTAAGTCATCACCGCTGACAATCTGCAGCCAGAATAAACGCACTACTACCGAGGCAAAAGCAAATAAAATCAGGCAGCCAATCCAGCCTGAACGTTTTTTGCCGGCATTGATGCTAAAACGTCTGCTCACCGCTGCCACCTCCTTGGAAGAGGCCGTTTCCCGGCAAGCTCTTGTTTGCGTTTTTCAAAAACAGCTGCAATTTCCTGCTGCGAAACTTCTTGTTTTATTTCGTCTTGGTAAACTGCAATAACCAGTCCAATCGCAGCCAAGTTAACAATCAATGCAGTACCACCGTAACTGATAAAGGAAAGAGGCACACCGATAACCGGCAAGAGTCCGCAAACCATCGCCATATTGGCAACAGCTTGTCCTACGACCAGAAAATTAACGCCCGTCACGAGCAAAAACCCTTTTTCATTTTTCGCATTAAGAGCTACCTGATGAATCGCCGCCGCCAAAACCAAAAAAACGGCAATTAAAAGAACCGCACCAATAAATCCCCATTCCTGACAAAAAATTGCAAAGGCGAAATCAGTATGTGCCTCCGGCAAATAAAAGAATTTGCCCGAACCCATGCCAAAAGGTTTTCCCACCAGTCCGCCGCTGCCAATCGACATCAGTGACTGCACAACTTGATAGCCAGTATTGCCGGCATCCTGCCAGGGATCAAGCCAAATTTTGACGCGCGCAAAACGATAAGGTGCAAATATGATTAAAAGGATGACTCCAGCTAGTGCCATACCCAGAAGGCTCAAGAGTTCCAGTCGCGGCAAACCAGCAACGATGTAAAGACCTATCATCAGAGCGAAAATTATTGCCGCTGTGCCCATATCAGGCTGTACCAAGACCAAACCGGCAAAAACTGCAGCCTGTAGAAAAGGAAAGCACAGGTCTTTGCTCCTCAGCGAAACCGGCATGCCCCTCTTCAAATATTCACCAAGAGAGCCCGCACCCAAAATTATTATAGACAACTTAACCAGTTCAGAAGGCTGAATACTCTGCCCGCCAATATAAAGCCAGCGTTGTGCGCCCTTCGTGGTAACGCCAAAGGCATCAACACATATAAGCACCACAAATAAAATCGCATACCAGATATGCCGATACTGCAGCCAAAACCTGTAAGGTATCTTCCAACCGATGATACCCATGGCAGCAATCCCGATTACCGCTGCACCAGCATAACGATATAAATAGAAATAACCATTGTCGAACATATCTTTCGCTTCAACGAAACTGGCACTAAAAACATTGATACAACCAAGCGCCATCAACAAAACAGTCAAAACAATTATGGCATCTTTGGGATTGTCCCAAATCAAAAAACGCTTGTTCATACCATCACCCCGTGTATTTTTAGAAAACTACTTCACAAAAACAAATCGGATTGCCTAATGCACTGAATTTACGTTCATATTCCGTCATAACCGGATTGTCATAATCGGAATGGTGCAGATCATAGCTGACAGCAATTATCTCCAGACCAAATTCTTTGAATTCTTCGAGAGAAAAATCAAACAAGGCCCGATTATCAGTTTTGAAGCGCAGGTGACCACCCTCACCCAAAAGTTTCTTATAGATAGTCAAAAAATCACGATGTGTTAATCTTCTGGCAGCATGTCGTGCTTTGGGCCAAGGATCACTGAAGTTCAAATACAATTCTTTTATTTCTCCTGGTTCAAACCACTCTTCCAGATAGGCTGCATTGCCACAGATAATTTTGACATTATTCCTACCCGCGTCCTTAGCCTTTTTGGCCGGATAGTAACAGATATCCTTTTGTGTTTCTACACCTATATAAGCTTTATCAGGATTAAGTTCTGCCATCCCATTAACAAAAGCTCCCTTGCCGCAGCCGATTTCCAGTGCCAACGGCTTTCCAGGAAACATTGCCTGCCAGTGTCCTTTATGCGTTTCAATATTATCAAGAATAACATATTCATCTTTCAATTCCATAATAGCATCGCTTATCCATGCTTTTTTTCTCAGTCTCATTACAATCCACCTTTTAAACAATCTAACTTTTTTCAACAAACAGAAAGCCTTTGCCATTTCATTATATAACAAATAGTCATAAAAAAGAATTCAAAAGAGCCAGCTCCCTTGCAGTTTTTATGCTTTGCCACTATTGGCGGTATGCGCCACAGGTATCATGAAGTTAATATACTGTACTTGTGGCTGTGAGCAAAAATTCATAAAAAATGCACAGCAGATTGTTTTGATCCTGCTGTGCATTTTTGTTTTACAGTTCATTTGCTGTGCTTACTCTTCATCTTTGGGACCAAGTTCATATTTTTTCAGGTAGCGGTACAAAGTTACCCTGCTGACGTCCAACATACCGGCAAGCTTGCTGATATTGCCGCCGGCCGATTTCCAGGCAGCAATAAATGCGTCTTTGTCATATTTCCAGGATTTTTCCAAAGTCCGGTCACCTGGCAATTTGATGTTATCTGCTTCAATAATGCTGCCAGGAGTATGGAAGAAAGCTTGTTCAATAACACCTTGCAATTGTTTGATATTACCTGTCCAGCTGCAAGCAGTCAATAGCTGTAAAGCTCTCGCCGATAAGCGTTTAGGCGGCAGACTGTGCTGTGCAGACATTTCAGCCAGGATATGCGTGGCAATAACTTCAATATCCTTGACCCTCTCACGCAGTGGCGGAACGCGGATAACGGTATTCAGGACCAATTCATACAACTCTTTGGAGAACAAACCCTTGTCGGCAAGTCTTTTCAAATTGGAATCACAAGCTGCAATCACGCGGATATTAAGTTTCTTTCTGACACCGGTCTCTTGGTTCACAATACCGTTCTTCAGAGCATCTGCCAGCTTATCGCCCATTTCGACCGGTAATTTTTCGACCTCATCGAGGAACAGTGTGCCGCCAAGTGATAATTCCAATTTGCCAGCCGTCGGTTGATTTTCATTGTCAGTAGAGCCGAAGAATTCCGCTTCCAACTCAGATATTGGTCCGTTATAGCATTTAACAACAATCAACGGCGCGGCTGCACGCGGGCTAGCCTGATGAATACCATGAGCCAGGCGCTGCTTGCCTGTACCAGGTTCACCTTGAATAAGGATATTATTATCGCTGCGTGCTATGCGTGAAGCTTTATGCTGCAAAGCAAGAAATTCGCTGGTCTCGCCAACCATGCTGTACAGACTGTAACGAGAACTGTAGCCGGTGGCATGGGCAATGGTCGTTTTCAAATCTTCGATTGACATCGTCAGCACTAAGGCGCTTTCAACATCGCTGCCTGATTTAACAGGCAAAACAGTCGTAATATCTTCATAGGTACGGTCTTGAGTGATCCAGGTAATTTCCCTGCGATGCGTCGGTGAACCCTTCAAAGCTTTTTTGATAGGAATATGCTCATAATTGAGGAACACATCCTCCATCTTTTCTTTGCCTTCCAGACGTCCGGTAGCATTATTATTGCAGTATTTAATTTTTTCATCTTTACCTACCCAGTAAACCGAAACCGGTAATTCATTCATGGTCAACTGATAGATATTCCAATATTCCAAAAGACACAGATGCTGCTCAATGGAATATTTCATCGTCAATAATAAGGAAAGAAGCATGTCATAAGGCAGATCGCTCTGATCAAGCGAGAAGAAAGAGATAATGTAACGTATTTTGCCGTTAACACAAACCGGTGCGCTGCAAGCATCGCCGGAGTGACTGTCTTTGATCCACATTTCCGGTCCGAACATCAAAAAAGGCACGTTGTGTTCTCTGGCAACACTGATACTGGAAGTTCCTACATCCTCTTCCAAAACGCGCATGCCCTGAATATCTTCAATTACTCTTTGGAAGAACGGCAAAGCGTAATTTTTTATGACATAGCCATCTTCATCAATCAGCAGCATACTTAAATTATGGACATTAAAGTGCTGCTTGTTCTGTTCGTATAAGCCATCAACATATCTGACAATAAATTCATGAGCCTTCTGGTGCTCGACAATTTCTTCCTTGCTTAACTTGTTAAGTTTCGGCATAGTTTCATGGGGCAATTTCATAGCGGCGCAGCGCTGCCAGGATTCAGCTACCCATGGGTGCACATTCGGGTCAACAATGCCTTCCTCCATGAATTTCTTATAGTAGGATGCCAGCTTTTCTTTATTTCTTCTTTCACGAATCATTCTACCTTACCCTCCTCATTCTACATCAAAATCATCGCCGTATAATATTCGACACATTTTTAATAATTCCTACAAATATTTTAATAAAAATATAAATTTTGTTACATTTATTTGGTTAAATTGTTAGAATCTGCTAAAACTCTGCGTGCGCCATAATAGTGGTCACTCCAATATTTTTCTTTCAGGCTGCTGAGCATGACGCCATGGGAAGAGGCGTTCCAGAATTGGTCTTTCCCGGCATAAATACCAACATGCGAAGCACCTGGTTCATAGGTTGTAAAGAAAACCAGGTCACCTTCCTTAAGATCTTTCTTTAATACAAAAATACCTTCCAGACATTGTGCATCTGCCAATCTCGGCAAGTTGGCTTTATGCTGGGCAAAAACATATTGGACATAGCCCGAACAATCAAAAGCTTTCGGTGTCGTGCCGCCAAATTTATAGGGAACTCCTTTGTATTTCGCTGCTGTAGTGATAATTTCCTTACCGCTGACACCACGGATACCTTCCTTCTCAAAAGCAGCACTAATGACTTTCTGATATGTCCCGTCATCAAGCAATCCAGTCACTTTTAACTTATACTTTAGTTGGAAGTCTTTCAGCGCCTTTTCGGTGTTTTTAGAAAAGTTGCCTGTAACTTCTGTGTTGATGCCGACAACATTTAGTTTTTGCTGGGCAACCTTTACCTTCCACCCCTTATCACCAACCTTAAGCGGTGCTGATGCCGCCAAACCGGTTTCCGGTACCAGCAATATAAGGAGGGTAAATGCTACAGCCATGTATAGCTTCGGTTTCATCCATGGGCACCTCCTGACTCAATATCTTGTATCGTTGTAGACGTCCCAGTCCTTCCATTTTCCAAGCTCACCGGCTGCCTGCGCAATCTGTGTGAGCAGCTTGTCTTTATCTTTCGGTAAAGTTGCCGCCAACTGCACATAGTTGGAAACGTGATTGCTGCGGAAAAGGCAATGATCTTCCGGCGGTAATTCAACCAAAGAAATTATTTTATGTAGTTCAAGCATAATACCTTGCGGCGAAAGCGGAGAGAATTCGCCGCGTTCATACTGGTCAAGCAATTCGCTTCCTCTATAAAGCATCAAGGTAAGAGCACTTAGCATATTAGGTTTGATTTCATTGATAGCCCGTGCTGTCTCCCGTGCATGCCTGTCAGAACCATCCGCGCCTGCGAGCCCAAGGATAATCATCAGCGAAAGTTTGATGCCAGCCGCTACAACACGTTTGCCTGCTTCAACAGCTTCGGGCCCGCTGACACCCTTATTGACCGCCTTTAAAACTGCGTCGTCACCGCTCTCCATACCATAATAGAGTAATTTCAGTCCAGCCTCCTGCAGCTTTTGCAGTTCTTCAACTGATTTGCGCAAAATATCCTGTGGCGCAGCATAAGAAGATACTCTCTGCAGCTTAGGAAAGGTTTCAAAAAGTATATGCAAAATTTTCAACAACTTTTCCGTGGAAAGAACCAACGCATCACCGTCTGCCAAAAAAACTCTCTTGACATTGTTCCTGCCGTAGTGGGCTGCGAGTGCAATCTGTCTGGAAATCTCTTCATCACTGCAGGTCATGAACTGTACGTCACGGTACATGTTGCAATAGGTACACTTATTATGTGCGCACCCTCGTGTCACACGCAAAATAAAACTATTAGCTTCACTGGGTGGTCTGAAAACCGGAGTATCGTACGAATCAAAAAACATTTTTCATCTCCTGACTTTTTAGAAACAAGTTAGTTGTACTTATAATATTTTACAATAAAATGATATTACTCTTCAAATAAGTTACTTATAGTACACTTTGTTGTAACTATTATATAACATTTTTTGTAAATTTTGATTTTTAAGATTGTGAAATAATTGTAAAATAGACAAACATTACAATTTTCTCATTTTTGCATAAATTTTTGCTCATTTATGCCTTGCTTTTTGTAATAGCGTATAATACAATTTATATATTCCCTAATAGTATATGCTATTTATCTAATGAATGAGGTGAATTTCATGTTTTCCCGTAAAGCCACCTTCAAATACGGAACGCATATCCCGGCAGATAAAGACTTAACGAACGGACTTCCCATTATTAAAATGGAAGCGCCCGAGTATGTCTATCTGCCTTTTTCTATGCATATCGGCGCTCCTGCGAAACCTGTTGTCAATGTTGGTGAAAAGGTCAAGCTTGGCCAGCTTGTGGCAGCAGCACAAGGTTTTGTCAGCAGCAATATTCATGCCAGCGTCAGCGGTACCGTTGTCCGTTTTGAAAAACGTTACCTGCCAAGCGGCGGCTTTTCTGATTGTATCGTCATCAAGAATGACGGTCTTGACACGCTTACAGAAAATATCGGCCACTGCAGAGAGGCTCTGGAAATCACTCCTGAAAGTATCCGCCAGTTAATGTTGGAAAAAGGCATTGTCGGCATGGGCGGTGCTGCTTTTCCTACTCATGTAAAATATGCTCCGCCTAAAAATGGTCAGGCTATTGATACCGTCATTATCAACGGCATCGAATGTGAACCCTATATTACTGCCGACCACCGCATTCTTTTGGAATACGCCGATAAGGTAGTTCGCGGTTTGAAGTACTTTATGCTGGCAGCAGCAGCTTCCAAAGGAATAATTGCTATTGAAGACAATAAGCCGGATGCGATAGCACTTTTGACCAAGCTTACTGAGACGGAACCAGCTATCTCTGTAAGAGTATGTAAAGAGAAATATCCTCAAGGCTCTGAAAAACAATTGATTTATGCCGTAACAGGCCGTACCGTTCCAGACAAAGGTCTGCCCTCGGCAGTAGGTGTTATTGTTGATAATGCCGGCACTGCAGTACAAACTACTTTAGCAGTTGAAAATAATTTACCATGCTTTGAGCGGGTCGTTACTGTCAGCGGTGATGGCGTTAAAAGGCCCGGCAATTATCTGATTCGGATAGGCTCTCTCTACAGTGACGTGGTAACTAAAGCAGCCCAGGGCTTGAAGCCTGATTTGGCGAAAATATTATGTGGCGGCCCTATGATGGGTTTTGCCATCAGCTCGCTTGAATACCCTGTACTAAAAGGTACCACAGCCGTTTTATTCTTCACCAGCGAGTCTGCATTAGCTGTTGTAAAACCTGAACAAAATTGTGTGCGCTGCGGCAGTTGTATCGATGTTTGCCCAATGTTTTTGGAACCTACCGCAATTGTTAAGGCAGTCAAGCTTGAAAAATGGCTGGGAGCTTCTTCTGCCAGCATTGCAGCTTGTATTGAATGTGGTTGTTGTTCTTATGTCTGTCCTTCCCATATCCCGTTGGTACAATATATACGAATGGGCAAACAATTTATCGCCACCCAAGGTACCGGTGGACATAATCCTTTATTCCATGCATAGGAGAAAGTCGCAAATAGAGAAACTTGCACAACAATTAATAGTGCTTGCGAGAAAGGAATTTTTCTGATGGATTCGATCAAAAAACCTGCTCCCTTAATAATAATTTCATCATCGCCGCACATCCATTGTGGTGATACAGTCGGTGCCGCCATGCGGGATGTATTGCTGGCATTGGTTCCGGCTATTCTTGCTGCCATTTGGTTCTTTCGTTTGGAGGCTCTGACAGTTATTTTTGCCTGCTGCCTTTCGGCAATTTTCTTTGAAGCACTTTGCCAGAAATTAATGGGCCGCGCAATTACAGTTACAGACGGCAGCGCCCTGTTGACTGGTTTATTGCTCGCTTTATGTTTGCCACCCGGTTTTCCAATGATACTTGCAATCTTCGGCACCTTTTGTGCAATTGTCATCGGCAAGCAAGTTTTCGGTGGTTTAGGCAGCAATATTTTCAATCCGGCTCATATTGGCCGTGCCGTCCTGCTTGCTTCTATGCCTCATCAGATGACAGCTTGGTTACCGCCGGTTCCGTCTTTTATCGACAACATTACCAATGCTTTTGGCTCAATAAATGCTGTAACTTCAGCGACTAAAGCCGTTCAGGCCATTCACACGGCTGTTAACGCCACAACTTCAGCCACTAAAGCTGCTCAGACTATCAATACAGCTGTTAGTGCGACAACCTCTGCCACCTCAGCAGGAGTTGACGCTGTCACTTCAGCAACGCCTTTAGCCATGCTGCGCATGTCAGAGCACCTATGGCAAAACGGCCAGAGTGCTGCTGACACTCTGCCTAATCTCTTCAGCATGTTTATCGGCAATATTCCTGGTTCGCTTGGTGAAACCTGCGTACCGGCAATTCTTTTAGGCGGCCTGTTTTTGATTTGGCGTGGCCGCATCGACTGGCGCATTCCTTTCTATTATATTATGACCGTTTTTGTTATTACCGCAGTTTATGGCTATTTTCGTGGTTATGCGCCGCTCTTTCCCTTGTACCATTTATTTGGCGGCGGGCTGATGATTGGTGCCTTTTTCATGGCTACCGACTGGGTTACCAGCCCTTTGACCAAAAAAGGCCGTGTAATTTTTGCTGTCGGACTCGGCATTCTTACCGCTCTTATTCGTTTGCGCGGCGGCTATGTTGAAGGCGTTTGCTACTCCATCCTGATTATGAATATGCTCACGCCTCTGATTGACCGTTATGTTCATATTATTCCTTTTGGTGCGAGGAGGAAAAAGCATGAATAAAAATTTTCTTCGTCTGACTTTTATCCTTTTTAGCATTTGCGCCATCAGCACAGCCTTGGTTGCTGCTGCTTATGATTACACGAACGGGATTATCGCTGAACGTGCGGCTGCTAAAGTTGCAGCAGGCTACAAACAGGTCTTACCGCAAGCCGGCAAGCTGGAAAAATTGCCTGTACCGGAAAATTCACCAATTAAAGAAATATACCGTTCCACTGCAAACTCCAAGGTAAACGGATTTGTCTACACCGTAGCTCCAAAAGGTTATGCGGGCGAAATTAATATCATGGTTGGCATTGAAAATCCTTCTATGAAGATTACCGGTGTGAAAATTCTCAGTCAGCAGGAAACACCGGGTTTGGGTTCCAAATGTACTGAACCGGCCTTTCTTGACCAATTCTTGAACAAGGATTTGCACAATGCGTTAAGTGTCAGCAAAAATGCTAAAACCAGTTCAGAAATTCAAGCGATAACTTCTTCTACGATTACCTCCAAAGCCGTAGTCAGCGGCATTAATCAAGTCAGTACGCACATGCGCGAAAACTATCTGGCGCAATAACCAGCCATAATATTTGGATTGCCTTTGAAAGGAGTTTTACCATGTTTTCCGAATTTCAAAAAGGTATCTTAAAAGAAAATCCGTTATTCGTACAGGTTCTTGGAGTTTGCCCAGCGCTGGCAACTACTACTTCGCTTACTAACGCGTTAGGTATGGGTGCTGCTTTTTCGCTGGTCTTAATTTTCTCCAACCTGCTGATTTCTGCCTTGAAATCACTCATACCTGATCAAATACGCATTCCCTGCTATATTGTCGTCATAGCCTCGCTGGTAACGATAACGGAAATGCTGATGAACGCCTTGGTGCCTGATATTTATGCTGCTCTTGGCATCTTCATACCCTTGATCGTTGTTAACTGTATTATTCTCGGCCGTGCTGAAGCCTTTGCCAGCAAAAATGGTTTGTGGACTTCTTTCCAGGATGCTGTCGGCATGGGTCTTGGTTATACTTTGGCGCTCTCCTTTGTTGCTTCTGTACGCGAAATTCTTGGTGCCGGCACTTTACTTGGTTTTCATGTTCTCAGCCCTTCCTACCAGCCTATCCTGTTGATGTTGATGCCTCCAGGTGCTTTCATTACGATGGGTTTCCTTTTTGCCGGTGTTAATTATTTGAAGCAAAGAAAAGAGGTGCGTCATGGATAGTACTTTCGGGATTATTTTCAGCGCTCTTTTTGTTTCCAATATAGTTCTTTCGCAGTTCTTAGGTCTCTGCTCTTTTCTTGGTGTTTCCAAAAATCTCGGCAATGCGCTCGGCATGAGTGCGGCTGTTGCTTTTGTCATGATCATGGCTTCGACCATTTCCTGGCTCCTTTATGATTTATTTTTGGTTCCATATAACCTTGGCTATCTAAAGATCATCGTCTTTATTTTGGCAATTGCTGCCCTGGTCCAGCTTTTAGAAATGTTCATGAAAAAAGAAATGCCCGCTCTGCACAAAGCAATGGGCGTGTTTCTGCCACTCATTACTACAAACTGCACTATACTTGGCATAGCGCTTATCAACGTACAAAAGGAATACAATTTTTTTAACGCCACTGTCAATGCCATCAGTACTGCTGCAGGTTATACACTTGCGCTGGTAATCTTCTCCTGTATTCGCGAAAGACTTGAGGAATCTGAATTGCCAGACTGCATGAAGAATCTGCCGATTGCCCTGATTACTGCCAGTTGTATGGCTATCTCCCTGATGGGTCTTGCCGGAATGCACTGATTAATTTTAGGAGTTGAATAATAATGTTGGAAGCCGTTACAATAGTTGCCGTTCTCGGCGCACTTTTTGGTTTAATTCTCGCTTTTGCAGGCAAAAAATTTGCGGTAGATGTAGATCCGCGCATCGACATTATAGCCGAACTCTTACCGGGAGCAAATTGCGGTGCCTGCGGCTACCCTGGCTGCCATGCTCTGGCTGAAGCAATAGTGACAGGCGAAACAGGTATCACGCCCTGCGTTGGCTGTACAACAGAAGTAAAGCAAAAAATTGCCGAGGTGCTTGGTCTTACAAAAGAAATGCCTCTGAGCAAAGATTTCCGGAAAGTAGCACGCCTGGCTTGTAATGGTTGTACCGCCAATGCGCTTAAAACTTATGACTACAAAGGCATCGCTGATTGTCATTTGGCCGCCAAAACTCAAGGTGGGCCTGATAAATGCAACTTTGGCTGTTTTGGCTTCGGCTCCTGTGTCAAGAGCTGTCCCTTCCAGGCAATCACCATGGGCAGCAATGGTTTACCAGTTTTTGATTATACTAAATGCACTGGTTGTGGTGTCTGTGTTGCTCAATGCCCACAAAAAGTTCTTTATTTAAGTGACGCTAATGCTAAAATTCACGTTAAATGCAATAACCGTGCCAAAGGCAAAGCAGCAATGACTAACTGCAGCGTTTCCTGTATCAGCTGCGGCCTCTGCGTCAAGAATTGTCCAACCCATGCAATTACAATGCTGGAAGATGAAAACGGGAGCCTCCCCGTCATTGATCGGGAGAAATGCATCGAATGCGGTCTTTGTGTCAAAAGCTGTCCTCGTCATTGCATACACTACATCGAACCAATCAAGAGCGAAATTGCGACAATAGCTGAGCAAAAAACTTTGAACTCAGGGTGTGCAAACTGTGCCTCCCGTGAAAACTGTGGTATGCACCTATGAAAAAAGTCTTAGTTTTATTCTTCATATTAAGCAGCCTGCTCAATGCAGGCTGCTTTTCACAAACAAAAACGTACAAGGATACACGTTTCAGCATGGATACCACTATCAGCATAGAGGCAGTCGGTAAAAATAACGAACAAATAAAAACTGCTGTTGATAATGCTTTTAACGTTTTCCAGGAGATAGCGGATGAAACAGACCGTTATAAGGACAGCTCACCCCAAGGGTTATATCAACTGAACGCACATGCAGGTCAAGGCCCTTTCACTGTTGGTCACCATTTGTTACTGCTCGCTGATATGGCCCATAAGCAGAACTTCAGTGAATTTGATATTACACTGGCCCCTTTGATTGATGTCTGGCAAAAGCACAGTGCCGACAAAACTTTGCCTGACAAGCAAGAACTTGATGCAGCCCTCACCTTAACCGGCAAAGACAAATTTAATGTGGCAGCGGGGAAGCAGACTATTACCTTAGCACCTGGTGCCGGCCTTGATTTAGGTGCCATCGCCAAAGGCTATGCCGTTGACGCAGCTGCCTCTGTTTTAGCTGGAGACAAGAACGTTGCTTTTGCCTTGGTCAATGCCGGCGGCAATATCAAAACAGTTGGTAATAAAGCTGATGGCAAACCATGGCGCATTGCCCTGCAAGATCCCCGTCACAGTGATGCCTACTTAGGCATCATTAGCCTAAATGCCGACGAAGCAGTTGCGACTTCCGGCGATTACCAGCGTTACTATGAAGTAAACGGTGTCAGATACCACCATATTCTTGACCCTCACAATGGCATGCCTTCGCGCAATGCCATTTCAGTAACGATTGTTGCTGCCTCCGCTTTTATGACTGACTATTATTCAACCTTGCTTTTTGTGCTGCCTCAAGAAAAAGTTTTGGAGGTATTAGCTGATCATCCCGAAATAGGTGCCATCATTGTCAAAGCCAATCAGGAAATCTACATCTCACCTGCACTGCAGTCACGTTTCGAACTTACACCTGCAGGAGGTAAGTAGAATGCGTAGAAACGATTACTTGCTTATTTTGTTCATCCTCCTCTTGGCTGCTGGTTTGCATTTTTTCCTGCAAAACAACACAACAAGCGACAATTTGGCTTTTGAAATCCGTCAGGGCGACAACGTCATTCAGACAGTGAAACGTTCGGCACTCACGACCACCGGAGAATTCTTTGTAGCGGCCAACGATGGCAACCTGCTCATTGAGATTGATCCAGTAAAGGGAGCACGTATCATCGAATCACCTTGTCCTGATAAACTTTGTATTCATCAAGGTTATATCAATAAAAATGGTCAAACCATCTTGTGTCTGCCTGAAAAAGTAATGGTCACAGCAATTGCTGACAAAAAGGACGGTGAGCCAGATGCAGTCCTGCGCTAAACTCACTGTCAGAGAACTTGTCCTGTTATCGCTGCTGCTGGCCATGGCAGTTGTACTGCGCCTCGTGGAAAACGCCCTGCCCTACCCAATTCAGCTTCCTGGCGCAAAGCTTGGTTTGGCAAACTGCATAACGATTATTTCGTTATTGCTTTTTGGCAGCAGCAAAACCCTGCTATTACTTTCAGCAAGAATCCTCTTGGTTGCTCTGCTCAGCACCGGTCTATTTACACCTGGTTTTTTCATCGGCCTCGGCGGGGCTGCTTTAAGCTTTCTTTTGATGGCAGCTGCCTGTCGTTCGCAGCTTTTTTCACCAGCAGGCATCGGCATAATTGGTGCCTGTGCCCATAACTGCGGTCAACTGGGCATTGCTATGCTCTTAATGCAAACCTCCGTGCTGCTGAATTATTTGCCGCTTCTCTTGATAATCGCGGTTCCTACAGGCCTGAGCACAGGCTTAATTGCCAAATACGCTTTGCCAGCCATCCATGAGCGGTTTTAGCTTACAAAACTTTAAAATGCCTGCCCAGCACTAATGTTGGGCAGGCATTTTTTGTGTCTTACTTTTAGCCGTCATCCCTGAAGCTTTGTAAACACAATCTCTTTAACTTTCGGTTCCATTTGCAGGGTGAAGCCTGCAACCGTATGTTTTGTCTCATCTATAAGAAAAGTTAAGGGCAAAGTATAGAGGTCGGTATCCTCCTTAATTTGTTCTACTTGAAAGGTATCAGAACGGAAATGCGTCATAGGCCGATAAAGAACGTCTCGTTCATGCAGCCAAAGCTGCCCTCTTTCATAACAAATCTTAAATATGCCATAAGCCGGATGATAATAATTGCCAGCATAGGCTGCAAGCTCATAGGAGGCAGCAGTGCCCGCTGCCTCTTTTTGCGGCATGAAATTGAATTCCAGGTGATGATACATATCTTCAGGTGCGTGCTCACGTTTTTCCGTATAAATATTGACCCAATCCTGAGTCTCCAGTCCAAGAAAATAATCCAGCAGCAATCCTTGAACAGTAAAAATAAAAGGATTATCCGGTGCATGCAGGTTTTGCAGAAAAACTGCACCACTGCCTGTTTCCGGCAGATAAAACTGAAAAGCACTGTACCCTTCGATCTTGCCGGTATGCTGCTGTACAACATGTCCATGATAATCAAGCACACGCCAGCCAAGTCCGTAGCCTAAGGAATAACCGCCTTGCACATGCGGATAATCCATCATGATTTGCGGGCTATGCTGATCTTGAAAATTTGCCTGTGAAAGCAGCTCGTTCCCTTGCCAGACACCGTTCTGAATATGCATTAGCAGCCATTGCGCCATATCTCTGGCCGTACTCATGACAGAGCCGCAAGGACCGGCCATATCAATATTCCAGCGTGGTACCGCTCTTAGTCCCTGCTGCCACCAATAAGGCAGCGCGCAATCTTTTTCCTTCTCCGCGTCCGCCATTAAGCAAAAAGTCCTATTCATGCCCAGAGGAGCAAAAACTTCTTCTTCCAGCAGCGTTTCCCATTTTTTACCGGTAACTGCTTCCATAATGCCGCCAACAGCAACATACATGACATTGCTATACTGAGCATAAGTTCGATACGGCATATTAGGTTCCATATAACGCAGACGCTTGAGAAAGTCGCCTCTTGTTATATTGTTATCGGGCCAGGTACCATCATGCCCGCCAAGGCCAGTACGGTGACAAAGCATGTCTCTTACTGTAACCTTGGCAGTAACTTCCTCATCCCACAACGCAAAATCAGGTATATAGGAAGCTACTGGTGCGTCAATATCAAGAATACCATTTTCCGCAAGCCTACCTGCCAAAAAAGCTGTCATAGACTTTGTGCAGGAACCAATGCCACTAATCGTATCAACTGTAAAAGGCCTTTTTTCTTCAATATTGCCGTAACCGAACTGTAAATAATTGATCTTGCCCTGCTCGCAAATCGCAAGAGCGCAGCCCGGTATCCTATAATAGGCCATTACTTTCTTTATGGCATCTTCCAGAAATTTATAATTCACTCTAATATCCCTTTCCTCAATATTTTAGCTGCTGCCTGAAATTCAAGCTTTCCAACAGGCAACCAGATGCTGCCCTTGTTTGGCTTGCAGACCAGGTTTCTGTTGACGACATTGTTCGGCGGCAAAAGGACAGCGCCTATAGTATGCACATCCATCAGCAATTTCATCGTCATACACAGAAGCATCTTCTTTTACCGGCGGGCGGAAAGGTTTGCCCACTAGTGGTACCGCTTCCAGCAAATCTTGTGTATAAGGATGAATAGGCGAGAGCAAAATATCTTCCGAAGGTCCGATTTCCACTACCTGTCCGCGGTACATGACGGCCGTACGGTCAGAAATGTATTTGACCACTGCCAGATTATGTGAAATGAACAAATAAGTCAGGTTTAACTGTTTTTGCAGGTCTGTCAATATATTCAGTACCTGCGCCTGCACAGAAACATCAAGTGCCGAAGTCGGTTCGTCAAGAATCAGGATCTCCGGTTCCGTAGTAAGTGCTCTGGCAATGGAAAGACGCTGGCGCTGTCCGCCGGAAAATTCATGCGGATAACGGGTAAGGCTGCTCTCACGCATACCGACAAGCTCCAGCAAAGCAACAGCTTTCTTCCGCATTTCTTCTCCAGTTTTGTCACCGGCAACGCGCATAGGTTCTGTAAGAATTTGTTCTACCGTCATCCGCGGTGAAAGCGAAGAATAAGGATCCTGAAATACTATCTGGATGCGGCTGCGCAATTTTCTCAAGTCTTTTTCCTTGGCGTGTGAGATGTTCTGTCCATCCAGAAATATCGCCCCTGCGGTCGGCTCATCAAGGCGAATGAGCAGGTTAGCCAAGGTGCTTTTGCCACAGCCGGATTCACCAACAATGCCCAGCGACTCTCCTTTGGCAATGGCAAGTGAAATGCCATTCAAGGCATGCACTTGCGTTGTAGCGCCAAAAAAGCTTTTTAGCTTAAAAGTTTTTTGCAATTCTTTGATTTCCAGTAAAGCTCCCATTAGCAGCCCACCTCCTCTTGCAAATGACAGTGCAGTGAATGTCCTGCTTCTAATTCTTTGAGAGGCGGTGCTTCTTGGTGGCAGATATCAAGTGCATAAGGACAGCGCGGTGCAAACCGACAGCCTGGTATTATTTCCAAGGGATCAGGCACCATGCCCGGTATAGCATAAAGCTGGTCATCAGCATCATTCTTCGGTGTAAACTTCGGAATAGATGAAAGCAGGGCTTTGGTGTAAGGGTGCTGAGGATCCTGCAGCACATCGGCAGCCATACCCATTTCCACAATCTGACCGGCATACATGACCGCAATTTTATCGCAAAGCTGTGATACTACTCCCAAATCATGCGAGATAAAGACAACCCCGGTACCGGCAGCCTTACAAGCCTCCTTGATCAGAAAAATAATCTGTGCCTGAATTGTTACATCCAAGGCGGTTGTCGGCTCATCCGCAATCAAGAGTTTAGGTGAACATGACAAGGCAATAGCAATCATCACCCGCTGCCGCATACCTCCTGATAGCTCGTAAGGATAGCACTTCAGTACCCTTTCGGCATTTCTGATGTGTACCTTCTCAAGCATTTCCAAGGCCTTCTTGGTCGCAGTTCCATGGTTTACCTGCTGATGAGTCATAATTACATCTGTCATCTGCCTGCCGACTGTGAAAACCGGATTGAGACACGTCATCGGCTCCTGAAAAATCATGGCAATTTCCTTACCGCGAAATTTTGCCAGTTCTGTTTCTGTTTTTTCCGTCAGCTCCTGACCACAAAAATTGATCGAACCGCCGACAATGGAGTTTCTCCCACCTGGCAGCAGCTGGGTTATCGCGAAAGCAGTCATTGATTTACCGCTGCCGGATTCGCCTACCAGGCCCAGAATATGTCCCTCTTTTACCTCTAGTGAAATATCATGAAGGATTGGTACTGTTCCCCGTTTTCCGGTAAGAGACACGGAGAGATTTTTTATGTTCAAAATATTTTCCATATGTCCTCCTTAGTCTTTCGAACGGGGATCAAGAATATCACGAATACCATCACCCAATAAATTAAAACCCATAACAGTAATCAGGATAAACAAGCCTGGGAAAGATGCATACCACCACTGGTCAATAGCATAGATACGCGCTGTGGAAATCATAGCCCCCCATTCAGGTGTCGGCGGCTGTGCGCCCAGCCCGATAAAACTCATGGATGATGCTATCAGGATGGCATCACCGATGCCCAGCGTCATCTGCACCAAGAGTGGTGTCAGGCAGTTTGGCACAATATGGTGCATTACGATTGCTACTGGCTTAGCGCCAAAGGTCTTAGCTGCACGTACATACTGCATTTCCTTGAGCACCAATACCTGACCACGCATGAGCCGTACATAAAGTGGGATCCTGACAATGCAGACTGCCAACATGGTGTTGAAAAGTCCCGGTCCCAATGCAGCAGTCAAAGCAAGCGCCAATACCATGGAAGGAAAAGACAGCACCATATCAGTTGCCGCCATGATTATCTGATCGACCTTGCCGCCGGCATAACCGGCAATACTGCCAAAAAAGCAGCCAATAGCCGCAGCAATGATTACAATAGAAAGACCTACCGTAATAGAAATACGGGCACCGTAAACTACGCGGGTAAATACATCTCTGCCCATTTCATCAGTGCCAAAGAAATGGTTTGCACTTGGTGCCTGCAAACGTGACGGGACATCCATCAGATTAGGATCATAGGGGCAAACCAGCGGTGCCGCGGCCCCAAGCAAGATGATAAACGCCACCATAACAGTCCCTATCAGCGTCAACGGATTGTGTTTAAGAATTTCCAGTACTTTCTTCAGGGAAATTTTCATTTTTCCACCCCCCTGATTTGCGGATTAAGGACACGGTAAAGAATATCAACAGCAAGATTGATCAGTACATAGCTGAAAGATACAATTAACGTGAAACCCATAATTGCAGGGAAATCAAGAAAAGAAATGGAGTCCATAACATATTTGCCCATGCCCGGCCAGGCAAATATTGTTTCCGTAATAATCGCTCCGCCAAGCAATTCACCAATGGTAAGGCCGGTTACTGTCAGCGTTGGCAAGAGTGCGTTTTTTAAAGCATATTTATAAATGATAGTACGGCGCGATATACCGCAGGCTTTAGCCGTCCGTATGTAGTCCTGTTCCAAAACATCAATCATACTGGAACGCACCTGGCGGGCAACAATCGCCAGCTGTACGTATGCCAGACAGACCGCCGGCAGAATTAGATGATGGATTGCCGAAAGCACCACCTCTATATTACCGGCAATTAGACCATCCAGGATATACATGCCCGTTACATCAGGCGGCGGTGTCAGGAATGTGTCAATGCGGCCGGAAGCCGGGAAAATAGGGATTACCTTATAAAAAAAGATTAAAGCGATAACGCCTGTCCAGAAGAGTGGTGTTGACACACCAATCAAGGAAATGACCCTGCTGACATGATCTATCCATTTATCCCGGTTTACCGCGGCGGCAACACCAAGGATGATGCCGAAGACAACAGCCATCGCCATTGCCATCAGCGTGAGCTCCAGGGTTGCCGGAAAGCATTTTGCCAGTTCAGCCGCTACCGGACGCTGGGTGCGGATTGATGTTCCGAGATCACCATGAGATAAATCAACTATATATTTCTGATATTGCACAAGGATTGGCTTATCAAGTCCCAGTTCTGCCCTGGTAGCATCCAATGTTTCCTGTGAAGCATGAGGACCTACCAGCATACGTGCCGGGTCACCAGGTATAACATGTGAAATGAAAAAAGTCACAATGGATACCCCCAGAAAGACAATAAAAAGGTGCAATAGATTTTTCATTGCAAACCTGAAAGAAAACATAGAACCTCCTATACACACAAAAGGATTTTAACTTGGTCTTTTTACCTGGATAATATTGGCAAAAAGGCGTCTGAACGGCTCACCTTTCAGACGCCTTCCTAATGCCATTGAAAACTACAGCTTAAGAATACACAATTTGCCTTTTAGAACAAACTGTTATTCCTTGCTCATATCTTCAAAATTGTACATATCATCAAGCATAGGATTGTAAATAAAGCCTTTGACGTTAGCACGCATTGGAGTCAACACATTTGTCTGGAACAAGAAGATATATGGTGCATCGTCCAAAACCATTGCTTGTGCTTTCTTATACAGTTCAACACGTTTGTTCTGGTCGGTAATCTTTTCTGCTTCGCGCAGGATTGTATCTACGGCATCATTCTTATAGAAAGCACGATTGCCTGCCAAACCGAAGTAGCTGGAATCGAACCAGTAAGTCATGAAAAATTGTGGGTCTGCATAGTCAGGACTCCAAGTACCCATTGCCAAATCAAAATTGCCTTTGTCAACACGTTCACGGAAGGTAGCCCATGCAACTTTTTCCAATTCCAGTTTAATGCCAACCTTACCTAAGCTGTTCTGCAGCATCAAAGCCTGGGCCTCATTAAACCCTTGGTTATCCGAATATAAAAGTTTCAGGCTAACACCGTTTTCCATACCTGCTTCTTTCAAAAGAGCCTTAGCTTTGTCAGGGTCAAGCGAATAACCCTTCAGGCTGTCATCACGGCCCCACATACCTTTTGGCACAGGAGTAGTAAGTTGTTCACCGCGCCCTTTAACAGCACCATCGATAATTCCTTTGTAATCAACCGCATAGTTGATTGCCTGACGCAATTTTACATTATCCAAAGGTGCTTTTTGGTTGTTGATATAAACAATACTGGTTAAAAGAGAAGGAGACTCAAAAATCTGAACTGCCTTGTTGCTCTTGATCTGATCAAGCTGATCCATCGGAATTCCGGCAGCGATGTCAAGATCACCATTTTCCAACTGCAGACGTTGGGCAGATGGGTCTTTGATAACTTGGAAAAGAATTGTCTTGATAGCAGGAGCTTTACCGGCATAATTTTTATTCAGCACCATTTTGATGTTCTGACCAGGATTGAATTCCGTCAGTTCATAGGCACCGGAACCCATGGTATGAGTAGCAAGATAGTTGGAAGCCTTATCACCGTCTTTTTCATGTTCCATAACTTTAGGATTAACAACACCGGCAGCGTTGACAGCCATCGTATCCAGGAATGGTGCAAATGGTTCCTTTAGTTTGAAAATAACCGTTTCTGCATCTGGAGTTTCAATAGCAGTTACTGGTTTGAAATAATCGGCAGGTCCTTTTTTAACTGCCATTACACGTTCAACAGAAAATTTGACAGCTTTAGAATCAACAGGTGTACCATCGGCAAATTTATGTCCTGTTTCCAGTTTGAAAGTCCAGGTCAAACCGTCATCACTGACAGTCCAGGATTTCGCCAGAGAAGGGCCAACTTCTGTACTTGCTTTGCCATCGGCAGTCGTTTTGTATTTTACAAGACGTTCATAACAAGGATAGCTTACTTTCCATGCTTTATTATCCATAGCAACGGCAGGGTCAATGCTGGCCAAATCCAGCGGCAGTCCAACAACCAGCGTATCTTTAGGCGTTTTGCCGCCTGAAGCACTCTTCTTATCGCCGCCTCCGCAGCCGGCAATCACTAGCATCATCAAAAACAGTGTCAAACATACAAACAGTTTTTTCAATTACTACACCTCTTTCTCTTTCCCCTCATTTTGCCGGCAAAAACAAAAAAAGACACAGAATCTAAGTAGATTCGGCGTCTTTGCCATTCTTGCCTGTTTTTAATTTTCTAAATTATACTGCCGCTATTTAGCACTGTCAAATAATTATACGTTATTTTATGTTGTTTTAAGATAATTATAAAATTTGTAACATAATACAAAATTATTGGTGTAATAAATAAATATCAGTTGAAAACTTGGCTATTTAAAAGCAATACATGTAAACCGGGATAACAAAAAGACAGAGAAGTGTCGTGAGGCTGACGATGATTGCCGCATATTTAGCATCAGCGCCATATATGCTAGCCAAAATCGGCACCTGAGCCATGACCGGCAAGGCCGAAAGCACAACGAATACCTGCTGCATCATATAAGGTATCTCAATAAAATGTGCTACCAGAATCACCAGGAGCGGTGATACCAGAAAACGCCCCAGCAAAAGTAAATTAATATCTCTGCCAAAGCTTAGCTCCGATACCTTGACCGTGCTCAAGGTATAACCAATAAACAGCATAGACAATGGCGTAACCATTGAACCCAGATATTTAAAACTGCTCATCAAAAATGTTGGCAGCGTGACTCCCAGCAAAACAAAGATCACCGCAAGAATAAAGCTGATCAGGGGCGGTGAAAAAACCAGGCGAACAGTATTCCAGCTAAGAATTGGTGAAGGATCACTGCTGCAGCTCTTGTTAATGCTATAGTTGCCCAAAGTCCAGAACATACTGGCATTAGCTAAAAAATAAATCAGCACATAAGGGATCGATTTGTCGCCGAATAAGGCAAGACTTACCGGCACACCGATAAAAATGGCAGAAGAAGAAAAGAAACCTGCTTGAAAAACACCCTTGCGCGACTGCTCTATCCGAGCAAAACGCACAACGAAATTTCCAACAATAAAACTAATCAGCATAGAAATATAAGGAACTGCTAAACCACCGGCTAAACTGTAGAAATCCTCCTTTGTAAAATTATTCAGGAAATTCCAAATCATATAAGTCGGCAAAGCAAGCCGATTAACCAGCATCGGTAATAATGGTGCTGTTTCCTTAGTAATCCATTGCATTCTGGCGAAGAAAAAACCGCAGGCTACCATAATCACGATAACCAGCAAGCTGATAATAGTTTGTATAAATTCCACTGTGGCGAACCCCCAACCTTTTATAAACACCTATTATAAAAACCATTCGCCGAGTGGAGCGCAAACCCTTCTTTAGTTTACACAAAATATCCTCTTGCCAAATGGTGGCAAGAGGATAAATGCTTGCAGCAGGTTCTTTTATTCAATAATTTCCTCAAAATGCAGCTTGGTAACGATTACTTTATCTATTCTCATTCTATCCATATCGACGATTTCAAATCTCAGTTCTGCCCATTCAAATTTTTCACCGGTTTTAGGCATATAACCGAGAAACGAGGTAACAAAACCTCCCAAAGTCTGGAAGTGATCTTTATCTTCACCTGGCATTTCATCCAAATCGAAAAAGTCCTTAAAATCTTCAATTGGCAATAAGCCATCAATAAGCCAGGAATTTTCATCTCTTTTGACAATGCTCTTATCTTCATCATCTTCCTCCGGCAGCTCACCTACCAAATGCTCCAGAATATCATGAAGAGTCACAAGACCCATCGTACCGCCAAATTCATCCATGACAAAAGCTACATGTGTGCCTGACTGCTGAAATTGCTCCAATAATTTAAAAGCACGCAGGCTGCGTGGGACAAACAGCGGCTGTTCAACGTTTTCTTCAATCGGCAGCTTGTCTGAGCAGCGACTGTCCAGAAGATCCTTCACATAAACAATACCGACTATTTCATCAAGGCTGCCGCGAGCCACCGGCAGCTTCGAATGTGGACTCTCAGTTATAACATTCCAAAGATATTCATTGTCTCTTTCAAGATCCAGCCAGTCTATCTGCGTTCTTGGTGTCATCAATGCTGAAGCACGCATATCACCAAGACGAAAGACTCTGTCAACAATGTCTTTTTCCGTTTCCTCAAAGGTTCCCATCAGCGTACCTTCGGCCAGCATAATCTTGATTTCATCCTCTGTTACGCCCGCATCAGCAGGCTTTTTAACACCTGCTATTTTCAGTACAACTTCGGTAGAAATGCTCAGCAATTTGACGATAGGCATAAAGACTTTTGATAAAAAGCGCATCGGGCGCGCAATAAGCATGGCGATAGGTTCAGGATTATTCAAAGCCATCCTTTTAGGAACCAACTCACCAATGATAAGCGATACATATGTTATAGCGGCAACAACAAGTGCCATACTGACACTGGCAGCATAAGGTCCGACAACTGGCAGCGGTCTGAGATAAACAACTAAAGCCTGGGCAATCGTCGCACCGCCATAGGCACCTGTAAAGATGCCAATAAGAGTTATGCCAACCTGCACAGTCGAAAGCAAAGGTGTCGGGTCATTAGCCAGCTCTAAAGCCGCCTTAGCACCATCACTGCCGTCTGCCGCATATTTTTCCAACCTTGCTTTACGGGAAGATACAATGGCAATCTCGGTCATTGCAAAAACACCGTTGGCAATCATAAGAATGAAAATAATTAAAATTTCAAACAAAATAGAAGGTTCGCCTTCCAAGTAAAATTCAACTCCTTTATAATATCTTTTGTTAATTCATTCTATCGTATGAGAGAGTTTTAGTCTAGATAAAACTATTAATGTTGCCTTCTATTGAGCCAAGAGAGGCAAGTGCAAAGAAGTGACGGGCCTGCTGCACATCAGCGACCGACTGCCTGCAGGTGAATTGTCGCCTGTGGAAGCAGCCAGATGAGCTCTTTAGCACTTGTCTAACATGTAGAATCTTTTTTTGAGCTATACTTGCGCATATACCGAAACATTTCTGATTGTCAAAAATCAGTAAATGCGCTATACTATCAAATGTATCAACTTCATATGCGGATGTAGCTCAGTGGTAGAGTACCGGCTTCCCAAGCCGTGGGTCACGAGTTCGAATCTCGCCATCCGCTCCATTGATTATATGCTCCTCTTTTCGAGGAGCTTTTTTGTTG
>CAYLRW010000012.1:0-5688 GCA_964386405.1 uncultured Acidaminococcales bacterium | reverse complement strand
TGGCGAGATTCGAAGGTTATGTTATAATTATATTAAGAAAGCTATTGCTTTAGTTTTGTTAGTTTGATAATATTTATTTGATACGTTCAGATATCCTTTTAGCAAGGAGGTTTTCACATGTTTGCCAAAGAGATACTTATCAATATGAGTTCAAGGATGTCGCCAATTCTGGTTGCATTGATAGTATTATTTTTTATCATTGAAACCTTCTATGCCGCGTATAGAACCTTGCTATTTTTTGGCCATTATATAAAAAACAGACATAATAAAAAATTGTAATTAAAAGCCAACTCCCGCCAGGGAGTATTTTTTTTGCCTATATCCCCTTTGTATCTTTTAAAGAGCAATATCATCCAAGAAACCTTCTATTTATTAATGCTAGACTAAATACCATATAATAGAGGAAGGAGGGGAAATTAGTGAAAAATGAAACTCGGATAGTAAAATATGATACTGACCTCAAAATTGAAGCTTATCATTTTCAAGGTATTATGCAAAAATTTCCTAACCATTTCCATGAATACTATGTTATTGGCTTCATTGAAAAAGGGCAGAGACATCTTGCTTGCAAAAACAAGGAATACATCATCGAGCCAGGTGACCTATTGCTGTTCAACCCACGCGACAATCATACCTGCGAACAAATTGACGGGCAGACACTTGATTATCGCTGCCTTAATATTGCCGTACCAACCATGCAGAAGGCCGCTTTGGAAATCACAGGCAAAGAATATTTACCTTATTTTACCGAACAGGTAATCTTTCATTCAGAACTGGTGGATCTTTTAAGAGAATTACATTTAGTGATAATGAAGGAAGAAAAAAGTTTTCAAAAAGAAGAGTTGTTTTTCTTCCTTTTAGAACAGTTAATTGCTGAGTATACCGAGCAGCAAACAGTCTCCACCCAACTTGAGCCGAATACAGAAATTAATGCAGTATGCAATTTTTTAGAAAAAAACTATGCAAAAAATATTTCTCTGAACGATTTATGCCAATTGACTGGTCTGAGCAAATATTATCTGTTGCGCTCTTTCACCAGGCAAAAAGGCATTTCGCCCTATAGTTACCTTGAAACAATACGCATTGCCAAAGCCAAAGTATTGTTAGAACAAGGCGTTTTGCCAATTGAAGCAGCCTTGCAGACTGGTTTTACTGACCAAAGCCATTTTTCCAATTTTTTCAAAAGATTCATTGGTTTAACGCCAAAACAGTACATGAAAATATTCAAATAACATGAAGGAGATTTTTGAATGTCAGATTCGGTAAAAAAATGTGTAATGGTCATAGATGCAAACCTGCCGGTTGGTATCATCGCGAACACCTCAGCAATTCTGGGCGTTACGCTAGGCAAGCAGGTTCCTGAACAGGTCGGTCCCGATGTATTGGATGCCTCCCAAAAAACACATCTCGGCATTATTTCAATTCCTGTCGCTATGTTAAAAGGTGATCAGTGCAGTCTCAGAAGCTTACGAGAAAAACTATACAACGAAGAATTCAGCGAATTAATTGCGGTAGATTTTTCTGATGTGGCACAAGGCTGCAACATCTACGCTGATTATATTGCCAAAGCAGCCTCAGTCGCTGAAGAAGACCATACTTACTTTGGTGTAGCTATTTATGGTGACAAGAAAAAGGTAAATAAACTAACCGGCTTCCTGCCGCTCTTGCGCTAGATATTTTATTTCGTGTTTGATACTTTAAGAGGTCTGATGACCCATTTAGTACTAATTAACAATAAGCCAACGGCAACAAGATAGTAGATTAAATATGGTCCGTAAAAACTGCTGATAGTATAACTGAGAATTGGCCCTAAAGCCGCACCAACATCAATAGCAAGCGAATACATGCTCATAAAGGTTTTTGCCGGAAAACAAAAGGCTACATCGCAAGCGACGGTATCAACTATGGTAGTTAAAACTGTGGCCGTAACCAAAATTAACAATATCAGCGTTAACCATATTGCGGCTGGCATGGTGCCTGGCAGCAGTAAAAATAAGAATGCAGCCAGAAGAAGAGTATATTGCAGAATTTTGATCCGGCCGTTCTTACCATCAGATACCCTGCCAATCCAAGGTGCAAGATATGGCTCCCAGCTCCAACGCAGTGCCTGCAAAATTCCGGCAGCAGAAGCGCCGCCAATTGATAACTGCAACCCGAAAATTGAAAGCAAATCATGGTTCTGAATTAAATAACTCAGAGAGGACATCAGAACACCTTGATAGACCAGTGCAACAAATAAGCCTGTAAGCAGCGTCCATAAAACATCACTGTTTTTGATGATGCCGGCAAAATCGTTTTTTTGCTCATTTTCAAACTTAAAGGCAGTTGTTGAAAGTTCTCTGACAAAAGGCAAAGCCAAAAGGGATATTGTCCCGAATATAACTGCCGGTACCGCAATACCATACAGATCGCCGAATAACCCGCCAAGAAGCATACCTCCGAGACTTCCCAGCCTATAAAGTCCATTATATGTTCCCATGAAATAGCCTCTGTTAGTTTCGTCTGAAATTTGCAAAATGGTGAAATAAGCTCCCAGACGCAATAGCGTCCAAGCAATGCCCCAAATACAACGCATTATTAACCAAATTGTAAAGCCTTGGATAAAACCATAGGATATTGTGGTACAGACAGCTAATAAGCCTGCAAGCAGAATGCCATTTCTGCTGCTTAGTCTACCATACAACCAGCTGATAATTGGGTTTAATGGCAGCCTGACGAAGCGATTTACAGATAACAGAATCCCAACCTCCCACAGGGAGGTTAATCCTGCCTCCTGCCAATGAGTTGGCAAAACGATATAGAGCATCGAATCCCCTAGCAAGCAGGCTGCAGTAAGTAAAGAAATAACAATTAGCGCTTTTTGGTTTTTATTAATTTTACCGGACAAGAAAACCCACTCCTAATGGATAATATTGTATTGCTCTTTAGATAACATTATGTTAATTTTAAATAAAGAAATTGCATATGTAAAACAAAGTTATTCTACAATAAATATAGATATTTTCTATATTAGGAGGTTTTTTCATGTATGAGGCCGGCATTGAAGCATTTTTAGCGATTATTGAAGCGCGGAGTCTAAAAAAAGCGGGTGAAATGCTTAGTTTGACTCAAGCTACCATTAGCTACCGGCTAAAAATACTAGAACAAGAAATGGGTGCGCAGCTGATTGAACGCAACAAAGGCATTCAGCAAATTACTTTGACCGCCTTTGGCGAGAACTTTGTTCCAATCGCTAATCGCTGGTACTTGCTAAAAGAGGATATGAAAAAGCTGCAAAACAATGGTTATCAGCACTGTCTTTCTATTGGAGGTTCAAACAGTCTGAATACCTATGTACTTCCACCTCTTTATCAAGCGTTAAGCCGGCATTCGCCTGAAATTAATCTGACTTTTCGTACGCAGCACTCATTAGAACTTTGGGAAGCAATGGAGCGTCATGAAATTAACGTTGGCTTTGTCAAAATGGAAAAATCTGCACCCAACATTACCATTAAACCTTTTTTTGTTGATGAGGTAGTGCTGCTACGCCCTGCTGCAAATATTGATTCTGCTTTGCAGCCTATACATCCTACAGAATTAAATCCGAAGCATGAAATATATTGGAATTGGGGGCCGTCTTTCCAATGTTGGCACAATCATTGGTGGGGTTCACTGCACCCTGCGTACACTTCGGTCGATATAGCAAGCTTAATCTTTACATTGATGCAAGATCCGCTGCAATGGTCAGTTGTACCTCTATCAGTAGCAAAAAGCTTTGTAGGCTCAAAAAAATTTGTTATTCAAAAGCTGCTTGATCCGCCGCCACAACGAACTTCTTATATGATTACACCAGTTAACGTCAAGCCTTCATTTAAGGACAGCCTTAATATTTTGAATAAGTATATGACTGCCATCTTTCCAGAATACATACACTCTTGAGCTAGCAATAAATAGCAAAAAGTTCTTTACGCTCAGCGTAAAGAACTTTTTTGTCATCAGGAATCCTGCACTAGTTGCAATGAATTCTGGATTATTTCCTTAATATTGTCCGGCAAAGCCAGATTAGTCTGAAACTCTACATAGCCTTTATTCGGTGTCGCACTATAAACAGTCAGATAGTCGAGTGGTCTATAGCCGAATAGTTCGACGCTGCCAATTGCTGATTGGTACAGTGCCTGATGAAAATCAACTGTTATTTCGTTACCGTTAAACTCCATATTCAAGCCTTTGCCGGGATCTATATGTCCTACCAGCTTCGTCGCCAGTGACAGGCTGATGCGGGAAAAGATCCAGGACATCATTGGTCTATCCGGCAGTTTTTTACTCAACGCCTTGAGCTTAATCACAGAATGGTCTTTGTCATGCTCAAACTTTTCTACCTGACAAAGCATCTCAATTTTACCTGACTTCGCTGTTACAGCCGTGATCTTCAGTTGGTGGTTCTCCAGGGACTCTATTTTAAGTTCCTTCACACGTTCGCTATCGTCGATAGCCTTCGCCAAAGTGTCATTAATTACTTCGTCCGGCACAGCGACTTTACCCTCCTGCAGCTCACTGAAGGTCTGCAGATCCCAGGTTTCTTTCACCACGCCAAGTCTGTCGGATAAATCCAGTACGGGGCTTTCGGTACTCCAGCTCTGAATCGTATCTGTTACGGCTGCCGGCAATGTTACTGCAGGCATATCCATTTTGCATCACCTCTTTGTTTTGATTCATTTATTATACGCCTAATCTTCTTTTGGTGCCACAAAGTTTAAAGCCCTCGCACAATCTGCAAGGGCTTATTCTTATCCGGACAGCATTGTTATTTCCTGCTGAAATATTCAGCAACTTTGGCAAAAGCATTACCGCTGGCCTCAATAGTAGCCGCAATATCAGCGTCACTGTGAGCAGCCGACATAAAGCCTGCTTCAAACTGTGACGGAGCCAGATAAATACCTTGCTCCAACATTGCATGAAAATAAGTATTAAATGCGCCGATATCGGATTTTTTCGCACTCTCATAATCATAGACGGGCGCTTCGCTAAAGAAGATACACATCATGGAACCCAGACTGTGATACTGCAGCGTCAGACCGTATTTTTCAGCTTGCGACTTGATGCCAGCACTTAAAGTCTGCACTTTGGCGCTCAGTTTCTGATAAAAATCAGGCTCAGAAGCAATAAGCCTTAAAGTCGTGATGCCGGCAGTCATCGCCAGCGGATTACCGCTCAATGTCCCAGCCTGATAAACAGGGCCAGCAGGAGCAATATGCTCCATAATATCCCTGCGTCCGCCGTAAGCACCTACCGGCAGACCGCCGCCGATTACCTTGCCCAGACAGGTCAAATCCGGTTGAATGCCAAAAACTGACTGCGCACCGCCATAGGCAACGCGGAAACCGGACATGACCTCATCAAAAATTAAAAGAGCACCATATTGCGCAGTAATTTCCCTGACTTTTTCCAGATAGCCTTCCTTCGGCAGGACCATGCCCATATTACCGGGCACAGGCTCAATAATTACGGCGGCTATCTCTTCGCCCATACGGCTGAAAACTTCTGCCAGTTGTTCCGCATCATTATATTCGACAGTAATAGTTCCATCGGCAACACTTGCCGGTACACCCGGACTGTCAGGTACACCGAAGGTGGTAGCGCCAGAGCCGGCCTTTACCAAGAGGCTGTCATGATGTCCATGATAGCAGCCGGCAAATTTGATGATTTTAT
>CAYLRW010000011.1:0-30803 GCA_964386405.1 uncultured Acidaminococcales bacterium | reverse complement strand
TGACCGCTGAATGTTTCAAAAAACGTCTGGAAAAAGGCTTATCTTTTTTTGAATTTAACTATATGATCATGCAAGCCTACGACTTTTTAACACTTAATCGTGAATATGGCTGCATTATGCAGTTAGGTGGCGATGACCAGTGGTCTAATATGCTTGCCGGCGTAGAACTCATTCGTCGTAAAGAACATAAACCAGCATATTGCATGACCTGCAAGCTTCTTACCACCAGCGAAGGCGTCAAAATGGGTAAAACCGTTGGCGGTGCTCTTTGGCTTGATCCAGAAAAAACCACTCCTTATGACTTTTATCAATACTGGCGTAATGTCAACGACGCCGATGTAGAAAACTGTCTGGCACTTCTCACCTTCCTGCCGATGGAAGAAGTACGACGTCTTGGCTCTTTGGAAGGATCTGAAATCAACAAAGCAAAAGTCGTACTGGCTTATGAAGTAACCAAGCTTATTCACGGCGAGGAAGAGGCATTAAAGGCTAAGACCGCGGCTGAAGCTCTCTTTGGTGATGGTTCCAATATGGAAGATGTTCCAACAATAAATGTAGAAGCAAGCGCAATTGGTACCAAAATAATTGATATACTTGCTTCAAATGGTGTTTTTGCAAGTAAGAGTGAAGGACGTCGTCTTGTTGCTCAAGGTGGGCTTTACCTCGACGATACAAAAATTAGTGATGTTGAGGCTGAATTAACTGCCGACTTATTCAATGCTGATAAAAGCATTCTTATCCGCAAAGGGAAAAAGAAATATTATCGTTTGATTATGGCTTAATTGCTGAAACTAATAAATAAGGGTTGCCCCGAAAAAGGGGCAACCCTTATTTATTATCACTTACCAGATTGACTATAACCTCTGTAGCCTTAAGCATTGATTGCAGTGGCAGATATTCATAGACACCATGGAAATTATGACCACCGGTAAAGATGTTGGGACACAACAGACCCTTCTCAGATAACCTTGCGCCATCTGTTCCCCCACGTACAGGAATAATTATAGGCTTTACATCACTCTTTTCCATTGCCTTCACGGCCCTATCGACTATGTGATATGAGTTTTTAAAAAAGGCTTTCATATTAACATAAACATCTTGCAACTCACATTTAACCGTATCGTGACCATACTTTTCGTTCATAAACCCGGCAAGTGCGAGAACAATTTTCTTCTTTTTTTCTAATAATGCGACATCATGATCACGAATAATCATGTGCATAACTACTTCTTCTGTATTACCATTTATTCTGTTTATATGAAAAAATCCTTCATAGCCCTCAGTATATTCAGGACGTTCGCCAGCTGGCAATGCATTTTGCCATTCTGCCGCCAAAGTTATGGCATTAATCATTTTGCCTTTGGCAGAACCAGGATGAACATTGCGCCCGTTAATATATACTTTTGCGTCACAAGCATTAAACGTTTCGTAATTTAGTTCACCAAGTTGACCTCCGTCGATAGTATAGGCAAAATCTACTCCGAATTTTTTAAGAGGGAAAAAGTCCGTACCATGGCCAATTTCTTCATCAGGTGTAAAAGCGATTCTAATATCACCATGCTTTAATTCCGGACGCGCTAAAAGATATTCACACGCAGATACTATTTCACAGATACCTGCCTTATCATCAGCACCTAACAAAGTTTTGCCGTCAGTGGTAATTATATCTTGTCCTATATAGCACAAAAGCTCGGGAAACATTTTAGGTGAGAGTAATATATCTTCTTCACCGTTCAAAACTATGTTATCGCCTTGGTAAGATGCATGTAACTGCGGTCTGACATTGGCTCCGCTTGCGTCAGAAGACGTGTCCATATGAGCTATCAAACCAATAACCGGTAATTTCTCTGCAGTATTAGCAGGTAACGTGGCCAGCAGATATCCGTTCTCATCAAGAAAAATATCGTTCAAGCCAAGATTTTTCAATTCTTCAGTTAAAAACTTTGCAAATACCAATTCTTTTTCACTGCTAGGAAATGTTTTTGCATCCTCCACTGATGTAGTTTCAAATTCGGTGTAACTTATAAAACGTTTTAATAATTTATCTTTCTCCAGCATCATAACGCTCCCAGTAAAAACAAAATCTTCTCACCCTTTGCCATGAAGGTAATCAAGCAACTGGCGTGCAACTCTGCCGTTTCTCCCAGTATGGCTCATTTCCCACTTAACAGCTTCTACTCTCAGATCTTTAGATGATATTTTAAGTTTTTCGTCTTTTGCCATTTTCTCCAACAAAGCAAAATACTCTGCCTGATCCATCGAATCGTAAAACAGCTTTATGCCAAAACGATCGGATAATGAAACTTTTTCGTTGATACTGTCACGCCCATGCAATTCATTCATATTTTGATCCTGCCATACCTCTTTAATTATGTTCCTACGATTCGACGAAGCGTAAAACAGCACATTATCAGGTTTTACTTCAAGACCGCCATCAAGAATGGATTTTAAAACTTTATATTCAACTTCGAACTCTTCAAAGGATAAATCATCCAAAACAATTACGAACTTTTTCCCCCATTTGCTTAGTTCCTGCATTACTTTCGGCAACTGCACAAAATGTTCCCGACTAACCTGAACCATGCGTAGTCCATCCTCATAAAAATGATTGCCTATGGCCTTGATAGAAGATGATTTGCCGGTACCGCGGTCACCAAATAGCAAAATATTATTAGCAGGTTTGTTATTTATGAATGCTTCAGTATTCTTAATTAACTCCTGTTTCTGTCTTTCATAGCCATAAATCTTATCAAAAGTCATATCGGAATAATTATTGATGCCAGTAAGTTTTTCTTTCTCGCCATCCCAGTTAAATGCTACAAAATCAGCCATAATACCATAGCCATATTTTTCATAATACTGACACATAGCTTTTGTAGCAATTTTGGCATCATCATCTTCACCATAATTAAAAAAACATTTTTCCAATATTTTACGGCCTGGTAGTGGATGTATATTTGACGGGATATAGTTGCCAAGCAATTCGTGGTTTTTAAAGCGTTGGAAAACATCAACAAGAAATTCTCTTAGAATAATGATATCATTTGCTACGGCTTTCATTAACCCTTCACCAATGGCCCCATTATTTTTTTCTGCAATACAGCAAAAAATGTTTTTCTGATGACTGATTGCATGCATAATATATTCAACAGGGATGATGCCCATCAATCCATATCCTTCTGCCTTTTCGATAAGTTCGCCATATAAATCAGGATTAGAAACCTCTTTGGGCTTTCTTAATGCAACAATAACAGGATCAGTAAGTAAGTTGCGAAAAATTAAAAGGTTGTTGAGATTGACATAACAATTCATTTGTTTCCATCTCCGCTCATCAAATTATTCAACATAGCACTAATAGTTATTTTAAAAACGGGGTGCACAACATCACCGGCAATTTCAGCTAGTGGTGATAAAACAAAAAGCCTGTTCTGCATATCTGGATGAGGTACAATGAGGTCCTTATCTTTCATAATTTTATCGTCATACAAAATCAGATCAAGATCAATGTTGCGTTCGCCCCAATGTCTCTTTCTAACTCTCCCCATCTTTAATTCAATAGCAAGCAATAATCTCAACAAATCATGTGCAGCGAGTTCGGTCTCAATCTTAACAGCAGCATTGATAAAACTCGGCTGATCCGTTACTCCATAAGGTTCAGTTTCCAAAAGAGAAGAAACTGCCAATATTTTCAAACCAGATTGTTCCATGTAATTTAAAGCCGTAAGTATATTTTGTTTTCTTTCTCCAAGGTTACTTCCTAAGGCGATATAGGCTATTGACATTTTAAAATAGCCTCCAACATTCGAATAGCTTGGACATTTTCTTTTACATCATGAACCCTAACCATATTAGCACCGGCATAAACTGCTTGTAAGCTTGTGGCTATTGTGCCTGGCAACCGCTCTTCTGGCGGTATATCACCGAGCACTTTGCCAATTGTGGTTTTACGTGAAGCCGCAAGCAGCAAAGGATAGCCAGAGCCTGTCATTTCATTTAATCCTTGCATTAATTTTAAATTTTGTTCAACATTCTTGGCAAAGCCAATTCCTGGATCCAAAATAATTTTTTCTTTGGGGAAATTATGCCCTCTGAGCATTGCAGCACGTTCATGCAAATATTTTGCTACTTCTTCAACTACATTGCTATACTGAGTGTTTTGCTGCATATTTTTCGGTGTTCCTCGCATATGCATTAAAATAACCGGAGCATTATTTTTAACAACAACCTCAATCATCTTTCCATCGTATTCCATGGCACTGATATCATTGATAATATCTGCTCCCATCGTAAGAGCTGCCTCCGCTGTGTCCGCATGATAAGTATCGATAGAGAGAATGCTTTCCGGATATTCTTTGCGCAAGGCTTGTACAACCGGCACTATTCTTGCAATTTCTTCCTGAGCATCAATGCTTTCAGAGCCTGGTCTTGTCGATTCGCCGCCTATATCAAGTATCTCCGCACCGTCACTGAGCATTTGGCCTGCACGGTTGATGACATCCTTAAGGCTATGCACTCTGGAACCGGCATAGAAAGAGTCAGGTGTTATATTTAAAATTCCCATTACAACAACGTGTCCGTATTCCAAAATACGCTGATCTGCCAATACAGTTTTAAGCTGATTCTTTTCCAAAAAAGACTGCAACTCTTCCCGAAGTTTCGGCAAACCAAAATAAGGCATCATAGCCATCTTTTGCAGCAAAAGCCGATAATGCTTTTTGGTCCCCAAAAGCAGAATGTCGCTATGGTCCTGTGCACAAACCACGCACCCGGCGTGGATAGCACAGTCACCTCCGCAGGCAAGCATCTCTTGCTTAATTATATTAGCCGCCGGAGTGCGAACATTAAGAATCTTTAAAGGCAAAATAGCTGACTTATTCATGAAAGTCTCTACACTTGCCGGATGTACGCCAATATTTTTTAGTTCATATTTTAAATTACAGCTTGTAATCGGCAAAATCATTCCGGGTTCACCTTCCACCCTTTTTCGACACATGCAAAAGCATTATGATTATGAATGCTTTCGATACTTTCAACCGTGGCTCGATACCATTTTATTCTTCGGTCATTTTCCAGCTGTAAAGCTATTTCTCTTACAGCATCTTCTACAAAGCGCGGATTTTCATAAGCATGTTCAGTAACATACTTTTCATCCGGCCGCTTCAAAAGAGAATATATCGGTGAACTTGCTCCTGCTTCAGCCATTGTAACCAGTTCTTCCAACCAAACCATCTCATTAGAGTTAATTTCAATTTTAGCGATAGCTCTTTGGTTGTGAGCTCCATAGGCACTGATTTCTCTGGAGCAAGGGCAAAGTGTATGAATAGGTATTTCCGCACAAATATAAAGCTCGAATTCATCACCTTTTTCAGCCCTGAAACGGCAATTGAGATCAAGCGGTGCTTTTTGTCCGGTTATAGGTGCTTCTTTTTGAATAAAATAGGTGAATTCAAGCTCCAGCATTGCTTTTTCTGCTTGCAATTTTTCCTTCAAGGCATCAAGAATATGTTCAAGAGCAAAAGGTGTGACAGGCCCAAAAGATTGAAGACATTCGACAAAACGGCTCATATGCGTACCACGCATATCATGTGGCAAATCAACAGCCATGCTGATTGTTGCAACAGTACTCTGTATACCTTTTTCCCTATCTTTCATACTAATCGGCCACCGCAGATTTTTGATTCCAACGTTTTTCAATGGGACTTGCCTTAAATCGATCTCCCCTTGAACATCCTTTAACATTTGGCTACCCCCTATATGCTATTCCGCTGGTTTTTGTTTCCCAAACCTCAACTTCATACAAATCATAATGATCGGAATGCAAAATTGGTTTCAACTGATTCCATACCCACACGGCTATATTTTCCGCAGAGGGCTGCGGCAATATGTCATTGATGCAGGAATGGTCCAACTTATTAAGAACAGCTTCCTTCACGATTTCTTTCAGTCGTACAAAATCAATGACCATGCCTTCCTTATCAGGCGTGCCATCAATTTTGACAACTAATTTATACGTATGCCCATGCAGTTTTTCACATTTGCCGTTATATTCTGGTAAATAATGTGCTGCATCAAATTCGAATTCTTTAATAAGGATCATATTCTTGCCCTCCTCGTCTAAACAGTAAGCCCAGCAAAGTCGTCTTGTTGCCGCAAAGCCTCATAGGCCACGATAGCAACGGAATTGGATAAATTAAGTGAGCGTGCTTCTGCAATCATTGGTATTCTCACGCAGGAATCAAGATATTCCATACGCAGCTTTTCTGGTAATCCAGCTGTTTCTTTACCAAAAATCAACAAAGAGTCTGCATCATACTTCACATCTGTATATCTCTTATGTGCTTTCGTAGTTAACAGAAATTTGGAGTTATTTTTAAATTTCTCCAAAACTTCATAAACAGAATCATAATAACTGATATCGACCAGATTCCAATAATCCAATCCAGCCCTTTTGAGATATTTATCGTCAACCGAAAATCCCAGTGGTCTGACCAAATGAAGCTTACAGCCTGTAGCTGCACAAAGCCTGGCAATGTTACCAGTATTTCCTGGTATTTCAGGCTCAACTAAAACAATATGCATAAACTTTCACCTCTTGTGTTCATTTTAACATAAAAAGATAAAGTGCACAGCCATATTTTGGAGCTGTGCACTAAAAACTACTATGATCCTGATTTTAAAAAAACTACTTAAATATAATTATTCAATAGGCATTGCAAGCATTTTACTATGCAAATCAAAAATCTTTTCACTGTACTCATTACTCATGGCCCAATTGCCATTAAGTGCATGCCAGGTTGTTAAATAACCACTAGTCTTTCTCGTCTTATGGACCAAATCATAACGTGGGTCAACTATTTTTGTTTTTGGTTCACGTTCGGTGGAATACGCTAGTAAATGCTGGATATGAGCACGGACACCAATTTCAGGAGTTTTAAAACTTGCACCGGCTACGTTCTTACTGATAGTTCCCAAACCGCAAAAATTATTTTGATTTGGTTTGACAGTGCCGCCAAACTTAAAGAAACCAGTCTCCAAGAGCGCCTGGCATAACGCTAAATCAGCTCTAATACCCTCTCTGGTACTTTCTTTATAATAGTAACGTACAATCTCTTCTGGCGTTAACTTTAATTTCATATCCTTCGTATTCTTTTTAAGGAAGGCCACTGCTTGACTTTCCGTAGCCTTTGACTCACCGGTAATTGTAATTGTCTTATAGTTGGCAGGCAGTTTACGTTCCGGTTTGGAATTATTTATTATTTTAATTTTAACATTTTTGTCATCATTTTTTACTGTCGGCACGCTTTCCTTTTTTTCTGATGCAGCAACAGCACTTGTATTGTTGCTTGGCACATTAAAATCAGGAACGGCTTGCTTGACCGCATTTTTATCAACGCTTGTATTTGTTAAATTAACTGTAGAATTAGATTTTTGCTCCGAGGCCTGAACTGTTCCAGAAAAAAACATCGCAACGGATATAACTGCCAGTGCTTTCCAAAGTTTTATCATAAAAATCCTCCTCAGTTAAACCTATCGCTGTAAAACCTTTTTGTTGGGGAATATGTATAAACTGACAAACATTACAATTACCGCAACTACCGTGCCTGTCGAAGCTGCATTAAGAATCCATAACCCCTTACCAGCATAAGCAAATTGCAAAACTAAAGTTGTAGTTACACCGGCAATTGCCGAAGTAAAGGCTCCCTTGGTTGAAGCTTTGTCGCAGAATAATCCGACAAGGAATGGAGCTCCCATAGAAACAGTCATCAAAGAGTAGAAAATCTGCAGGGCTGTAATGATGTTAGGCATCCATAAAGCAAGTAGCACGCCCAGTATTCCACAAATTAAAGTCGTGACTCTGCTAAATTTCAAAAGTTCTTTGTCCGTGATGTCCGGTTTAAAAAAAGTTTTGTATAAATCATTTGAAATAGAGGAAGACAACATGTATAAAACAGCATCAGCAGTACTTACTTCCGCAGCAAAGATTGCCGCCAAAGCCAACGCAGCAACGCCAAAAGGCATTAGTTCTTTCATTGCCGTAGGCAGCGCTAGTTCTGAGTTTTTTAAGTCAGGGAAAGCTGCAAAAGCACACATGCCTAAAATCATAGGCAAAAATGCGAAACCAAATTGGACCAAGGCATTAAGCATCGTGCCTATTTTTACAGCTCTTAAATTTTCTGCGCTATAAATTTTCCCTACCAAGCCAGGTGATATGCAAAAAGCAGGCACAAGCACAAGGAAATAACCAATTATAACTGTATCCCCAATGCCGTTCCAGGAAAAGTATGCCGCAGTTCTTGCAGGATCAGCAAAATTCGCTGCAACCAAAGCTTCCATTCCCGACCAGCCGCCTACCGCACTAAGTGCGTAAGGAGCTGCTAAACAAAACCCTGCAAAAATAACTACCACTTCAACAATATTTACAACAGCCGCCGACAACACGCCACCTGCGGTAAAATATAGTGTAACTACTACTGCTCCGATAATTGTGCCTAATGGTTTATCAATACCGGCAACAACATCAAGTATCCAGGCTACGCCAATAAGTTGTCCGGAAAACAAAGCTAAGGTTCCAATGACCATCATGCTGGATATGATACCCCGAAATGCGTGTGCATAACGCAAATCAAGATAATCACCCATCGTATATAGATTATATTTTTTAGCAACCTTCCATACTTTAGGGCCAACAAAATAAGCAAGAATTATTGAACCTATCGCAGAGCAGCCAATCCACCACCAACTGGAAACGCCATGCCTAAAAGCAAGGCCAGTAACACCAACAGTTGATCCTGCACCGATATTAGCGGCAATCAAAGTAGTAAATAATAGCTGCCAGCTGAACTTGCGATTACCAACAAAAAAATCTGAAGCCTCTTTAACATGCTTACCAATAAACCAGCCTATCCCTATCAACAAAAGCGCATAGCCCAAGATGCTTATTAAATATATATTCATTTGTTCACCCCTATTATACTTTTCAATTGCTGGTTCTGACAATAAAACTAGAAAAATTTTACTTCATTTACACTAGATTGTAAAGGCTTAAAAGCTTATCTCAAGTAGCTTTACCAGTTCAATTCGTTTATAATATCATTAACAAAGATGCTTGAAGGAGTTGATTTAAAATGAAAAAGTTTCATTATATCCACCACGCATGTTTTATACTTGAAAGCGAAAACGACGCTATTATTTTTGACCCTTTTCTGGATGGTAATCCTAACGGCATAAAACCTGAAGATATCAAAGTATCTCATATTTTAGTATCTCATGCGCATGGCGACCATTTAGGCAGCGCCATTGAAATAGCACTTAAGAACAAAGCAATGGTAATTTCAACAGCGGAAATTGCAAATATGGTTGCAGAAAAAGGTTGTGCCGCACATGGAATGCATATTGGCGGAACCTATGTGTTTCCCTTCGGTAAAGTAAGAATTACGCCTGCTTTCCACGGTGCCGGTATAGCTGGCGGCCATGCCTGCGGCTTTATTGTAGATTTCTACGGAACGACCATATATTTTGCCGGTGATACAAGCCTTTTCGGTGATATGAAGCTTTTAGGCGAGCTTGAAAATATTGACTATGCCGTGCTGCCTATTGGTGATAATTATACAATGGGTCCCTCCGACGCCGTCAAAGCAGTTGAACTGCTGAAAGCAAAAGAAGTGATTCCAGTACATTACAACACATGGCCGGTAATTGCGCAAGACCCAGCAAAATTTAAAAAAGAAGTTGAACAAAAAACATCCGCCAAAGTTCTGATTGTTAAACCAGGCAATTCAATCGAACTCGGTTAATTATTTTTGCGGACATAAATAAGCATAACTACAGAATGCACATTTTTCGGGCAGGACTGCGAAGTCCTGCTCTTTTCTTTTAGTGCTGATGGCCGTACACTTTTTTATTATTTGGTTCAAGGCCTCTTCTCTATTAACCGGCAATTCCCATTTACTATTGTTTTGCAGAAAATGAAGTGCTGCAGACCTGACAGGTTTTCTATATAAATGTTCAGCAGCCAATACGTATAACGCTAATTGGTCGGCGTAACCTTTTAAGTCATCGTCCTTTAACGGAGGTTTACCAGTCTTGTAATCTATAATACCAAGATCACCTTCTGGGTAAGTATACAAACAATCTATACTACCAGTAAACCAGAATTTATTGTCCTCGTCTTCAAACAAGGGCAAGTAAAAATTATCTTCAGTTTTTTTCTCCAAGAAACTTGTGCTCTTGTAAAGTTCACTGCTTAGATACGATGAAAGCATCTCACCAGCAGCTTTTCGCACTTGAGACTGCAGGTGTATCGGTACATACTTTTCCAATGCATAATGCAGGGCATCGTCAAAACCATAATGCTCAATGTTTTCCATTGTGGAATGAATGACAAGCCCAAAGATATTAGCCGGAATAATCCCTTTACAGTTGTCAAAATTCTTTTCAAGAGAAATTTCCTCACTACCTGGCAACTGAGCTATATAGTGATAAAAAAAACTGCGAGGGCAAGTTTCATATTCGAAAAGCGAAGTTGCCGAAAAAAGCAACTCTCTTACACCAAAACCAGCAAGAGGTTGAATTTGTTTATAAACACGTTCTTCGAATGGCGCAACTTTGATTTCATCTGCAGAGGCTGAAACTTCTTGCAAAATAATAGAATTTTCTTCAATAATTTCCACGTTAACAAGAGGCTCATCATGTTTTCCAGCAAGTAGAATACGTTTTAAAGAATCCAGCCACTCTTCGCGCGTCTTTTGCTCTTTGCTTCCTTCATTTAACGAGACACCTGATAATACTAAATGTTTTTCAGCCCGTGTCATCGCTACATAAAATTGCCTTTTTTTCTCTGCAGCTTCCATTTCACTATTATATTGTTTTAGTTCTTTAAAAACAGAGCTTTCTACCAGTTCATCATTTTCATCACGAACTTTGATTCCCAAACCAAAATCTGGTAAAAAACAGATACTACTGGAATCATACCTTCCTCGTGCATGTAAAGCCGGCAGAAAAACAACTGGAAATTCCAATCCTTTTGACTTATGAATGGTCATGATAGTAACGGAGTTCTGTTCAAACCCGCCGGCAGAAACTTCTATGCGTGTTTCAGTTTCGCGCATCTTTTTTACTCTTTGCAGAAAGGTACGTAGTGTCCCGCCTTGTTTCATGCAAAAATCAGCGGCCATTTGCTGCAGCTTCTTAACATTAGCTAATTTTTCCTTGCCAAATTCCTGTCCAATCAACAAGGGCGCAATTTTCAGTTCGTCAAAAATTCTACTTAACAAGTCAGGCAAAGGCATAGTTTGCACATTAGCTTGTATTTTTTTTAGTTTCTCACCAGCTCTTTTGAGTAACTCCTGTTGGTCTGCTGGTAAAACCAAAGTTATATTACCATCCTCCAAAACATTCCATAGGCTTTTTTCTGTTCTTACTAGGCACATCTCTGTAATAGTTTCATCACTTAAACCAAAATATGGTGACCTCAAAATGCCAATCAGTTCCAAATCTCTTCTGCTGTTATCTAAAAATACCAGCAAATTTATTAAGTCTATAATTTCTTGTTTTTCAAAAAAACCCTTGCCATCAATTATATGAAACGGAATCCCTGCAGCACGCAAAGCAGCGGCAAAACTTTGCGCCTTATTTATACTTGCCAGCAATATCGCTATATCTGCATAATTTATATTGTCGTTAGCAACTAGTTCTTTGATATTTTCAGCGACCATGACGGTTTCAGCTTTATTAGCTTCTTTTCTTCTATTTTTCTCTGCAGCAATAATAACAAATTTAGGTTTCGCCTGTGCTTCTCTGTTGGGCTTAAGTTCTTCGTATACGATTGCGTTATTCTCATCATATCCCATTAAATCCTTAAAAACTTCATTACACACTTCCAATATTTCCGGGGATGAGCGGAAATTATCTGCTAATGCGACATTCTTGCCACCGTTCTTTTCAATATCTTTGCATACATCTGCAAACACACTTACCTCCGCGCCGCGGAAACGATAAATAGATTGTTTGGCATCACCTACGACAAAAAGTCTGTTATCTAACAATTTTTCGCTATTACCGCCAGCCAGAAGATACACTAATTCCTTTTGCTGCAAATTTGTATCTTGAAACTCATCTACCATGACATACTTGTAACGATTTCTGCACTTAGCAAGAATATCTTGGTTGTTGCGTAATAAGTGCAAAGCTTTTTCCTCAACATCAGCGAAGCTCAAGATTTTTCTTTCAACTTTTCTTAGGCGCAAATGCTCATCAAGGCCATGCAAAAAGACTTGCCAGCTTTTAATCATGTCTTTAGCTCGCATGTCAATCGGTATCATTAGCAACCTGGCAGTTAACTCTCTTATCTCCTTTACTAAATCGGCATCAGCTTTATTGCGAGCTGATAAACTAGTTAGGTAGAGACTCAATATTTCTATATTACACGTCTGAACGGCTTCTTTAACTATCTCAAGATGAGCCGAAATAGCATCTAATTCTTCACGGTGTTTGCCCTTGATAGTTTCTCGTATGGACATCAACAATTCTATATTTAACATTATCTGCTTTTGTGTTTGAACAATTTCTTCTCCCAAAGCATCAATATATGGCTTCGATAAATCCTTTTTCTCAACCAGCAAATGAAGATTTTCTACAAGAGAATTCATCATTTCTTCCAGCTTAGCACGGCCATACTCATTTAATAACTTTTGCAAATCAGTATCTTTATTCTGCAAAAGTTTTTTCATGTATGCCAGGGATTCTTCGTAATAAAAATCATTTAAATCAAATTCCTCTGTTGTTACAAAAGCGGGGTCAACCTGAGCTTCTACAGGGTTGTCACGCAGGAGACGGCTGCAAAAACTATCAATTGTGCTTATCTGGGCACGCTCCAATAGCATTAATTGATTCTGCCAGAAAAGTCTTTCACCCCTGGAGTCCTTAATCAAAACATTCAGCTTTGCACGTACTCTTTCCCGCATTTCTTTTGCGGCTTTACGGGTAAAGGTAATTGCCAATATTCCATCTGCTGCTGCTTTTTGCTTAGCAATGATATTAACAAAGCGTTCCACCAAGACACGCGTTTTACCTGAACCAGCGCCCGCTGAAACTGATATATTACTTTCTATGGTTTCTATAGCACATTTCTGTGCAGGGGTAAAATCACTCATCAGTTTCACTTCCCTCTTCCTGCAGCTCACTTATAAGTGCATAGCGGCAAATATCTATCCCAGGACAGTAAGCCGGGCATTGTATTTTAGGCTCTGTAAAGTAATTTGCAGCTCTTATACCTTGAACACAACTAGCCAGATTATTCTCAGCTTGTTCCAAGAATGCTTGCCAGTTTTCATTACCTCGTTTCAGCCATGGCAAAAATTCCGCTTCCTTACGCCAGTAACCGTTCTTTCTTTGAGCGGTTTCAATTGAAAAATAACCGCCACCCAGAAGCATTCTTGTATCATTTGCAAAAAAATCTTCTGCCGCCAAGACATATAAAGGCATCTGCAGGTCAAGACCTGCCTCAAAATCTTTCTTAGCAGGTCCGTTGGTTCTTTTATAATCTGTAATGAACAGATTTTCTTCATCAGCATCAATTCTGTCGATGCGGCCGGTAAAATATGCTCTTTCGCCGTCAATTTCACGACAAAAAACATGACTGGCATTGCCAAATCCCCATTCCACAAAAGCAGGCAGCAAGTTTCTTTTGCTGGTGGAAAGGTCTTTCTGATAAGCAATCTCAGCGTTTATAACTCTTAGTAATTTTTTCCATATTTGTTGCAGCTCAGCATCCAGAAAATCAGTATTTTTCAGCTTGCCAGAAAGTAAAAATTCTTCACATACAGAATTAAAAACAGCTTGCAACTCTTTTTCAAGTACACCGATATCAACAGAGCTGATATTTTTGCCTAAATAATTTTTGAAAAACCTTGCTAAAACAATATGGTATAAATCGCCTTGATCTACAGCTTCTGTTTCATCGCTTACTTCCTGCCAAGTATCTGTTTTCCACACTCTGCTCACCAAAAACTTAAAAGGACAAGCAGCGTAAACCTCAAGAGCTGATGAACTATAACATTCAGCTATGCTTGTTCTAATTTTTTCCTTTAACTCGGTTCCAAGACAACCTTGATAAGGAGAGTTCTTTACAAAGCGCGTCTTGTCTAAGGATCGCCGAAATTCATAATCTTTACCAACTCGTGTTCTAAGCCAATTTTGTTCCTTTTCGGGCAATACCTGCAAACCACAGAGTTTTTCAACAAACTGCTCTTCTGACCAGCAGTCTGAAGCATTCGTCTTCTTTGTTAAAACCTGCAAACTATTTTCTTGATAATATTGTTTAAGTTCATTTAAATAACCGGAAGGACCAGCTTCATCGTCAGCATAATAACTTAAAGTAAGGCTTTTAGTTGCTGCTGCCATTGACGACGCAAAGAAAAATTGATCTTCAACCATTGCTGAGCCACTGCTTTTTAAATCAATGCCGAGCATTTTAAGCTCATTTCTCTCATTGTCATTGTATAACCAGTTTTCTTGTTTAAGAGAAGGAAACTCGTTTTCCCGCAGACCCATGATATATACATGTTTGTAATAAATTCCTTGCACATTTGCAGCCTCAAGGACACAAATACCTTGCGCATTGCCGTTCTCTAAAACAACATCCTTCTCAGAAGAAATTTCACGCCAAATGTTAATAAAATCGTCAATTTTAATCTTTTTTTCTGCCACTTTACTTTCTTTATAAACTTTTTCAATCTCATCCAATACTTCATAACAAATTTTTTCTGTCAGAAGTATATTTTTCAGTTCCTCTAACGTTAAAGTTCCTTGCTTATAATATTGGCCAAAACATTCAGCAAGATGCCAGTCTTTAATTATTTCACGCAGCGACAGACAATATTCCCCAATTTTTGCATATGCAGAAAAATTAGCGGTCCAAGCTAGTAATTTGTCAATATCATTATTAGTATCAATAACAGAGTCATTGCTATGCAAAAACTTTTTTAATTGTTCACTGTTGGAAAAATAACGTTTGGTCCTCAGTTCCAGAACTTTTTCACCATCAAAATCATAGAGGAACTTAGCAAAATTACAACAAAGCAAATCATATAAAGCATTAACATCATAATCATTTTTTGCTAAATTCAAAAGGCTGTTAATCATTTCAACAGCGGGCTGAGCCAAAAAACTCGTTATTTTTGGTAATGTCGTGGGAATACCATATTCATCAAATAAATTACGCAGACCATTATAGGAATCAAGATTACGAACAACCAATAATATCTCTGCATAATTAGTACCAGTAGAAATTCGATGTTTAATATCTTCCAGCACTGTTCTTATTTCATTTTCAATGCCAGCTGCTTCAAAAATCCTTATGTTTTCAACGTCCTTCTCAAATACGGCAATATTATTTTTCCAATTCAGGCAAAAATGCTGCAGTTCTTCATTCCTGTCAATTAGAGAATTTACTTTATGCAACTCAAAACCACGTCCGACTAAGTCGCTAATTGTGTTCAATGTAGCTCCATACAATTCATCATTTTTCAAATCACCGACAATACCAATACTTACGCTGCATCTATCCTTAATAGCAGTAATGAAATCAAGCTGCAAATGATCAAATTGGTAAAAATCGCTAAAATAAAGAGCTTGCCAGGGAATGATGCAATTCGAACTTTGAAGTTCAATAGTTGCCAAGCGATACAAGCCATCAATATCATACCAGCTATTTTTTTTAAGTATCTTCCGATAATCACTGTAAATTTCTGAGAGCTCTTCGTCTTTAAAACCATAACCATTCTTTCTTTCCCAGGCAGATACTGCTTCAGCAAACTCTTCGGCAGTTGTCCCAGCGCGAGAAAGTTCTCCTATAAAACCTGTGACAATTTTGGCAAATGAGTCTGTATCTGCTATGCTGTGCAAATATTTTAGTTCGTCCGCTTTCTTTTTATCATCAATGAGTTTTCTAACTATAATTTCTTGCGAGCGTCTGGACAACATTGCAAAAGCGTCACGCCTGTTTGCACGTAATATTTCGTTAGGTAAATAATCCATATTTACGGCTCGAACCATTCCACGTAATTGTTCATTTTGAAGCAAAAAACGGTTCGGTAAAACTAGCAATGCTTCATCATATGCATATTGTTTGACCTGTTCCGCAAATGTACCTCGCATAGTTTCTCCAAGCTTCACACAAAATAAATCTGCCATTTTATCCGTCCATTCCTGCGTTCCAAAACGCCTAACATATACACTTATTTTACCACATTGATCCCAATAAAAAGTACACACTTATCTTTAGTATTAAACTAAAAACCAGTGTGTACCGTGTAATAGTTATAAAATGCTTACAGAATTTATTTTCCAGCTTCATTTGGGCTTTGGTAAAGGCTGGTCAGAATTTCTCTACTTTTTCTAGTAATAAAGTATTTTTCTTTTACAGTCTCTATCGCATCTGCAGCAAGCTCATCCTCATAAATGTTTACCAAAAAATCAGCTTCGACTAAAATCCTATAATCAGTGCCTTCAATATTGGTATAAGTATGATGATGTCCAATCAAGTATCTGACTCTATCTCTTACTTCTTCATTCATTCCTAATTCAAGCATCATCTTATCAGCAACAGCTGGACCTTCCTCTTCTTGCATTTTGCCATTATAATAACCATGTTTCAGTAAACTTGCTCTAATTCCACAATCATGCATGGCAGCGGCTACTTCCAGAATATACTGTTCAGAAGATGTTAATCCTTCAGCTTCACCGATGATCCTGGCAAAAGAATGTACTTTCAGGAAGTGGTTAACCCTATGCGGGCAGCCTTGCTCATAGTCAATCATTTTAGCAAGTACGTTTGCAATATTTGCACTCATAATATCAACCCTTTTATAAAAAATAGAATGCGGCTGCGAAAAAACAGCCGCATTTGACTTAAAACTTCTATGCTTCTTTCTCGTTACCACTTTCTGCTTTAACTAATTTTTCGACAATTACGTCAACCTTATCGACCTGATAACCAGTGATTCGCTCAACCTCATCAAGCAAAACCTGACGGAGCTTAGTAGTAGTTTCAGGAATATTGGCACCATAAATAACCGTAATTTTAATTTCAAAGGAAACACGACCAACTGTTGCTTGCAGATTTTCATCGTCACCAGCAATAGCATCTGTTTTCTTAACAATAACCTGTGGGATAACACGATCTGCTACTTTTTTCACAACTGCAGCCAAAGTGCTTACATCCTCTGAAGCAGCTGCAACATTTTCTACTTTACTCATTGCTGTTTTTGCTAAATCAGCAAAAACCTCTTCACTAATGATTGTTTTGCCACCTACCATATGAATCCCTCCTACAATATAATATTTTAATTTATTAAAAGCTTCTTTATACGAGCTATATTCTATATTAACTGCGAATTACCTGCATAAAAACAATTATTTTTTCTTAATAACTTTATACTTTTTATTTTTTTTCAATGCAACCCACATTACTCCAGGTACCAGAAACAAAAGATTGAATATTAAACTGGGGAATAACGTATCTTTTGCGGCCGGAAAAAACAAATGCCATGTCAGAGCAATAAAAATACCGGCAAGCATCGCTAATAATCCAGCCTTTTGAGGTACTCTGTTTTTAAAAATTATGGCAAAAGTAAGCGGTAGAAATATTCCTGCCCCTCTAAGAGCCATCGACAAATATGTCCAGTCAAGTACATAAGAATCTGAATGATAAAAAACAACAACTTCTGCAGCTAAAGTTAGTAAAAATACAAAACTGCGGTTGATCCAAAGCAAAACTTTGTGATTATTCAAGCAAAAAACGGCCTTAAATATGTCACGTGAAATCATCGTGCCACAACCCAGAACAAGACCTGAGATTGACCACAACGCCGATAATATCAACGCTGCAATGGCTGCACCGCCAAGCCAATCCGGCATGTAATATAGTAAATATACAGGCAGAGCGTCAATACTATTAATTTCCGGATTGCTTATTTGTACTGACATACCAATTATTGCAGATGGAAGGCCGATAGGAATTACAATCATAGCAGCAATAATACAACCAATTGCAGCTGTTTTGCTGTCGCTTGCTGAGAATAATGCCTGTATATAGCTTTGGGTTGAAATTACGCCAATAGTTAAAGATAATAAATTATAAATAACTTTTTCCGAACCAATTGCAAACATGCTCAACCAAGGTACTGCGGAAAACGTCGTCTTAATTCCATTAAGTCCGCCTAAATCGTTGTATGCGCAGATTCCCGCGATAAAAATTGTGCCAAAAATCAGGCCTATCTTTACAAGACCAGCCATACCTGAACCGCTTATACCACCTAAAAATACCGATAGCAAAACTACAACCATAATTACTGCTGAAGCCTCAAGTAGATTAACATGAAAAACACCGGCAATTAAATGAATTGCTGTCAACATACTGGCAACAATGCTGAGAAAAATACCAACAGTAGCAGCAATACTACTGATAGGGCCAGCATTTTTACCATAGTTTATAACTAAAAATTCAGAAATGGTTGTCAACCTGCTATCACGCAATGGTTTTGCATAAAATAGTGCCATCACAATTAAAGCAACTCCTGAACCAACAGTAAACCACCAGGCACTAATCCCACCCTTGAAACCAAGCTGTGCGGTACCAATAGTTGCCGCTGCTCCGACAATAGTGCCAATAATTGTTCCTGCAACCATCACACTGCCAGCTTTTCGGCCACCAACACTATAATCAGCTTCGGATTTAACTTTTTTGGCAGCGAGAAGACCAGGTATAGAAGCTAAAACCAAAACAACAATCATACTTATGAACTGTGTTGAAGAAAGCTGCATACATATCCCTCTCAGTTTTGGAATAACATTACTCACTATTATAGCAGAGTCCAGTTCATTCTTAAACAGAAACAACCGGCCAAAGGCCGGTTGTTTTAACGGAACTCTACTTTTAAATGCTGTCTTTCGACCAGTCGCTGATATTTATATTTTGGATAGCCTACCATCAATGTACCAACTATTTGCTGCTTCTTCGGAATATCCAGCAACTCTAATAGTGGTTCATAACCGGCAATGCCACAGGTTTGAATAAAACCTGCAACCGTCGTTCCTAACCCCAACGTAGGCGCATATAGGCCTGCATAAGACCATGCCTGCTCACAATTGCTGACTCCGGTCAAATTGAGTTTACGTGCGCAGGCAAATATAAGCTGCGGCGCATTCCTTGCGATAATATCAATCTTGCGATCATTATAAGTCCGCAAGATATTAGAAAAATACCTGCTGTGAGGACTATTAACTTCAATTTCCTTCTGCATCCACTCTGCAGTTAAATCTGCAATCTTTCTTATGGTTTCAGAATCAGAAATTACAATATAGTAAAGTCCCTGAGAATTACCAGCCGTAGGAGCATATCTGGCAATATCAAGCAATTTGGTAATTTTTTCCTCTTCTACAGGTTGCGGTTTAAAATTTCGGATTGACCTGCGCATTCTTAGAAAATTATAAGCTGTCTCAGGATCAAGTACCGGCGCCGGCACAGGTATTTGCTTGGCCAACTGGCAATGTGCATTGTCCATTGCCGCTGTCGGGCAAACCGCTACACAATGTCCGCAAGCCATACATCCACGGTCCCAGTTACACACAGGCCCATCTTCTCCCATTTCCAGAATGCAGCTAGGGCAAATATCAACACAAATTCCGCACTTAATACACTTATCATAATCAACCTTAATTAATTCCATTTTATCACCTCGATATTTTCTTGAAATAAGTTCTCTCCACCCGTACCTATATGTTTATTGTAACTTCAAAATATGCATTTAACAACAAACAAAAAACCGGACGTTTTGTCCGGTTAGATTTTTGGCTCCCCGAGTAGGACTCGAACCTACAACAACTCGGTTAACAGCCGAGTGCTCTACCGATTGAGCTATCGAGGAATTAACTTATCAACAAAAGATATTTTACAACACCTTATAGCTGGTGTCAACAAGCTTTTAAGACTATTTCAATAAAAAGTTCATCTTGTAAGCTTATAAATCAAGGCATTGCAGATTGCCGCAGCAACATTACTGCCGCCTTTGCGTCCACGAGCAACTATATAAGGTATACCGGCCTGCATAATAATCTCTTTGGCTTCAACAACATTAACAAAGCCTACCGGTACGCCAATAACTAGTTCCGGCTTTATTTTACCCTCTTTAATTAATTCATCTAAACGTACCAGTGCCGTTGGAGCATTGCCAATGGCAATAATTACTGGTCCTTCAATCAAACAAGCCTTCTCCATGCATGCTGCTGCCCTTGTAGAACCCTCTATTTTTGCCTGAGCAGCAACATCTGGGTCAGCCATATAACAAACTGCCTTACAGCCAAGTTTGTCCATCCCTGCCTTATTAATACCAGCCTTAGCCATATTGGTATCAGTTACTATCGTGGCACCATTTTTTAAAGCTTCCACTGCCTTCTGCACTGCGTCTTCCGAAAAATGCAGTGTGCGTACATAATCGAAATCAGCCGAAGTATGAATCACACGTTTAATAATACTCAGTTTTTCCTCGTCGAGTTTAACCTCGCCTAGTTCTTCTGCAATAATTTCCATGCTGCGTTTTTCTATATCATTTGGTAAAACATTTTGTAATTTCATACTATTCCTCCCTACATCTCAATGCCAGATCTTGCTGGAATCCCTTTATCATAAGGATGTTTGACTTTTTTTATTTCAGAAACATAATCAGCTAAATCAATTAGTTCCGTTTTAGGATCACGACCTGTCAGAACTATCTCCATTGAACACGGCTTATTTTTCATGAAATCAATTAGCCTTGCCATATTAAATACACCTGTATTGCAGGCTCCGATAACTTCGTCAAGAATCAATAAATCTATCTTTTCTTCCGCACATTTTTCTACAACACGGTCAAAAAGCTGTTCATGTTCTAAAAGAACCTGTTTCTTTTCATCCGCTGTCATTTGAAAAGTAAACTTCATTATTTCCTTGCCACGCATTATTTCTATGTTTGGCACATATTTCAAACTTGTCAGTTCACCAGTCGGACGGCTTTTGAGAAACTGCACAAACAAAACTTTGTTGCCGCGTCCTGCACAGCGCAAAGCAAGGCCTAATGCTGCAGTGGTCTTCCCTTTACCATCTCCGCAATAAATATGGATAAGTCCCCGTTCCATTTTAAACGCCTGCCTTTAAAATTTCGTAAATTTTCTTCATATCAAGATTTTTTCTTACCTGCTCAGCCAAGATATCATATTGCTGCTGTTTGTATTCGGCAAAACTTATCATATGGACATCCTCTGGCTTCATGCCTTTTTTGGCAAGTAAGGCATCAACAATGCTCTTCGCTATTCCGTCGCCATCAAAGATGCCATGCACGTAACTGCCATAAATGTTCATTGTTTCAGTAATATTTTGTGAGCCTTCCGGCACAATGTCGCCTTCCTCATAGATTGGTTTCATATTGGAAAGACTGCTGTTTATGGCAAAATTTGTAACACCTGAATGTATTTCATATCCATGAAATTCGCATCCTGATAATGCTTCAAAAACTCCTTTTACACTGCTGAAATGACCTTCTACCTGAATAGTTCGCTTCTTTTCTGCAAAAATAGTCTCTACATCCAGCAAACCAATGCCGGCAATATCACCGCCTTCTTCAACGCCAAAAGGATCAGAAAGCTTTGTACCTAACATCTGATAACCCCCACAAACGCCGAAAACAACAGTTCCCGCATGAGCTTTTTTAAGAATTTCAGCTTCAAAACCACTTTGCCTGAGCCACAAGAGATCACCGATAGTATTTTTAGTACCCGGGAGTATTATCATATCCGGGTTTTGCAATTCACCGACTGATTTAACATAGCGCAAAGAAACACCGGGAATAAGTTCAAAAACATTGAAATCAGTATAGTTAGACATTCTTGGTATTTTAATTACCGCTATATCAACTGCCTGTATTTCGCTTCTTCCGTCCAGTCTTTCTGACAAGCTGTCTTCATCTTCAATATCAACTTTAAGCATAGGCAAAACGCCTACTACTGGAATGCCCGTCTTTTCTTCAATCATTTTGAGGCCTGGACGTAATATATCAATATCGCCACGGAATTTATTGATGACCAGACCTTTTACCATAGCCCTTTCATCTTCTTCCAAAAGCATCAAAGTACCATAAATTGCAGCAAATACTCCGCCTCTGTCAATGTCAGCAACAAGCAGTACCGGAGACTTAGCCATTTTGGCCATACCCATATTTACAATGTCCTGACCACGAAGATTGATTTCCGCAGGACTGCCGGCACCTTCAATGACAATTACTTCGTTATCGGCGTCTAGTTGGTTATACGCCTTCATTATTTCCGGAATCAATTGCGTTTTAAAAGCAAAATATTCACTTGCTGTCATCGTGCCTATGGCTTCGCCATTAACAATGACCTGAGAGCCCTTGTCACTCGTTGGTTTTAATAAAATTGGATTCATCAACGCACTTGGTTCAATGTTAGCCGCTTCAGCCTGTACAACCTGTGCTCTTCCCATTTCAGCACCATTACGCGTAATAAAAGAATTTAAAGCCATGTTCTGCGACTTGAAAGGAGCAACCTTATATCCGTCTTGGTTAAATACTCGGCAGAGCCCGGCAGTAACAAGACTCTTTCCTGCGTTAGACATCGTGCCTTGAATCATAATCGCCTTTGCCATTAACTACTATCTCCCCTCGAATAAGAATTTAATGATATCTTGATAGCTATTTATAGAAGGATTTGGCATACTCTCCTGATTAAGATAGCAAGCCACAACCGGCACCTTTCCTTTGGAGTGTTTGCCAGTTATTGAACTGGTGACATGGTCACCACAGAGTAATATTTTTGTAGGTTCAGTTATTTTAGTAACTATCTGCCCAAAAAACTCCTCATCAATGCGCGTGATAAAATTTGCCTTACCTAAAAAATCATAGCGATGTGCTGCTTCGTCCGCTCCATTAAAATGGGTTAATACAAATTTTTCTTTAGCAAGAAGTTCTGATGTTATCTTAGCTTTCTCGACTATATTTGTGTCTATATCTGCAGTACCACCTTCAATATCAGGCTGTTCCATTTTCATGGCACGTGCGATACCTTTCACGATTTCAGTAGCGCAAACAACGCCGCCATTTTCACCGTGCAGTTTGGTAAAAGCCGGTATTTTCCTTCTTTCAGAAATACCCCAGGGATAGAACATATAAAAAATGCCATTGCGATTAAATCGTTCTAAGCATTTTTCCGTTTCATCAATGAACTTTTTTATAAGCAAAGATTTTTTCCCCAAGTCAGCAAGTAACTCATAAACATTAGCACCCAGACTTTCGTGTGGCGGATTTATCAGACAATTGTCCAGCAACTCTTGTTTTTTATCCATAATTAAGAGATTCCTGTAGTGCGATAAATGTAAGAATTCTATGTTCGCACAGAACGCATCGGCAATTAATGCTGCTTCTTGCATTTCAGCCGCTGTGAGCCCTTGGGCATTAAAAGATAGAAGTCTGCCAGTCTTATCAACTGAAACCAAATTACACCGTAAAACCATTTCGTATTCCGAAATATCGCGATCATGAGCAAGCAGTTCCAGATAAGCCCTATTGCGAGGAAAGTCTCTCTGCTGAACACCCAATAAACGTAAAATACAACCAAGGCTTTCAGGCATAAAATCGTCTTCACAAATGCTGACAAAACCTGTAGAACCAATCTTAATCAATTTGTCTATATTATCATGTCTGGCAAAGTCAAATGGTGTTTTTCCGCTTAACTCCGGTATCGCATCATCACCTAAACCGTCAATTATTACTAGCAGTGTTTTCATTCTTCAGTAATTTCCTAACCGCTTTTATTAAAAGTTTGTTCTGAGAAGCTGTCCTTACAGCAATTCGATAATAATCCTCATCCAAGTTCTGATAATTTGCACACTTGCGTATGAGAAAACCCTCTTTTTGCAGCTTATCTGCAAGTCGTGGTAACTTTTTCGCAGAAAAGAAAATATAATTTGCTGCTGAACCATATACCTTTAACCCAAGTTTATGCAGATTTTGCAGCAAATAAGTACGTTCTTTTTTGATATATTCCTTCGACTTTGTTAAATACTCCTCTTCGTCCAAGGCGCTTAAGCCTGCCGCCTGTGCCAAAGTTGAAACGCTCCAGTCCTGTCCATTCTCTCGGCATTTATCAATAATATCTGCATTGCCTGTAAGGCAATAACCCAGTCGAATTCCTGCCATAGCATACGTTTTGGTAAAAGCTTTTAATATTATTAAATTATCATATTCGCTTAGATATTTCTTTAAAGAAAAAGCTTTTTCCTGATCAACAAAATCCATAAAACACTCATCAACAAGCAGATATGTATCAGTCGAACGGCATTTATCAAGTATTTTCAATAATAGTGCTTCTTCAGTTAATTGTCCTGTTGGGTTATTCGGATTACAAATAACAACAATATCAGTATCATTATTTATTTTCGACAAAATGCTGTCAGTAACGCAAAACTCATTACCTGCGAATAGATTAAAGTAATCAATTTTGCACTTAACTGTTTTCAAAGCTTTCTCGTAATCAGCGAAGGTTGGCGCAAGTAAAAGCGCTTTATCAGGTTTGATAGCTAAAGCCAGCTTGAATAAAACGTCAGCAGCACCATTACTCAAAAAGATATATTCTTGCTTTAAATTATGATAATTTGCTAGTTTTTCTGTAAGTTTTCGGCAAAATGGATCCGGATAATCTGCACAAACACTTATTGCAGCTTTTAGCGCATTTTTCACCCCTGCCGGAAGTCCCAGAGGGTTTATATTTGCAGAAAAATCTATAACTTTTTTGCCTTCCGGCAAAGAATAAATATCTCCGCCATGCACATAATTATACATAATAACCAATCCTTTACTACATAAATGTCGCCAGTTTTATTAATGCCAAAATTACCAAACTGATAATAGCTGTCAGATACATTAAATTATTGATGCTTTTTATGTCATCTGCCTTTACCGCTCTTATATCATCACCAATAGTATCTTTGGGTACGAACTTACCAAAATAAAAGTGGCCGCCGCCGAGCTGGATATTAAGAGCACCAGCACAGACAGATTCTGTTTGGGCAGAATTAGGACTTAAATGATTGTAGCGGTCACGCATGAATATTTTTGCTGCTTCTTTATAGTCATAATTTAGAAAGAAGCTGGCAGCAATCATAAATATTCCCGCCAGACGCGCAGGGATATAATTCGCTATGTCATCCAACCTGGCTGCACAACGCCCAAAATAGAGATACTTATCATTCTTATAGCCAACCATCGAATCCATGGTATTTATGCTTTTATAGAGAAAAGCCAGTGGTGCTCCGCCAATAAACATGAAGAACATTGGTGCGATAATACCATCAGCGGTATTTTCGGCAACTGTTTCTACTGCTGCCTTTGTTACCTCTTCAGCGCTAAGTTCCTGCGTATCTCTGCCAACAATCCAGGAAAGCTGTTTTCTGGCTGCTGCCAAATCACCGTTTTTGAGTTCTTTATAAACCTTCATACTTTCAGTTTCCAAACATTTCGTCGCGAAAATTTGATAAAACATGATAGTTTCGAGCGCAAAAGCAAACAGTGGGTTTATAGAAGCAGCCCATTTAAGAATAAAGTATGGTACAACGAAAGAAAATGTTGTGACAATTAATACTAGTACTAGTCCTCCAAAAAGCAGATTGCTTTTGTCACTGCCAAAGATCTTCCGTAACAACTTTTCCATATATGCAATTAAGTTACCTATCAGACAAATAGGGTGAGGTAACCAATGAGGATCGCCAAAAATCAGGTCAAGGATGAAACCTGATGCAATAGCTAAGACTGTAAGCATAAGCTGATAACTCTCCTAAAATATTAGTCATTTTTATTGTAACAAGCGCGGATAAAATTTGCCGCAAAACTAATATTACCATATAAATGCATATGAGGATAGCCTGCACAAAGGCTATCATCTGCATTAATACAGTCCCATTTAGCAGCAGATTCAGGCTTTTTCGCTAAAAAGCTGTGTCCATTGCTCGTACTATCTGAATAGTGGAACTCATGAGCATTAATTTTTTCGCCTGCTTTTGCTAACAAGTTATTCTGGTATGACTCTAATGTTATATATCCAAAACGTTTCAGTTTATTGGTCATGCAAACTTCACCTTGGATGGCACCAACCCAGTTCCACACTTTGCCTTCTTTGTCTGTATATTTGTCTAAAAGATACATAAAACCGCCGCATTCAGCGATGCATGGTTTCTTCGCCAATATATATTTTTTTATGCTGGCAAGCATACTTTTATTTTCTGACAAAGCTTCAGCATAAAGTTCCGGATACCCGCCACCGAGTATAAGCCCATCGCATGCAGGCAATTCAGAATCTGTCAATGGACTGAACGGAACAAGCTCAGCACCCATTTCACATAATAAATCCAGCGAATCCTGGTAGTAAAAACAAAAGGCCTTATCCTGGGCAATGGCAATTTTGACATTGGCAACTTTATTTACTACAGGAGCTTCATATTCTAAGGAAGGAGCTGTTGCTGCTATTTCCATAATGCCTTTAAGATCAATTGTCGCTTCTGCCTGTTTAGCCAGGCGGTCAACAATTACTTGCAAATTATTGATTTCTTCAGCAGTTATCAATCCGAGGTGCCTGCTTTCAAACCCGCAGCCTTCCATTTTTGGCATATAGCCAAGCAGCTTCACACCGGTTTCCTTTTCGATAATATCTTTATAATATGCATAAGTCATAGGACTTATATTATTCAAAATCGCGGCATGGATATTGCTATCGGCTCTGAAATTTTTGAAACCTTGAATTAGAGCAGCCAATGATAGGGAAGCACCATCCGCATTGATTACTAAAATAACTGGTGTTTTGGTTTCTTTAGCCAGGGCGTAAGCGCTTCCAGCTGTTGTGGTGCTTATGCCATCATAATAACCCATTACGCCTTCTAAAACTGCTATATCACAGTTGTGCAAATTTTTTGCAAGTAAATACCGGCATATATTCTCTCCGAGCATAAAAATGTCAAGATTGCGCGATTTTGCCCCAACCACTCTGCTGTGAAACATCGGATCAATATAATCTGGGCCGGCTTTAAAAGCTGCAGGTTTTAATCCCTGATTCATCAAAGCCTTCAGTATGGCACATGTGATCGTCGTTTTTCCAGACCCGCTATTTGTTGCAGTAATCATAAAGCGAGGTGTACTAAAATCCATCTTATTCTCCTTTCCTATAGGCAGAAATAACATACACTGGATTTTGAGCTTTCATTAAATTATATGATCCAATTTTCTGTGAGCGTGCGCAGAAAACATTGACGATTTCAATTTCATAGTCATTTTTATTTTTATAATAATCAAGAGCAGAAGACAAGGTTTCAACCGTAATAGCGTTGATTACCAATCTTGCCTCTTTATTTTTCAAGTAGATCGTATCAAGCATAGAATGAAGATTGCCGCCACTGCCACCGATAAAAACGCAATCCGGAGCTGGGGCCTCTTTGATTGCTTCTGAAGCTTCACCTTCAATTATTGCCAAATTTTGAACGTTAAGTTTTTCACTATTCATCCTGATTAATTCAATAGCCTCAGGATTACGTTCAAAGGCCCAAACTCTGCCATTCTTGGCAATCAGCGCAAGTTCCGTTGATACAGAACCGGTACCAGCACCAATATCATAGATTGTATCCGTACATTTTGGTGATAATTTGGATAAAGATATGGAGCGTATTTCCTGCTTGGTCATTGGCACTTTAGTACGCACAAAGAAATCGTCAGGAAGTCCATGTACATAATGTCCGGCAGCAAGCGCCTTATCATTGATAATCATCATTACTGATAATGATGGAAATTGCATATTAACAATTTCACTGGCAAAACCTTTGGTAATTTTTTCATCTGCATAAGATAAATTTTCTCCTACATAGACAATTGTATTACTATAACCATAGTCACATAGTTCCCTGCATAACTTAGCAGGTGAATTTTCTCCTCCTGTCAGCGCAAAAACTTTTGTGTTTTGAGCTACAGCAGCTACTAAATTATTATTACGTCCATGCATGCTGATTATTTTCGCATCATCCCAAGGCATATTAAGCGTTTGGGCAAAGTAAACTAACGAGCTTATACCGCAGAAGCGTTTAACTTCGCAATCGGATAGTTTATCAGCTATAGTTTTTGTCAGGCTGAAGAAACCGATATCTCCGGAAACCAATATGCCGACAACATCTTTTTCTGAGTCAAGATCTTTAATTATTTCCAATATTTTTGTCGTGTTAATTGTTTCAAAAATCTTTTTTTGTTTTGTGGCATAATCCGATAACATTCTGGAGTCACCAATCAGGATATTACTTTGCTCAATAGCGAGCGCAGCTTCCTTAGTCAATAATTCCGTATTTCCTGGTCCAATGCCAATTATATTAACTCTTAGCAACCGACTGCCTCCCCTACGCTATACTTTTTTACATAATTCATCAATCTTTAACAGTATAGCCGCGAAATCAACGCCTTCATGTTCAGGTTCACGTTTAATTACTATTAGTGTTGCTCCAGCCGCCAATGCAGCGTTCTTCTTCTCTTCAAATCCACCGGCACTTCCGGAATCTTTGGTAACTATATATTTAGCATTAACTGCTTTGAACATTGCCGTGTTCAATTCTTCGCTAAATGGTCCTTGCATACAGATTATGTTACTTGGTTTGTAGCCAAGCTGCAAAGCTTTCTCCAGTGAATTCTGCATGGGCAGTATTCTTACAGTTACTCTGTTCTGATAATCAGCAAGTTTCGTAAAAAAATCCAAATTATTGCTGCCCGTCGTTAAATAGATATTACCATCAGTATTGTTGAGAAATTCAACTGCATCATAATAGGAATCAACTTCTATGCAACCTTCAGTCGAACTTTCCTGCCGAAGAAAACGCAGATATTGGCAATTGGTTGTTTCACAAGCTGCTTTAATGGTTTTTGTTACTATTACAGCATAAGGATGCGTGGCGTCAACAACGCAGTCAGGCTTGTTCTTTTCAATAAATGCTATCATCTCAGCAAGATTCATCCGTTCAGCTATGACTTTTAAATTTTGCTGCGGTTCAATAATAGATGCGCCATATTCAGTTGCTACAGAAGCAATAATTTCAACATTACTGCCTTCTAATGCTTTAATTAGTTTTCGCCCTTCACTAGTCCCGGCAATCAACCAAATAAGCGGTTTTTTATTCATCAGATTTTATAACCTCTTGGTGTGACCATCTTATTGTTAATGACCTCTGTCTGAGAATTACCTATTATAACAGTTGAAAACATGTCTACCTGGGCATCACGTAATTCAGCCAGGGTCATTATCTCATATTCTTCGCCTTCGCGCCCGATATTTCTGACGATACCGGCCGGTACATCAGCACGTTGATTTTTTAGCATTATATCACACGCTTTTTGCAAATAATCATGACGTTTAAAACTGGAAGGATTATATAAACAAATTACAAAATCAGCTTGGGAAGCCAAATCCAGCCGTTTTTCTATTTTCTCCCAAGGAGTTAAAAGATCACTTAAACTAATCAAAGTAAAATCACTGATCAAAGGTGCGCCCAGAACAGCCGCACCACTGCAAGCTGCCGTAATACCAGGAACCACCTCTACATCAAGCTCAGGATATTCAGCCGCTATTTGGTACATAATGCCGGCCATACCATAAACACCGGCATCACCACTGGAAACCATGGCAACTGTTTTGCCTTTAAGAGCTTCTTCAATTGCGAGTTTGCAGCGTTCAACTTCTTTTCTCATACCTGTACTAAGAAATTCTTTGTCTTTGTAATCGTCCTTAATTAAATCGATGTATACATTATATCCTGCAATGACATCGCATGCGGCCAAGGTTTCTTGTGCGCGTCTTGTCATCTGTTCAACTCCGCCTGGTCCTAACCCCACAACATACACTTTTTTTGTCATATTCTGCCTCCTATTATTTACTGAAATTAATCAGCCAGTCTTTTTTTGCAATTGCCAATGTTACACCATTTTGACTTGTCTTAGGCAATACCATGCTGCCGCCTTCACTTGCTGCTGCTGCAGAGCGCTCGCAAACATTGCTTACACCAACGATTGACTGCACAAAAGCAGAAGAACCAAATTCTCCTTGCTGACTTTCCAATTCAGCAGCAGTGTAAAAACTAATTGGCAACCTATATTTTTCCGCAAAATCCAGCAACCCTTCTTCATCTTTCTTTAAATCAACGGAAGCGACTCCCGCAATAGCTTTTATATTTATTTTTAATTCATCGAGACTTTCTAGTACCAGCTTTTCAATATTTTCCATCTTAGTATTACGTCTGCAGCCGATGCCTAGATAATAAACTTTGGGCAATAAATTGAGCGTTATGGGAAAAGGCTTTACTTCATCACTATCATTGATTACAATCCCGACTCTGGTTTTTTCATCAGTTGAAATTCCAGAAGGGAGATGGTCATTCACTGTGTAACTACTGACAAAACCGACACTTTCGCCATCAACCAAAGCAGCTGCAATTTCTTTTGCCGCATGCATGCTTCCTATATGCACGTTATTCTTAGTTGCCCACTCGTCAACAGCAAACAAGCCATTAATGTCAGTTGCTGTTGTTATCACTGCCTGGGCATTAATTTCATGTGCAATTTTACGTGCTATCTCATTAGCTCCGCCAATATGTCCTGATAATAGAGGAATAACGAACCTTCCTAGTTCATCGATGGAAATGACGGCAGGATCTACTGTTTTATTCTTAACGAAAGGCGCAATAGCCC
>CAYLRW010000010.1:0-33947 GCA_964386405.1 uncultured Acidaminococcales bacterium | reverse complement strand
CACGACAAAAATTAGTGGAAGGTAGTAGAAGCAACAAGCCTGCTCACCAGATAAAAGCACATAGTTTGTACGAAGACTTGTAGTTTTACTATTTTGTTAAGGTCGGTTCGAGAACACTAAGAACGCTCAAGGTATTAAGTGTCAATAGTTAACCATAATGACGTCTATATGGTGTCGAAAATCAAATTATTTGATTAAGGATTCAGACATGATAAATGAATAAATTGCTACGAATTAATACCAATAATTCACATTAACTGCTACGTATTTTGGCATTATATTATCCGTTAATGTATGTCTTTAGAGTTTGCAAAAGAGCTGATAATATGTTAGCATATAGTGTAGTTCATTATTAGGGGGAGTATAGATGTCAGGACATTCTAAATGGGCAAATATAAAAAATAAAAAAGGGAAAACTGATGCTCTTCGTGGTAAAATTACAACGAAAATTAGTCGTGAAATTACTATCGCAGTACGGATGGGCGGACCTGAAGTAACTGGTAACATGAAACTTAAGTTGGCATTAGCAAAGGCGAAAGCTAATAATGTGCCAAAAGATAATATTCAACGTGCAATTCAAAAAGGTGCCGGAGCTCAAGATGGCTCTAATTTTGAAGAAATTACTTATGAAGGTTACGGGCCTGCAGGTGTAGCTGTTATGGTTGATGCTTTAACTGATAACAGAAATAGAACAGCAGCAGATGTTCGCCATTTATTTTCTAAGCACGGTGGTAATCTTGGCGAGAATGGCTGCGTAGGCTGGATGTTCAAACGTAAAGGCGTGTTTGCGATTGATGGAGATGCCGGTTACACTGAAGACGATTTAATGATGCTTGTGCTTGATGCAGGTGCTGAAGATATAAAATCAGAAGACGGTGCTTTTGAAATAATTACTAAGCCTGAAGATTTTGAAGCTGTTGAAAAAGTATTAGCTGAAAATAATGTAGCGGTAATGATGTCTGAAATTTCTATGATTCCGGATACTATAGCCGAACTTAGTCCAGAAGATGCAGCAAAAGTGGAAAGACTTATAGATGCATTGGAAGACTTAGACGACGTTCAGGATGTTTTCACAAACGCAGACTTACCGGATGAAGAAGAATAAAAGCAGGCTTATGCCTGCTTTTTTTTCTAGAAAAGCGAGGAGAACATGCTAGCTATTGGAATAGATCCAGGAACAGCAATATGTGGTTATGGTATTGTCAAACTAGAGGGCAACCATTTAACTCCTATTAAGTATGGTGCAGTTTTTACTGATAAAGATGTTAAACCGGAAATAAGGTTAAAGATAATATATGAAGAATTGACGTTATTATTAGATGAATATAAACCGGATATTATGTCGGTGGAACAATTGTTTTTTAATCGTAATGTAACGACTGCAATAAGTGTCGGACAGGCGAGGGGTGTAATCTTACTGACAGCCGCTAACAAGAACATTCCTATTGTGGAATATACACCTATACAAATAAAACAGGCAGTAGTTGGCTATGGCGGAGCAGATAAAGAGCAGGTTACATTTATGGTACAAAAATTGCTGAATATACGAACTAAGCCAAAACCGGACGATGTTGCGGATGCTTTAGCTGTAGCAATTTGTGGACTCCATTCATCTACAACAAGAGTCAGGCAGGAGTTGAGAAAATGATTGGTTCTTTAAGAGGCGTGGTAGCTATGCTGGCTGCAGATCATTGTCTTTTGGAAAATAATGGAGTCGGCTATAGAGTTTTTATGCCGTCAATAAGTTTATCCCAAATAAAAACTGGTCAGGAAATACGTGTAATTACTTACATGGCTGTTCGTGAGGATGCTATATTGTTGTATGGATTTTTGACACAAGAGTATTATCAGCTTTTCTTGCAGCTTACATCTGTAAGTGGTGTAGGGCCAAAAGTAGCATTGGGAGTCCTTTCAGCAGCTAAACCTGAGAACTTTTATCTTGCAATACAAAACAGGGATATTAAGGTTCTGACAGGTTTGCCTGGAATAGGTAAAAAGATGGCTGAACGTTTAATCCTTGAGCTGAAAGATAAAGTTGAAAGCATGGATGGCAGCGGAGCAGTTGAAAATGTTCTTGACAGCGCTGATGGTGCTAACAATAATACAAGCGAAGCAATAGAAGCCTTGAGAGCATTAGGCTACACCAACACAGAGATTTACCCAGTGGTCAAGGCAATAACAAATTGCAATGAATTAAGTACCGAAAATATTATTCGTCAGGCTTTGAGAAATCTGGCCGGGAGGAAATAATGAATCAAGAAGACAGAGTAATTATGGGGCAGGAACAATCTTCTGATACATGGCAGTATAGTTTAAGACCACGCCAGTTGTCTGAATATATAGGGCAGGAACAGGTCAAAAAGAATATGTCTGTTTTTATAAAAGCAGCTGCTGAACGCAAAGAGGCTCTTGACCATGTTCTTTTGTTTGGACCTCCTGGCTTGGGCAAAACAACATTAGCAAATATTATTGCTAATGAATTAAATGTTAATATAAGAATAACTTCTGGTCCTGCTATAGAACGGCAAGGCGATTTGGCAGCAATTTTGACAAATCTTGGCGATAATGACGTATTATTTATTGATGAGATACATCGTCTTTCTAAAACAGTTGAAGAAGTTCTTTATTCCGCAATGGAAGATTTTGCACTTGATATTATAATCGGTAAGGGCCCTAGCGCACGTTCAGTTCGTTTAGATTTGCCGCGATTCACATTAATTGGTGCTACAACACGCGCCGGTGCCATTGCGGCTCCTCTGCGTGATCGTTTTGGCGTTCTTTGCCGTTTGGAGTTTTATCAGTCACATGAATTAAAGTTGATTATTACAAGAGCAGCCGAAATCTTAGGCGTAAATATTGACCAGGAAGGTGCTAACGAAATCGCTCGCCGTTCAAGAGGTACGCCAAGAGTTGCTAACAGACTGCTCAAGAGAGTCAGAGATTTTGCCCAAGTATTTGGCAGCACAGAGATTACAAGAGAAATCGCTGAAGAAGCGCTAGGCAGGCTAGAAGTAGATAATTTAGGATTAGACCGTAGTGATAGAAGAATTTTAGAAACCATAGTTAAGACTTTTGGCGGTGGTCCTGTTGGAATAGAAACAATTGCTGCTGCGATCAGTGAGGAAACTGATACATTAGAAGATGTCTACGAGCCTTATCTTATGCAGTTAGGATTATTGCAAAGAACGCCAAGAGGCAGGATGGCAACGAGCGAAACATACAGATATCTTAATTTACCATCACCTGTTAAGGAGTAAAAAAATGAAAATATTGCTGCATACTTGCTGTGGCCCTTGCTCAATTTATCCGACAATGAGATTAACAGCAGAAGGTCATGATTTTAGTATGTTTTATTTTAATCCCAATATTCATCCATATAAGGAATTTAAAAGAAGACTGAGTACTTTGCGCGAGTATGCTTCTTTAAAAAAGTATAAGTTGATTGTCGATAAAAGTTATCCATTGGAAGAATGTGTAAGGGGTATGCTTGAAGAACCGACAGTGCGCTGCGCATACTGTTATCGTGTACGCATGGAGGCTGCTGCCCTTTTTGCCAAAGAGAATAACTTCGATGCTTTCTCGACAACACTTTTAGTCAGTCCTTATCAAAAACATGATTTAATCAGGGAAATTGCTGAAGCTGTTGCAGCTAAGACGGGCATCCCATTTTATTATGAAGACTATCGTATTGGGTATCAGGAAGGCGTTGAAATAAGCAAAACATTGGAAATGTACAGACAGCCGTATTGCGGTTGCGTGTTCAGTGAAAGAGATCGATACGAGAAGCGGCCACGAACCAAATAGCTGCTAACGGGGTAATTAGATGAAGAAAGTAATTTTAAGTGTTTTGTTCATTTTGTTTTTTATGATTAACGTTGTATACGCCAGTGCTTTGGGCCCTGATATAAAAGTAGCAATAGTAGTTAATCAATTTTCAGCAGAAATTACTTCTGAGGTTGAATTTAAAGTTTTAACAAAGCAAACTGACAATATTTCGCTATTTGCACCGAAGAAAACTTTTATAAGCGTGAAAAATGGTAAATTTTTACTTGATGGTAAAAGTATAGAAGGATCAGAAGTTGAATTGTTAGCGGGTAGTACAGATAAGCCTTTGCTGATAAATAGAAAAAGTTATCGTGGCAAACTGATTGTAAAAATCAATGAAGATCAAAAAACTTTGACTATTTGTAACATTTTGCCGCTGGAAGAGTATTTATATGGCGTAGTTGCGAAGGAAATTATACCTCTTTGGCCTGAAGAAGCGGTTAAGGCACAGGCAGTTGCATCAAGATCATTTGCGCTTGCAGCAATTAATAAGCATAATATTGTTGGGTATGATATAAAGGCTAATGAGCTTGGGCAGGTTTATGGAGGTATTGAAGCAGAGCATATTACTACCAATAAGCTGATAGATGCGACAAGAGGCGTAGTAATGACTTATAATAGCAAACCTATCGAAGCGTGTTATCATAGCAGTAGTGGTGGTTATACGGAAAACAGTGAAAACGTATGGGGAACTTATGTCCCGTATTTACGAGCGGTCGTTGATTATGATCAGGAAGCGCCGAAATATAAATGGGAAAAAATTTGTACAGCTGGTGAAATAGAAAATATACTTGCACAGGCAGGTTATAAAATTGGAAAACTCAAAGCTATTAAATTATCGCCATTAAAACCACCTCCGGATAAAACTACTGATAGAGGAATTTCAGGAAGAGTTATAAAAATGACTTTTGTCGGCGATAATGGTGAGGCTACGCTGGATGGCAGCAAAGTAAGAGGATTGTTTCAGTTGAATAGCACATTATTTGATGTAATTGTCAAAACAAAAGAACCGGAATATATAGAAGTACCTGTTTTGGATGTCTATGGCAATGAAATTGGTAAAAAGCAAATTCCTGTAAAAATTACGCAGCCTTCAAAGCCTTCATATTTTAGTGGTTTTGACGATTTACGCCTGATTACGGGTGATATCAATGAAATAATAGTTATACAGGGGCAAGGATGGGGCCATGGTTTAGGTCTCAGCCAATGGGGAGCAAGAGGAATGGCTTTGGCTGCACCACAAAACAGCAAGGACTATTACCAAACAATACTCAATCATTACTATACTAATGTAAGAATTGAAAAAATATATTAAGCTTAATTTTGAGGTGGTAAAAAAATGCAAGTTAAAGATTTTGACTATGATCTACCAACGGAATTGATTGCGCAACATCCAATGGAGCCTCGTGATCATTCGCGTCTTATGCTAGTTGATAAAGTTACAGGAGAAATAGAACATAAGCACTTTTTTGATATTTGCGATTACCTGCACAAGGATGATCTTTTAGTCTTTAATGATACACGGGTGATTCCGGCACGCTTACACGGCAAAAAAGATACTGGTGCAAATGTTGAAGTGTTGCTTCTTACCAGAATAAACAATACAGACTGGGAAGCATTGGTCAAACCCGGTAAGAAAATTCGCATTGGTGCAAAAATTATTTTCAGTGATGATTTGGCTTGTGAGGTAGTAAGTAACACAGACTTTGGTGGCAGGATAGTGCGCTTTGCTTTTACAGGCGTTTTTGAGGAAATATTGGACCGTTTAGGTGAAACGCCGCTTCCACCTTATATAACTGCGCCGTTAGAAGATAAAGAACGTTATCAGACTGTTTATTCACGCGAAAAGGGTTCCGCAGCTGCTCCTACTGCTGGGTTGCATTTTACACCTGAGTTGATGGAAAAAATAAAAGCAATAGGTGCTGAAGAGGTATTTGTAACATTACATGTTGGTTTAGGAACATTCAGACCAGTCAGTGTTGATAATATTGACGATCATGTGATGCACAGAGAATTCTATCATGTCAGCCCGGAAACAGCAGCAAAGATTAATGCTGCCAAAAAAGCTGGCAGAAGAATTGTTGCTGTCGGTACTACTGCGGTACGTACACTAGAAGCTGCCGGTGAATCAGGCATTTTGCAATCGGGCAATAATTGGACGAACATTTTCATCTATCCCGGTTATAAGTTCCGCTTTGTAGATGCTTTGATTACTAATTTTCATTTACCACAGAGTACATTGCTTATGTTAGTTTCAACTCTTGCTAGCAGAGATATAATGCTTAGCGCCTACGAAATTGCAGTTAAGGAAAAGTATCGTTTCTTCAGTTTTGGAGATGCGATGTTTATTAGATAAGGTGGCGAATATATGCATGCAGTTCACTACGAATTAATTAAAGAGTGTTCTCGTACCGGCGCACGACTTGGCAAACTTCATACTCCGCACGGTGTTTTTAATACCCCTATGTTTATGCCTGTTGGCACACAGGCTTCAGTGAAAACGTTATCACCAGAAGAATTATATGAGATGGGGGCACAGGTAATACTTTCTAATACCTATCATCTTTTTTTGCGCCCAGGTCATGAATTGGTACGTAAAGCTGGCGGTCTGCATAATTTTATGAAATACAAAAATGGTATGCTCACCGATTCAGGAGGATTTCAAGTATTTAGCTTGGCAGAAATGCGTAAAATTAAAGAAGAAGGTGTAACCTTCAGATCACATATTGACGGTTCTACCAAATTTCTTTCACCAGAAATTGCTACACAAGTGCAGGAAGCTTTGGGCGCAGACATTGCGATGGCCTTTGATGAATGTATCCCTTATCCGGCTGATTTCGAATATGCGAAAAAATCGACAGAGCGGACTTCGCGGTGGGCAAAAAGGTGTTTGGAAGCACATACAAGAGAAGACCAATCACTTTTTGGTATTGTTCAAGGCGGTATGTATCCCGAATTAAGAAAAATGAGCGCGGATGCTCTGACAGAAATGGATTTCGCCGGTTATGGCATAGGCGGACTCAGCGTTGGTGAGCCTAAACCAATGATGTATGAAGTTTTAGGTCAAACTACTTGCCATTTGCCTAAGAATAAAGCCAGGTATCTTATGGGCGTGGGGACTCCGGATTGTATGGTCGAGGCAGTTGCATTAGGTGTTGATATGTTTGATTGTGTATTCCCGACAAGAGTCGCCCGTAACGGAACAGCCATGATCCCTGAAGGCAGATTGGTTGTCAGAAATGCTGCTTATGCTGAAGATTTCAGACCAATAGATGAAAGGTGCAATTGTTATACTTGCCGTAATTATTCTAGGGCATATATCAGACATTTGTTTCACGCCAAAGAAATATTTGCTTTGCGTCTTTTAACTATACATAACTTGTATTTCCTTCTGAATTTTGCGCAACAGATGCGAGAGGCTATCAGAGACGATGTTTTCCCTGAATTTAAAGAAAAATTTTTAAGTAATTATAAGATATAAGAAGCAGGATTTTCGGTAATATCGCCGAATATTAAATTTGTTCGTATATTAATTGGAGGTGTCTACTTTATGGAGGGAATTTCTGGCGATTTGTTAACCGCTGTTCTTACCTACTGGCCTTTTTTGGGTATGGCTTTAATTTTTTACTTTATGCTCTATAGGCCACAGAAAAAGGATCAGAAAAAACGTGAGCTATTACTTAATTCACTGAAGAAGGGCGATAAAGTAATAACGATTGGTGGCATTCACGGTGTTGTTGCTGCTGTAAGTAAAACCAAAGTTACCCTGATTGTTGCAGAAAATGTTAAGATTGATTTTGAGTTAGCAGCAATTACACGTTTTCAGGATCAGACTAAGCAAGACATGGCAACTAAATAACGCTACAATTGATCTAAATTGCGCAAAGTATTATTATTCTTTGCGCAAAGATTTTTTTGTTTAAAGTAAAGGTCTTAAATGACAGCAGCATTATGCAACTTTAATTTACCTACTGGACTCATAAGCTGTAACATTAAACGATAGCAATTATGTGTGCTCAAAAGTATTTTAGATTTGTTGTAGATTGTCTGCTCATTACAATTTGATTGGAGGAGTCAAATTTGAGATGGGATAGTATGACCAAGTTTTTGGTTATGACGTTTGCAATCATTCTTGGTTTTGCTTTTTATGCTAAACCAGTAGCTTTTTCGATACGTCAAGGTCTTGATTTGCAAGGCGGCACACATGTTGTTTTGCAAGCAGTCGATACTCCTGATGCCAAAGTAGACAATGATGCTGTTGATCGTGTTGTCAAGATTATTGAAAGACGTGTTAATGAGCTGGGGCTGACAGAGCCAACAATTCAACGCCAAGGCAAGGATAGAATTATCGTTGAATTACCAGGCGTTAAGGATCCAGACAAGGCAATTGCCATGTTAGGCAGAACTGCACTTCTGGAATTTAAAGATGTTTCAGGAAAGACTGTGCTTACTGGTAAAGATTTGAAAAATTCCAAAGCGCATGTTGGTCAAAACAACCAAGCTGTAGTTGGTTTGGAATTTAACGAGGAAGGTGCCAAAAAATTTGCTTCACTAACGGCGCAAAATATTGGTAAACCAATTTCAATTTTGCTTGATGGTGATGTTCTGACAAGTCCTGTTGTACAAGAAGTTATTACAGGCGGCAACGCTCAGATTTCAGGATCAAGGAATGTTGAAGAGGCTGAACACCTTGCAATTTTGCTAAGAAGCGGTTCTTTGCCGGTTAAAGTTGAAGTTATGGAAACGCGTACTGTTGGTCCGACATTAGGTCAGGATTCTAAAGACATGAGTGTTAAAGCATTTGGTATTGGTACTATAAGCGTATTTGTCTTTATGTTGCTATTTTATCGTATGTCTGGACTTGTAGCAGATATTGCTCTATTGCTATATATAATGCTTGTATTGCTTGCTATGAAGTATCTTAATGCGACACTTACACTGCCTGGTATCGCTGGTATTATCCTATCAATTGGTATGGCTGTAGACGCCAATGTACTTATTTTTGAACGTTTCAAAGAGGAAATAAGGAATGGAAAGACCTTGCGTTCTGCGATGGAATCAGGTTTTAACAAGGCCTTTACAACAATATTTGATTCCAATATTACTACGATAATGGCTGCCGTAGTTCTGTTTTATTTGGGAACAGGACCTATAAGGGGTTTTGCTATTACGCTTGCTCTTGGTGTTATTTTGAGCATGTTTTCTGCAATCACGATTACCAGAGAATTGCTGCGCTTTTTGATAGGCAGCAACTTAATAAAAAATCCAGCCTTCTTTGGCTGCGCGGCTCCTAAGGAGGTGCGTAAATAATGTTCTCTATTTCAAAGCATTTTAAGATTTTTATATCAATCACTTTGACGATACTTGCGGTTGGTGTGGGTTCAATGTTTATGAGAGGATTTAACCTAGGCATTGACTTTAAAGGAGGTAATATTGTTGATATTACCTTTGATAAACCTGTCACTGTCTCTGATGTCCGCAATGTCTTAGACAAACATGATTTGGGCAGCAGTATAATTCAGTTGGCCACAAGCGATGACTCGTCATCAAGTAAGAGTGTTTTAATTCGCACTGGTATTATCGAAGATAATGTGCGACAAGATACTCTGGCAGATTTGAAAAGTCAACTTGGTGAGTATACTGTTAACCGTGTTGAAAATGTAGGAGCTACGGTAGGCAGCGAGTTGGTTAGACAGGCTATAATAGCAATTGTTGTTTCTTGGATTTTGATGATATTATACATAACAATGCGTTTTGAAGTAAGATTCGCGGTAGCTGCTGTTTTGGCTTTAGTTATTGATGTCATGATGGTAATAAGCTGGTTCTCCTTCTTCCAGTGGGAGATTGATTCTTCGTTTGTAGCTGCTTTGCTTACTGTTGTAGGTTTTTCTATAAATGGTACCATTGTTATTTTTGACCGTATTCGTGAGAATCTTAAAGGTCATCGACCAAGTGAAAGTTTGGCTGATTTAGTTGATAACAGTATTAACCAATGTATGACTCGTACACTATATACCAATTTTACAGTTTTGTTCACTGTCGGTGCTATTATTGTTTTTGGCGGTGAAACTATAAGAAATTTCGCTTATGCGATGTTTATTGGTTTTTCTAGCGGTGTTTATACTTCAATTCTGTTGGCTGGACCAATGTGGAAAATGTTTAAAGAAAAATATTAAGTATTATTGCTTTAGTTAAAATAGGCCTGATTACTTCAGGCCTATTTTTTGTGCGATAGTTAGAGGGTTTTTGGGGAAAAAATCGAATATTTAATTATCAAGTTTATGAACGGAGTGATGACATGGCTTATTTGGTATTGATGTTAATGGTAAGTGTAGCTGTTGCGCTTTTTGCAGTGCAAAATGCTATGGTTGTGGATGTTAACTTCATGGCCTGGAAGTTTTCAACTAGCTTAGTCATGGTTATTTTGCTTTCAGTTTTATCAGGAATAATAATTACATTATTTTGGCTTTTAAAAATGAAAACACAAAACTATATTCAGTTAAAGAAATTAAAAGATCAGATTGGTGAATTAGAAGATAAAAATGTAAGGTTGAAAGAAGAAAATGATATGCTGATGCATACGCAGAAACAAAAATTACAAGCAGCACAGGAAACAAATAAAATGCCTAATAATGAAAATAATGATAAACCAACTTTAGCTTAAACGGAGAGAACATGCTGGATAAAAAAATTATACTTACAAATGAATATTGTGAAGATAAAACGAAAAATTTAGCAATGCAAATAGGCGTTTCTCCCTTATTAATTGACATCCTTTTAAAAAGGAATATCAGTGATCCGGATACCATCAGAACTTTTCTTTATGGCAGTGAAAAGCCTTATCATGATCCATTTCTACTAAAAGGAATGAAGCCGGCCGTGGAACGTATTTGGCAGGCTATTGAAGGAAAAGAAAAAATCACAGTTTATGGAGATTATGATGTTGATGGGATAACCGCCAGCTCTTTATTATATCTTTTTTTGAAAAGTGTGGGTGCAATAGTCTCAGCCTACATACCTGTTCGCAAAAATGAAGGATATGGACTGAATTTAGAAGCAATAGAAGCTATTTATAATAATGATACCAGGCTGATTATTACAGTTGATTGTGGAATAAGTGGCGTAGCTGAAGTTGCTGCAATGCCAAATGATATGGATATCATTATTACAGATCACCATACACCGCCTGAGCTATTGCCGGCAGCGTATGCCATTATCAATCCTCATCAAACAGGCTGTAATTATCCCTTTAAGGATTTAGCAGGCGTGGGAGTTGCTTTTAAATTATGTCAGGGCCTTTATAAAGAAAAACACAATGACGCTGACCTTTGGTCAGAATTGCTTGAATTTGTTGCTATGGGAACAGTAGCTGACATTGTGCCTCTGATCGGCGAGAATAGAGAAATTGTTAAAATGGGACTGGCTGCAATGCAAACTACCAGCAGTCTTGGTTTACGTGAACTTATGAAAGTATGCGGTTGTTTAGATAAAAGGATTACGTCTGAAACGGTTGGTTTTGCCTTGGCACCAAGGATGAATGCTGCCGGTAGGTTGGAACATGCCATGTCTGCTGTAGAACTTCTGGTAACTGATGATCAACATAAAGCAACAGAAATTGCGCTTAAATTGAATAATGAAAATATTGAGCGACAGGAAATAAGTGCGCAAATCTTTAAAGAAGCAGAAGAGATGTTGAAAGATCAAAATGATATTGGCCCTGCTATTGTGTTGGCAAAAGAAGGGTGGCATGCTGGTGTAATTGGTATAGTGGCTTCCCGTTTAGTTGATAAGTACCACTTGCCTACGATTTTAATAAGTATTGATGGTGAAATTGCCAAAGGGTCTTGCCGAAGTATTCAGCCTTTGAACCTGTATGATGCAATTGCTGCCTGCAGCGCTCAGCTAATACAATTCGGCGGCCATCGTCAGGCAGCTGGCTTAACTTTATGCACTAAGAATATAGATTTGTTTAGAGAGAATTTTCTAAGTGAGGTTGCGCTAAGGCTAACTACTGAAGATTTTGAACCAAAAATTGTTGCTGATGTAGTGGTTCCTTCCGGTTGTCCGTTGACACTGGAGCTAGTAAAAACACTTGCCTTATTGGAACCATACGGAGCTAGCAATCCTATGCCTGTTTTTGCCTTTAAAGAAGCAAGACTGCGCAGTCCAGCCATTATGGGTGCGGAAAAAAATCATCTACGCCTTATTGTCGATTTTGGTAACCAAACATACAAAGGGATAATGTGGAACCAAGCGCAAAGAATCAGCAGTATTTATAATCATTCTATTGCAACCTTGGCCTTTTCACCTAAAATTAACACTTGGAATGGCATAGATAATATAGATTTACAATTATTTGCTATTGATTTAAAGCGTAAAATAATTGATTTACGTAACTATTTTGATACTAAAGATGTTCTTTTAAAAAATATTTTACAAAAGTCAAAAAAAACAGTAGTATATGTAAATAAAGGTAAACAAACTTTACCTGAATCAGTCGATAGCTTTTATGAGATTGTAACATATGACAAGAAACTATATACCAGGGATGCGGAAGCAGTTATTTTTTATGATCTGCCAGAATTGAACATTTTTACGCAAGAAAAATTTCCTTTGCCATCTTGGTATGATGGTTATCTTTATTTAATGTTCAATCAGAATGATTATGTTAATTGGTCCAATGTTGCACTAATGAAATATCCAATTCGACAGAGCTTAGTAAATGAATATAAATATCTTGCCGAATTGTTGAAAAAACAAAGTGTTGCCAATTTAAAGGATATTATTACTAAGAATATTGGCAATGACTGTTTAATATCAACCGATAGTCTAAAAATTTTTGAAGAGTTAGGCTTTATTAATGTGGCTCATGGTCAGGTAAGCCTGAAATCAAATAAAAGGACTGAGTTAACAAATTCAAAAACCTTTTGTCTCTTGCAAGAGGAGTATCACAACAGGCTTACTGTATGCCAGCAGAATATGAGGGTAACTGCAGCGCAAATAGCCGATATTTGGGAGTGAAGGATAATAGTGGAGGTTTATGATGCCTGAAGTGGACCCTGTTTATAGTGTAGAAGATTTTTTTGATAATATAGCAAAATATTTATCGCCAGAGCAAGTTGCATTTGTGCGTAAAGCTTATGAATTGGCAGCAGAAGCACATATGAAGCAAAGAAGAGCTTCAGGCGAACCATATATAATACACCCGTTGGGTGTTGCTATGATTCTTGCAAAGCTACAGCTGGATGAATTAACTTTGGCTGCGGCCTTTTTGCATGATGTTGTTGAGGATACAGATATAAAGCTTGAAAAAGTAGCGGAAATGTTTGGGCAAAAGGTTGCAGACCTTGTTGACGGCGTAACAAAATTAAGCAAAATAGAATATATTTCCAAAGAAGAACAGCAGGTAGAGAACTACCGTAAAATGTTCCTTGCCATGGCTAAAGATATTCGTGTCGTTCTAATTAAACTAGCTGATAGACTTCACAATATGAGAACCATGAAATACATGCCGGCCCACAAGCAACAGTCGATTTCGCGGGAGACATTGGAAATTTATGCTCCTTTGGCCCATAGATTAGGTATTTATGCTATTAAATGGGAGCTTGAAGACTTGTCGTTTCGGTATATGGAACCTGATTGTTACTATGATTTGGTTGAACAGGTACAAGCTAAGCGGCAGGAACGCGAGGCGATGATACAGGAGGCAATTGTCGAAATAAAAGAGCACCTTGATGCTGTAAATATTCATTGCGAAATACAGGGAAGACCGAAAAATTTTTACAGTATTCATAAAAAGATGCTGCGCGATCACAAGGATATAAGTGAAATTTATGACTTGTTGGCTGTGCGCGTTTTGGTTGATACTGTAAAAGACTGCTATGGTGCATTGGGCGTTGTTCATAGCCTTTGGCGCCCGATACCAGGACGTTTCAAAGACTATGTCGCTGTGCCTAAATCTAATATGTATCAGTCTTTGCACACTACGGTGCTATCAAAAAGCGGCCAGCCATTGGAAATCCAGATCCGTACATTCGAGATGCATCGTATTTCGGAGTTTGGTATTGCTGCGCACTGGCGTTATAAAGAAGCAGGTAATTCGCAAAAATCCGGAGACAAGACCTACGATGCAAAACTTTCCTGGCTGAGGCAGCTTTTGGAATGGCATCAGGATTTAAGAGATCCGCATGAGTTTGTCAATACTGTCAAGATGGATGTTTTTGCTGATGAAGTATTCGTTTTCACTCCGCGTGGTGACGTGATTGACTTGCCTGTTGGATCTGTTCCGATAGATTTTGCGTATAGGATTCATACTGATGTCGGCAATCGTTGTGTTGGTGCGAAGGTTAACGGAAGGATAGTTCCTCTGGAGTATAAATTAAATAATGGTGACATTGTTGAAGTAATAACCTCCAAACAAGCGAATGGACCGAGTCGTGACTGGTTGAATATTGTTGGTTCTTCTGAAAGCCGCAATAAAATTAAGCAATGGTTCAAAAAAGAACGTCGCGAAGAAAACATCAGTAAGGGTCGTGAGATGCTTGAAAAAGAATGTAAGCGCCTTGGCTACGATCCTAAAATTTTGCTAAAAATAGATAATCTGAGGGATATAGCATCCAAACTGCATATAGATGTTGATGATAATTTGCTTGCTGCTCTTGGTTATGGTGGAGTTGCTCTAAATACCGTTGTAGCAAAATTAGTTGATTTATATAAAAAGGAACAAAAGCAAAGCACTACTAAAGATCTTTCTCAGCTTTTAGCTAACATGAAGCCACGTACTTCGAAGGCCCAGAATAGCCACGGCATTTTGGTCAAAGGTGAAGATGGCATTTTGGTTAAGTTAGCTAAATGCTGCAATCCTATTCCCGGTGATCAGATTATTGGATACATTACAAGGGGCAGGGGAATTTCTGTTCATAGGGCAGATTGCCCAAATGTTCTTACTAATACTGATGAAGCGAACAGAATGATTGAAGTAGCTTGGGATATTGCGACAGATTCTGTCTATAGGGTTTCTCTTCAAATCTCGGCGTCTGATCAGCCTGGCATTTTGGCTAATATCATGATGGTTGCATCTGAATCAAAGTTGAACATTAATGCGCTTAATGTTCATGTTGATAAACGTAAGACTGCTTATATTAGTATGGGTGTTGATATTCGCAATGCTGAACAGCTTGAATATATTATTGCCAAAATTAAATCAATTAAAGGTATATACAATGTTGAGCGCATCATTTCAACTTCAATAGGGGGTTAAATACTTGCGAGCAGTTATACAGCGTGTTTCTCAAGCTGAAGTTTTTGTAGGTTCTGAAAGTGTCGGTAAGATTGATAAAGGATTACTGATTCTTTTGGGTGTCGAAAAACAAGACACTATTGATGATTTAAGATATTTGTATGATAAAACAACTCATTTGCGTATCTTTGAAGATGATGAAGAAAAGATGAATTTATCCGTCAGGGATGTGCAAGGTGAGTTGTTGGTTGTTTCTCAATTTACCTTGTACGCAGACTGTCGTAAGGGACGTAGGCCATCTTTTGAGAATGCTGCCTCACCAGATCAGGCAAGAGTGTATTACGAACAATTTATTGAATTGGCCAAAAATGATGGGTTTCAAACCAAAACTGGTCAATTCCAGGCGCACATGTCTGTTGCGTTATCCAATGATGGGCCAGTGACAATTATTTTGGACAGCAAAAAGATATTTTAATTACGGAGGATTTTTGATGAAGATTATAGCAATGGAAGTAGGAATAATAGGTACTAACTGTTATTTGGTTATAAATGAAGAACAAAAAACCGGTGTTGTAATTGACCCAGGTGGAGATGCAGAACAAATTCTGGAAAAAATAAACCAAAAAGGGTTAACTATCGATGCCATTTTTTTAACTCACGGCCATAGTGATCACATCATGGCAGTCGATGAAGTAAGAAAGGCCACGAGCGCCAAAGTATATATTTCGGCTGCTGATGCTGAAATGCTTACCAAAGCTAACAGCAACTTGTCTATTTATATGGGTGAGGGTCGTGAGTTTCAGGCAGCTGATGAATTATTTACTGATGGACAAATAATTACAGCAGCCGGAATGAATTTCAAGGTTATTAGTACACCTGGTCATACTAAAGGCGGGGTTTGCTTGATTTGCGGTGATACTATTTTCTGCGGCGATACTATATTTTCCGAGTCAATTGGTCGAACTGATTTACCTGGAGGTTCTTATTCACAAATATTAGAATCTATAAAAACAAAAATCATGGTATTGCCAGATGAAATGAAGTTGTTACCTGGACACGGCCCGGCGACAACTATAGGTTGGGAGAGACGCAGAAATCCATTTCTGCAATAATTATAATGAATGATCTGATTAATAATTATAAAAACAATACTGTGTTTAAACTAGCGTGTGCATTTGCTGCTTTTTTTGTTTTCTACCATATCGCAGCATTCCTTTTCCCGATAATGCTCGCGGTTGCATTAGCTTTTGTTTTGCACCCTGTTGCTAAAGTATTTGAGAAAATACCTGTGGCTCCTGGTAAAAGACGAATACCCCAGGCTATAGCTATTCTTTTGGCTTTTGTTGTTTTATCTGGTTTCTTTTATTTAATTGCCAAATTGATTATTTTGCCGCTTTTTAGTGAAGTAAACCAGTTTTTGAAGGAATTGCCTGATTATATGCAAAAAGTTGATTCTTCTAACTTAGATTGGATTGGTTTGGATCAGCAGACAAGGTCGGAACTACCGTCCAATTTGTTGTCGCTAATTGACAGCTTATTGGCTTGGGCGATGAGCTATGTTTTAGAAATGATGAAATCCTTGGTAAAATCTACTTTTGAGATGGCTGTTTTACTTGTTGGATTGATAGTAGTACCGTTTCTCGCCTTTTATTTTTTAAAGGATTGGCGTGAACTGAGAAAATTGGTAATTGATATTTTTTCCTATGATGCGCAGTTGGGTGTAGCGGCAATATTGGATGAGCTTGGAGAGGTGCTCAGTGCTTATGTAAGAGGTATGTTTAAGCTTTCCTTGATTGTTGGCATTTGTATTACGGCTGGCGTTTATTTGCTAGGTATTAATTATCCGTTAATTTTGGGATTTTTAGCCATGATGGCTGAATTTGTTCCTGTAGTTGGGCCTGTGGTTGTTGCTGTACCAGCAGCTTTTCTTGCTTATGCAGATTCTCCTGTGCTGGCTTTGAAAATATCTTTGTTTTATTTTGTATTTTATCAGATTGACGCCCACTATTTAATGCCTAGGATTATGGGTAAGTCTATTCAATTACATCCGGTTCTGCTGATTTTAAGCCTTTTGATAGGTGCTAAACTGTTTGGCATTTTAGGTTTGCTTTTTGCCGTTCCAGTGGCTGCTGTTTGTAAAGTGCTTTACAAGCATCTGTGGCATTCCAGTGAAGATAAGAGGGAAAACTAGATAAGTGGATAATTTTAAAAATATAATAGTGAAGACCAAAAATTTACCTTTTAACATGGATAAGTCGCTGTCAGACCTATTAATGCTTCTGGGTTTTACTGCAAACGCTAAGAAAGATGATATTGTTGGTGAGCTTTATTTGACGGCGGAGCTGTCAAATAAAGCTTTTTCGGTTTGTTGTGCAGATTTCATAGGTTTGAGTGGTACCACTTTTTCGGCTAAATGTGAATTGGCACCAAAAGCAGAACGTGGTGAGTGGACGCGCAGCACAAAGATTGTAATGCTTTCTGTTATTAAACAGGCTTTTGGTGTAGCAGATCCTGCATGGGGAGTCTTAACAGGTGTTAGACCAGGAAAGCTTGCCAACAAGATTTTGTTTACAGGTAATGATCCGGAAAAGCTTCTTATAGAAAAATATTTGTTATCAGGAAGTAATGCAAAGCTTATTTCAGATATTGCCAAAAAGCAGAATTCTATTCTATCAAAATCCTTCAAAGATATTGCAATATATATCGGGGTGCCATATTGTCCTTCTCGGTGTTTGTATTGTTCTTTTCCAGCAGGAGTCATGCCGATTGAAGATGAATTCCAGCAAAACTTTTGTAACAGCGTTGAAGAAGATATACGGGCTGTGGTACAATTAGTAAGTATGTATGGTCTACGTATTAAATCGCTTTACATTGGCGGTGGTACGCCGACCAGTTTGAGTAATATTTTTTTTCAGAAACTAATGGAATCTGTCAGTACTAATTTTTCTATTGATTTGATAGATGAATTTACTGTGGAAGCGGGAAGACCAGATTGTTTAACCGCTGAGAAGCTGCATGCTATGGAAGAAGCCGGTGTTAACAGAATCAGCATAAATCCGCAAACGATGCATGACAGAACATTGGTTACTATTGGCAGACGGCACACTGTTCAGCAAATTTATGATGCTTTTACAGCTATCCGCAAATCCAGAATTTCGGTAGTTAACATGGATCTGATTGTTGGTTTGCCTCAGGAAGGTATAAAGGATATAGAGTATTCATTGGATAAGATGCTTGACTTTTGTCCTGAAAACCTTACAGTTCACACTCTTGCATTGAAGAAGAACTCTCCACTGTTTCAAATATGGAAGGACTATGAGTTTATTTCTGCTGAGGAGGCTTCTTTGGTATTTGAACATGCATCCTTAGTTGCTGAAAAACTTGGTATGAGTCCTTATTATTTGTATCGGCAACATTATATGCTTGGCAATTTGGCTAATATTGGTTACGCTAAGCCAGGAACGGAATGTATCTACAATATGCAAATGATGGAAGAACAGTATACTGTTATAGGTATTGGACCGTCATCCGCAACAAAAGTTCCTGCTTCCGATGGCCATCATTTATATAAGTTCCATATGCCAAAAAACTTTTATGATTATAAAACTAATGCAAAACAATTGTTTACGAAAAGGGCTGAAACAATTGCTTTAAGATATGAACAGGAGGAATAGAATTGTTGACAGCGGCTCCTAGAGGTACAAAAGACATTTTGCCGGCAAACGTTGGTGCTTGGCGTCATGTAGAAAAGGTCATGCGATGTATTTGTAGTCTTTATGGTTATCAAGAGATTCGTACGCCTATTTTCGAGCACACAGAACTATTTTTGCGCGGTATTGGTGATACGACAGATGTAGTAGAAAAAGAGATGTATACTTTTACCGATCGTGGTAATAGAAGCATTACATTACGTCCAGAGAATACTGCTTCAGTTGTCAGAGCATATATTGAAAATAAACTATATGCCGAGCCTGGTCCGACTAAATTATTTTATATGGGTCCAATGTTCCGTTATGACCGACCACAGGCCGGCAGGATGCGTCAATTCCACCAGTTTGGTGTAGAAGCTTTGGGAACGAGTAATGCTTTAATTGATGCCGAGGTTATCATGCTTGCTGTGCAGGTCTTAAGAGAACTGGGACTTAAGGATTTGAGGTTACTTATCAATTCGGTAGGTTGCCCAAAATGCAGACCTATTCATAGGGAGAAGTTAAAAGCTTTCTTCGCACCAAAACTTGGCGAATTATGCGAGGACTGTAGATCAAGATATGATCGCAATCCTTTGCGTATCTTGGATTGTAAGAATGAGAAATGCAAGGAATTAGCGCAAGGTGCACCTTCGTTAACAGAGTGTCTCTGTGATGAATGCAAGGAGCATTTTAGCCAGTTGCAAGATTTATTGCACTCAGTAAACCTGGAATTCGAAATAGATCCAAATCTGGTTCGAGGTCTTGATTATTACACCAAGACTGCTTTTGAAATTCAATATTCACCGCTTGGAGCACAAAGTGCAGTTTGCGGCGGCGGACGTTATGATGGTTTGGTCAGCGAAGTAGGTGGTCCTGACACACCTGGCATCGGCTTTGCCATGGGGATGGAAAGAGTATTACTGGCCTTAGAAAAACAGGAACTACATGCTACACAGGAAAATTCTGTTGACGTGTTTATAGTATCACCGGCAGCACAATATGCATCACTGGCGTTCAAAACAGTTACTGAATTAAGAGAAGCTGGCTTGAAGGCTGAAATTGATAGTTTAGGCAGAAGCATGAAAGCACAGATGAAACAGGCAAACCGTCTGCAAGCTAAAAAGGTTTTAATTTTTGGTGAGGATGAAGTATCGCGGGGGTTTGTTGTTCTGCGTGATATGGAAACCAGTGAACAGACTGAAGTTAAATTGGATTGTATTAAGTCAATTTTATGTAAAACAGAGGTGCGAGAAAATGGGTAAATGTTTTAAGCGCAGTCATCATTGCGGATTGTTAACGGCAGCAGAAGCTGGTCAGCAGGTAACTTTAAGTGGTTGGGTGGCAAAGCGCCGTGACCATGGTGGTTTGATTTTTATTGATTTGCGTGATCGTTCAGGTATCGTCCAGATTGTTATTGATACGGAAACAGCTGGTGATTCTTTTAAAGTTGCCGAAGATGTGCGTAATGAATTTGTTGTAAGTGTTGAAGGTTCTGTGCGTTTAAGATCTGAAGATACAATTAATCGTAATATACCTACTGGAGAAATTGAGATTGAAGCTTCGTCTTTGGAAATCTTGAATACTGCTAAAACACCGCCATTTTATATTCAAGATGGTGTGGATGTTGATGAAAACGTTAGGCTGCGTTATCGTTACCTAGATTTACGTCGCCCGGAAATGCAAAAGAATTTGATTTTGCGCCACAAAGTTACTAAATTGATGCGCGATTTTCTTGATAACCGCTCATTTATAGAAATTGAAACTCCGATGTTAACTAAGAGTACTCCGGAAGGAGCTCGTGACTACTTGGTGCCTAGCCGAGTTAATCCTGGTAAGTTCTATGCTTTACCGCAATCACCACAATTGTTCAAACAACTTTTAATGGTTTCCGGTATGGAACGTTACTTCCAGATTGCTCGTTGCTTCCGTGATGAAGACTTACGCGCTGACCGTCAACCAGAATTTACCCAGCTAGATATGGAAATGTCTTTTGTCGAATCAGAAGATGTCATGGAAATGATGGAAGGTTTAATATCTTACATTTTCAAGGGCGCTTTGGATAGGGACCTTGAAGTGCCGTTCAAACGTTTGACTTGGGATGAAGCAATGGATCGTTATGGCTCTGATAAACCGGATTTGCGTTTTGATATGGAATTACTTGACATGTCAGAGGCTGTTAAAGGTTCTGATTTCAAGGTATTTAATGCTGTTCTTGAGGATGCAGGACAAGTTAAAGCTATCAATGTCAAAGGGTATGGCAATATTGCCCGTAGAGAACTAGATGGCTTGGTTGAATTTGTCAGTATTTACGGAGCAAAAGGTCTTGCCTGGATCATGGTTAATGAGGATGGCAGTATTAAATCTCCTATTGCTAAGTTCTTTAGTGATGAACAGATGAAAGCAATTTTGAGTGCTGGTGCTGCTGTAGCAGGAGACTTGCTGTTATTTGTTGCTGATAAAAAATCTGTCGTTGCGCAGGCTTTGGGTGCTCTTCGCCTTGAAATGGCAAAACGTCTCGGCCTTATTGATGAAGACAAATTAGCCTTTGCCTGGGTTGTTGATTTCCCAATGTTTGAATATGATGAAGAGGAGAAACGTTTTGTTGCTATGCATCATCCGTTTACATCTCCACGTGATGAAGATTTGCAATATCTGGAGTCCGATCCAGGTCGCGTTTATGCTAAAGCGTATGATATGGTACTTAATGGTACGGAAATCGGCGGTGGCAGCATACGTATTCATCGCAGAGACGTCCAAAAAGAAGTTTTTGCAGCAATCGGTCTTACAGATGAACAAGCGAGAGAGAAATTTGGTTTCTTGATGGATGCTTTTGAATTCGGTGCACCACCACATGGCGGCTTAGCATTTGGACTGGACAGATTAATTATGATAATGGCAAAACGTCCTTCAATTCGTGATGTTATTGCTTTCCCAAAAACACAAAGTGCTAGCTGCTTGATGACTCAAGCTCCTAATGATGTCGAGGAAAAACAACTTAGAGAATTGCATATTAGATCGACTGTAGTAAAAAAAGAGAATTAATATAAAGCATAAATTTGATAATCCTATCATTTTCTGCTAATATAATATTAAGTTAGATTTTATCCCTGCGGTGCGCGTTAAAAATCCATGTTTTGAGCCAACACCTTAACCTTGGGAGCCTAGAGCGCCTGTCACTGATGATATGCCTCCTTGAGTGGACATCAGAAGTGGTCGGGAGGGCACCCACCTGCACATGCAGGTTCAAAACTTGGAAATAAGACGGCATTGTGGGGCAATTTTTTAGAGGTTTGAAAAATGGATTTAAGCCGTGTTGAAATTGTTATCGGTAAAGATGCAATACATAAACTTCAGTCAGCATCAGTTGCTGTTGTAGGTTTGGGTGGAGTCGGTTCATATGTTGCTGAGTCTTTAGTAAGAAGTGGTGTAGGTAAGTTATTTTTAGTAGATTCCGACTTTATTGCATCAAGTAACATAAATCGTCAACTTCCGGCATTACAATCAACTATGGGGATGAGCAAAACAATTGTTTTGCGAAATCGTTTACTGGATATCAATCCTGAATGCAGTATTGATATTTACGATAAATTTTATAATCCTGGTGATTTTGATACTGTATTTGTGAGAGAATATAGCTATATAGCTGATGCTATCGATAGTGTTAATTCTAAAGTGGATTTAATTATTTCTGCAATTAGCAAACATATACCAATAATTTCTGCTATGGGTACAGGCAATAAAGTAGATCCACAAATGCTTAAGGTTGCTGATATATGCAAAACGCATACGTGTCCTTTAGCAAGAGCCGTTCGGACAAAATTACGCCAAGCTGGCATAGTTAGTGGCGTAAAGGTGGTCTTTTCGACTGAGGAACCACAAAAAGCAATAAAATCAGATGTACCAGGAAGCCTTGTATTTGTGCCAGCGACAGCAGGACTTTTGATTGCTTCTCTGATAGTTCGTGATATAGTGAACAAAGATTGATTTTTAGGCGCTGGCTTTTTGCTGGTGCCTTTTTTATAATTAAAGCAGTCTGGGGGTAATGCAAATGATGGATAGCTTATTTACAAGTGTAGCTCCTAAGCCTTTAGCTGATAGGTTGAGACCAAAAAGTTTGGCTGATTTTGTTGGCCAAGAAAAAGTTATAGGTAAAAATAGTTATTTGCGGCGTATGATTGAGAATGATTCTATACCTTCTATAATCTTTTACGGACCACCTGGCACTGGTAAAACAACGCTTGCTAAGGTTATTGCTGAAATGACCGGAAGTATCTTTGAATCAATTAATGCAGTTTCGTCGGGTGTGCCGGAACTTCGTAAACTTTTAGCGAGTGCAGTTGAAAGACAAAGAGCTGGTATTGGCCGTACGATTATTTTTATAGATGAAATTCATCGCTTCAACAAAGCACAGCAGGATGTGCTTTTGCCGTATGTGGAAAATGGCACTATAGTTTTAATTGGTGCCACAACAGAAAATCCTTTTTTTGAAATAAATTCACCGCTCTTATCAAGGATGAAAGTCATTCGCTTAGAGCAACTGTGTGAAGATGAAATAAAAAAAGTTATAAAAAGAGCTTTAGCAGATAGCGTAAATGGTTATGGCGCAGTTGGCATTAATATAACAGATGAAGCAATAGATGTTGTTGCCAATTTTGCCAATGGAGATGCCAGAAGAGCATTGAATGTCTTGGAACAAGCAATTGCAATGCTGGCAGAAAACAGTAAAGAACTGGACATAAATGTTCTTAGGCTTGTGCTGGGTAATGTGGTGCTCCAATATGATAAGAATGGTGACTACCATTATGACATCATTTCAGCTTTTATCAAAAGCATGCGTGGTTCAGATGCCGATGCAGCTTTACATTATTTAGCAAGGTTAATTGAAAGCGGAGAAGATGTCAGATTTATTGCTAGAAGAATTTTGATTTGTGCTTCAGAAGATGTAGGTAATGCTGACCCCAAAGCTCTGCTTATCGCTAATGCTGCAGCTCAGGCAGCTCATTTTGTAGGTTTACCTGAAGCTCAAATTCTTTTATCACAAGCAGTTTGTTACATCGCCAATGCTCCTAAGAGTAATAGTTGCTACATAGGCATTGCTAAAGCAATTGATGATGTTCGCAACAAAAATTGTGGACAGGTTCCCAAACATCTACGAGATGCACATTACCCAGGTGCTGCAAAACTGGGTAATGGCGCGGGCTATCTTTATCCTCATGATTATTTTGGCGGATATGTTAAGCAACAATATCTTCCAGATGCCTTGGCTGACGTAAAGTATTATCAACCTAAGCCTATTGGAGAAGAAAAAGAACTGTTGCGAAAAGATAAATAACAATTTATAAAAGTTAATTGACATATTTTTATACAATTGTTATTCTTTAGTAAATTAGTAGAAATTGATTGGAATAGGTGGGAATTTTTATGATGAAACTTTCAACTAAAGGCAGATACGGTGTTACAGCTATGTATGATCTGGCAATGAATTCTGCAGATAAAGTGCCAATTTCGATAAAAAATGTGGCGGAAAGGCAACAAATTTCCGAACACTATCTCGAACAATTGATGGGACAACTCAGAAAGGCAGGATTGGTTAAAAGCACCAGAGGAGCCCAGGGTGGTTATTATTTGACCCGTGAACCAAGGGATATTACTGTTGGTGATATCATACGTGTCATGGAAGGGCCTATCGTACCTGTCGATTGCTTGCTTAGCACTGATAAGAATGATAAGCATTATTGTGAAAAATGTGAAGACTGCGTTACACAGGGTATTTGGGCTAAGGTTGCTGATAGCATAAGTAAAGTGCTTGATGGTATTACACTTGAAGATCTTTGCAGGAGCGAGAAGCATGCTAAATAAAAAAACAGTTGCGGTAGCGATGAGCGGTGGTGTGGACAGTTCCGTTGCCGCCGCTTTGCTATTGCAAAAAGGATACAAAGTAATAGGTATTACGATGAGACTATGGGTAGATAAGCAGGCAAATATACCAGCGGAACAACTGGCAGCTACTGAAACCGATGCGGCAACAGTTGCAAAGATATTGGGTATAGAGCACTATTTATTAGATTTCAGCGATTTTTTCAGGAAAACCGTGGTGCAGTATTTTTTAAACGAGTATAAAGCAGGCAGGACACCAAACCCTTGTGTTTTTTGTAACAAAAAGGTTAAGTTCGGGGCCATGTATGATAGGGCAAAGGAACTTGGCGCAGATTTTTTGGCTACTGGACATTACGCCCGTATTATTGAAGATGCTGAAGGCTTTAAACACCTTGCTATGGCAGCAAATATTGCAAAAGACCAGAGCTATGTTCTTTATCATTTGAACCAAGAACAACTTAATCATGTCATGTTTCCTTTGGGAGACTATGATAAAGTGCAAGTCAGGGCACTAGCCAAAGAGTTTAATCTTCCGGTCTTCAATAAAAAGGATAGTCAGGACATTTGCTTTATACCTGATAATGACTATCATCGTTTTCTCAATGCGTTTTCCCACGAAAAAATTGGTAATATTATAAATTCTAAGGGTCAGATATTAGGTAAACATCACGGCATTTCGCATTATACCATTGGCCAGCGCAAGGGCCTTGGCATTGCAGCAGCTACCCCTTTGTATGTTACTGAGATTAACGCAGAAAAAAATGTAATAGTTTTGGCAGATGCGGAAGAATCTCTGCATGATGCTATGCTTGTTACAGATGCTGTATTTAACGACGGAATTTCTTTGAAAACAAAAAGGGATGTCAAAGTTAAAATTCGCTACAATGCTAAACCTGTTGACGCTTCTATAGAACCGAGTACTGTAGAAGGTCAGATAAAAGTTACTTTTAAATTGCCACTGCGTGGTATTGCTCCTGGACAGGCAGCAGTTTTTTATGAGAATGATTATTGCATTGGTGGCGGCACAATCTTAAACAGCATAAAATCAAGCTGAATTGACATAATAAAGCAAATTTTGTATAATTCTTCGTGTGTTTACATGGAAGCAAGGGGCGATAGATAATAATGAAAAATATGACTGGTAATGAAATACGAGAGGCTTTTTTGAATTTCTTTGCAGAACGAGGACATTTAATTCAACCGAGTGCTTCTTTGATTCCTCAAGATGATCCTACTTTATTGTTAATTGGTGCCGGTATGGCGCCGTTTAAACCATTTTTTACGGGAAAGATGAAACCGCCTAGTCCGAGAATTACAACTTGTCAGAAATGTGTTCGCACTGGTGACATTGATAATGTTGGCAGGACAGCAAGACATCATACTTTTTTTGAAATGTTAGGCAACTTTTCTTTTGGTGATTATTTTAAGAAAGAAGTTATACCTTGGAGCTGGGAATTTCTGACTGAAGTGTTGGAAATACCGGCCGATAAGTTATGGATTACCATATATACTGATGATGATGAAGCTTTTGATATCTGGCACAATGTTGTTGGCGTACCGGCTGAGCGCATTATTCGGTTGGAAGAGAATTTCTGGGAAATCGGTTCAGGTCCGTGTGGACCATGTTCTGAGATTCATGTAGATCTTGGTGAAGATAGAGGCTGTGGAAAACCTGATTGCGCTGTAGGCTGTGATTGTGATCGTTATTTGGAGATTTGGAATCTTGTATTTACTCAATACAACCAGAATGACGATGGTACTTACACGCCGCTTAAGAATAAAAATATTGATACTGGTGCTGGATTGGAACGTCTTGCATCTGTTTTGCAAAACAAAAAATCAAACTTTGAAACTGACTTGATATTCCCGATAATCGAATATGCCGCGGCAGTGGCAAATAAAAAATTCGGGATTGATAACAAGACTGACATATCCTTAAAAGTTATTGCTGATCATGCTCGTAGTCTTTCTGTTATGATAAGCGATGGTGTTTTACCATCAAATGAAGGAAAGGGTTATGTTTTAAGGAGAATTTTACGCCGAGCAGTAAGACATGGCCGCCTTATCGGTATAAATAAGCTTTTTCTTGCAGATGCTGTAGATGTTGTGCTGAAAATATTTGATGGTGTATATCCTGAAATGGCTGAAAAACGTGATTATATTAAAAAAGTCGTTGAAATGGAAGAAACACGATTTATGCAGACCTTACAGCAAGGTACTGAAATATTGAACGATGAAATTGCTTCTTTACGTGCAAATGGTGAACAAGTGCTTAATGGCGCTTCCGCCTTTAAGTTATACGACACTTTTGGTTTCCCGTGGGAATTAACTGCTGAAATTCTTGAAGAGAATTCCATGATTATGGATAAAGATGGGTTCGATAAGGCAATGTCGGAACAGAAAGAAAGGGCGCGTTGTGCCCGTGCTGAGAAAGAATGTTTGCCTGTTGTCTATAATACTACAGCTTTTGACGCTGAAAAGTTATTAGTAAATGAGAACGCCAAAGAGGGTAAAGTTGTTTTGCTTTATGAGCAGCAAAATCCTCAGCCAGTGCAAACTGTAGCAGATGGTGAATGCGTTGCCGTTATTCTGAATGTAACTCCTTTCCACGCAGAAGGCGGCGGTCAATTGGGAGATACAGGGCGCTTAGTTGCTCCTTCCGGCGTTGTAGAAGTAACAAATACTAAAAAATTGCCGAATGGTTCTACGATTCTTATTGGTCAGGTAACTGAAGGTGTAATTAATTCAGGTGAACAGGTTGTTACTGAAATTAATAGTCAGCGAAAAAATGATATAGCTAGAAATCATACTGCAACCCACCTTTTGCATGCTGCATTAAAAGAGGTTTTGGGTTCACATGTTAATCAAGCTGGCAGCTATGTAGGACCAGATCGACTTCGCTTTGATTTTTCACACTTTTCACAAGTAACTGAAGACGAATTGAAAAAGATTGAAACTATTGTAAATGAACGCATTTTGGATTCACTTGATGTCGTTATAACAGAAACCGAAATAAGCAAAGCAAAAGCTATGGGAGCGATGGCGTTGTTTGGCGAGAAATATGGCGATATTGTCCGCGTTGTAAGCGTTCCTGGTTTTAGCATGGAACTTTGTGGTGGCGTGCATGTCAAAAATACTGCGCTTATCGGTATGTTCAAAATTATATCTGAATCTAGCAGTGGTGCCGGTGTTCGTAGAATTGAAGCAGTGACAGGTCATGGCGCATTAACATTTGTTAATGATACGGAGACTTTAGTAAAAAGCATTGCTCAAAGTTTGAAATGCCGTACAAGTGATATTCTTGGCAGAATTGAAAGTCTGCAGGCTGAACTTAAGGCGTCTGAACAAAAAGCAAACGAATTGACTGACCGCATTGCTTCAACTCAACTTGATGAAATTGGTAGTAATGTTAAGGACTTTAATGGCGTAAAAGCTTTAGTTCAGTCAGTTGATGTTGATGATATAGACGCACTTCGTTCACTTGGTGATAAAATGCGTGACAAAGTTGGTGGCGTAGTCGTGCTTGCAAATATTGCAGCTGAAGACAAGATAAACATTCTTGCCATGGCCACCAAAGATGCCACTAAGGCTGGAATTCATTGTGGTAATATAGTTAAAGAGGTAGCTAAGATAACTGGCGGCAACGGCGGCGGCAGACCAGATATGGCTCAGGCCGGTGGTAAAGATGTTAATAAGCTGCAAGAAGCTCTTGATGCTGCCTGGAATATAATTGCCGGACAAGTAAAGTAATTATCAGCAGGAAGGAATTTTAATTCCTTCCTTATTTTTTCTTTCGGTTTGTGTTAGAATGAAGATAAGAGTCAGAGGAGGGATAGCCATGAGTGATGTATCGCAAGAAACAATGATGTTTAAACGCAATCCTGAGAATAAAAATGTTGCTAAAACTATTGCGGAGGTCTGTAAGGCCTTTGAAGAAAAGGGATACAACCCTGTTGACCAATTGGCAGGTTATCTTTTGTCTGGTGATCCTACATACATTACTAGCCATGGTGATGCCAGAAGTAAAATACGCCAATTTGAACGTTATGAATTGATTGAGGAGCTTGTTATAAGCTATTTGAAAGAGAAAAAGTGAAAGAAGGTCTTATATGAGGATAATGGCCTTAGATTTGGGCACAAAAACTATTGGTGTTGCTCTTAGTGACGCAACAGGACTTATTGCCCGCGGTCTTGAAACAATTCGCAGAGGACCTATAGAAAGCGATTTTTCGAAATTGGCAAAAATTATTGCTGAAAATGAAGTTGAAAAGATTGTGATAGGTTATCCCAAAAACATGAATGGCACAATCGGGGAAAGAGCGCAATTTTGTGAAGCTTTTGCTGATAAAGTTAAGGAGCGATTCTCTGATCTTGAAGTTTTGTTATGGGATGAAAGATTGTCTACAGTTGCAGCTGAAAAAGTTTTAATATCTGCTGATTTGCGACGAGATAAGCGCAAAAAAATAATTGATATGATGGCTGCAGTTGTTATACTGCAAAATTATCTGGATAGCAGGCAAAAATGATGTCCTACTGAGTTTACTTGTTTGACAGTAGCTTTTATCTAGTATAGAATTAGTAAGAATAAATTAAGAAGAGGTGCCGCCATGGATGATAAAGAATTAGAAATGTTGGAAGATGACGAGCAAATAGTTGTAATGAGTGATGATGAAGGTAATGAATTTTATTACAGAGAAGAAATGGTAATCCCACTCGGTGACAAAAATTTTGCTCTTTTGGTTGCGATTGATGAATGTGGTTGCGAAGATGAAGAATGCGAATGCCATGAAGAAGGCGATGAGCCTGATGTTTACATCGCTCGCATTGATTTTGATGAAGATGGCGAAGCCATCTATTTAGATCCAACTGAGGAAGAATTTGAGGCTGTGAAAACAGCATATGAAGAAATGATGAATTCTTCGGAAGAGTGATTGGAATTGATGCTGGGTAGATAGCTACCCAGCATTTTTTTAACTTCTATTTATTTTGTAGGATTTTTCAGGATGGAGAGGGGAAAATGAACAAAAAAAAGTTACTGACGATCATTGCCTGTATTTTTGTGTTGGCAGTGGTGCTGTTGGGAATTGCTTTTAATGCAAACGATAATAAAAATTTAACTACAGGTGAACACGTTATTATTACAGTTGCTCCTGGTATGACTAATGCAGATATAGCTACCATGCTGCAAAATAAAAAGATGATTAATTCCCCAGGTTTTTTTAGGTTACAATCAAAATTTGCCAGAATGGAGAGGTCGCTACAAGCTGGCGAGTACGAAATTATGAGCGGTATGTCCAATTGGGAAATTATTGGCTTATTCTCCAAAGGACAAGTTCGGCATAAAACACTAACTATTCCGGAAGGATATACGATAGAGCAAATAGCGAAAAAAATTGAGGAAAGTGGTCTTGGCAGTGCTGATGAATTTAAGAAAGCCGCCAAGGACTATGCCCCTTATTCTTATATGGAAACAGACAATAGTAATGTAATTTTTAAAGCTGAAGGCTTTGCTTATCCTTCAACCTATTATCTTTCACCAGGCTCTACAGAAAAAGAAATATTGTCTGTCATGGTTAAAGAATTTGACGAGCAATTAACTGAAGACATCCGGCAAAAAGCTAAAGAAAAGAATATGAGTATTCGTGATTTAGTCAGTTTAGCTTCACTTGTAGAAAAAGAAGCGGTGTTCCCAGAAGAAAGACCAATAATTGCTGGAGTATTTCTCAAAAGATTGCAAATAAAAATGCCTTTGCAATCTGACACTACAATTCAATATATTCTTGGCGTTCAAAAAAAAGAAATAAGTATTGCGGATACGAAGATTGATTCTCCATATAACACATACTTATATGCTGAATTGCCTCCAGGTCCAATTGCCAGCCCAAGCATTTCGACTATAAATGCAGTTTTAGAACCTAAACAAACAAACTATTTATATTTTGTTGCTGATTTGGAAGGACATCATCATTTTACAGAAACATATCAGGAACATTTACAAGAGATTGAAAAAATACATGGACCTCAATAGAAAGCTTAATTTTATTAAATTGGAGAGTAAAATATGAATGTACGTAAAAAACCAGAGCTGCTTGCACCTGCTGGTAACATGGAAAAATGTAAAATGGCTCTTATATATGGAGCTGATGCAGTTTATCTGGGCGGCAATAAGTTCGGCCTGAGAGCATATGCTGCCAATTTCAGCATAGCTGAAATCAAAGAAGCTACTAAATTTGCACATAATCTTGGGAAAAAAGTCTATGTGACGGTCAATATATTTGCTCATAATGAAGATATCAATGAGTTATCTGAATATCTTTTAAGCCTTGAAGAAGCTGGAGTGGATGCATTGCTTATTTCAGATCTTGGAGTCTGGAATATTGCAAGAAAGGTAGTACCATCTATGTCATTGCACGTTAGTACCCAAGCTAATACTTGTAATTGGGCGGCAGTTGAAGCTTGGAAAAATCTTGGCGCCGAACGTGTTGTTTTGGCAAGAGAGCTCTCAATAGCAGAAATAAGTGAGATAGATAAAAAATGCGATGTTGAGCTGGAAGTATTTGTTCACGGTGCTATGTGCATTTCTTATTCAGGGCGTTGTTATCTCAGCAGTTATCTTACCGGGCGCGATGGCAATCGTGGTGAATGTGCTCAGGTGTGCAGATGGAACTATAAATTAGTTGAACAAAACAGGCCTGACCAAGAGTTCCCAATTGAAGAAGACGAACGCGGTACTTATATAATGAATTCGAAAGATCTCTGTCTGCTTGATCTTATTCCTGAACTTACTGAAGCAGGAGTTGATAGCCTTAAAATTGAAGGGCGCATGAAAAGTGTACATTATGTAGCTACTGTCGTCAGCGTTTATAGAAAGGCAATTGATGCCTGGTACAGTAATCCAGAGGAGTTTGTCATAAAAAGTGAGTGGAAGGATGAATTGGAGAAAGTTTCACATAGGCCGTATTTTTATGGTTTTGCAGTAAATAAACCAGATGAAAATGGACAAATTTACACAACTTCCAGTTATGAGCAAACTCGTGACTTTGTCGGTATAGTGATTAATTATGATAAAGAAACGAACACTGCATATATTGAACAGCGCAATAAAATGGTTGCTGGAGAAAATTTGGAAGTTTTGATGCCAGATGGCACATTACTGGAGATTACACTTAATGATATGCGTGATGAAAACGGCAATCAATTTGATGTTGCTAACCGTGTACAGCAAATATTTACTATCAAAAGTCCAACATATCTTCAACCGTACTCATTATTGCGGAGAAAAAGCAAATGAATTATGATAGGGGAATTATCTATGCGAAGATCCAAAAAGCTGAAATTGCTGATGTAACCAGGATCATGGAAGGTTATGAGCATTTGGCTTTGGTGAGTACGGTGAAGGCAAGCGATGGCATTATTAAATTGCTTGGAACGCCGGACACAGTTGCGGATGTTTTGTTAATCCTTGATAATCTGCCATTCCCAGTAGAAATCCTGGAAAATTTTACTGAAGGTGAATAGGCAAACAAGAAAAAATGTGATAAAATGTCTAAGTAATTGTTTAATTTTTACAAATTTTTGCAGGACGTGTTATTATGAATAGGATGGATAGGCTTCGACATTATCTTCAGGAAAGAGGTTTGTCGGGGATTTTTATTAAGGGCTTGTCTTCTATCCGCTACTTTACCGGGTTTTCCGGTGACGATAGTCTTATTTTTATTGATAACAAGCAAGCTATTGTTATTACTGACTCCAGATATACTTTGCAGGCTGCTGCACAATCACCTGAGTGTTTGGTATTGGAGCATACGGATGGATTGTGGGAGGCTGTCAGAAAGCTGAACTTTTCCGGTGAAAAATTTGGTTTTGACGGCGATTGCTTTTCATATCATGACTTTCAGTGCCTAAGCTCTCAACTAAGTAGCAGTACATTGTCAAGCATTTCACTCGTGGGATTGCGGAGTATTAAAGAGGAAGAGGAAATAACACTTATAAAAAAAGCCGTTGAAATTTCTGATAAGGCTTTTGAGTTTATGCTTAATAACCTGCATGAAGGAATGCGCGAAATTGAAGCTGCAGCGTTACTTGAGTATGAAATGCGCAGGCTTGGATCTGAAGGTGTTTCTTTCCCTACAATTGTTGCGTCAGGTGTAAGGTCAGCGTTGCCGCATGGAATTGCCTCGTCAAAAGTAATAGAAAGAGGCGATTTTGTAACGTTTGATTTCGGTGCTATTTATTCCGGATATCATTCTGATATTACGCGGACGGTAGTAATTGGAAGTGCATCTCCCTGGCAGCACGCGATTTATGAATTAGTAAGCGAAGCACAAATGCTGGGTATTAAAAATGCCAGAGCAGGCATAACTGGCACAGAGCTTGATGCAATCGTGCGCAGTTACATAACAAACCACGGGTACGGTCAATATTTCGGACATGGTTTGGGTCATGGCGTCGGTCTGGATATCCATGAATTGCCAGTTGCTTCCAGACGTGGTAAAGAAAAATTGGAAAATAACATGGTTGTTACTGTAGAACCAGGAATATACATACCCTGCAAAGGCGGGGTTCGTATAGAAGATGTCATCGTAATTGCACCTGATGGTTGTAATATTTTGACAAACGCTAGCAAGCGACTATTTGAGATTAATTAGTATTTTAAATTCAGGAGGGTTAATATGATTTCAACAAATGAATTCAAAACTAACGTAACTGTTACCATTGATGGCGATGCGTGGCAGGTCGTTGAGTTCCAACACGTAAAACCAGGAAAGGGTGCTGCTTTCGTTCGTGCCAAAATGCGTAACCTTTGCACAGGCGCTGTCGTAGAGCGTACATTCAATGCCGGTGAACGTTTACCAAAAGCTCATATCGACCGCAGGGAGATGCAATACCTTTATGAGGGTGACGGCGCTTATAATTTTATGGATAACGAAAATTTTGAGCAAGTCGAACTTACTAAAGAACAGTTGGGCGTTGCTGTTAACTTCCTGAAAGAAAATATGGATGTTAAAATCATGATTTATGAAGGACGCATTCTTGGAATTGATTTGCCAAATACAGTTGAGTTAACCGTTGTTGAAACAGATCCTGGTATCCGTGGTGATACCGCAACAGGCGGCAGCAAACCAGCAAAACTTGATACAGGTTATGTTGTAAAGGTTCCTCTCTTTATCAATGAAGGTGATGTTCTCAGAATAGATACCAGAACTGGTGAATACATCGAACGTGCTTGATAACTAAAACGCTCATTTTTGAGCGTTTTTCTATTTATAATTGAATATATACTTTGTTAATTCTCTTTACGTGGCATTGCATGGGAA
>CAYLRW010000009.1:20548-35823 GCA_964386405.1 uncultured Acidaminococcales bacterium | reverse complement strand
AAATATTTTTTTAAAGCCCATAGTTTTTAATTTTGCGCGCAGTTCTTGCTCATTTCTTTGATTACGTACAGCAAATTTTCCCGATACAGCAGCAATTTTCATGTTACGTGACATAGCTGTAACCAGTCTTTCATCGACAGAAACGCCAGTGATTATTTGTCCTCTGTGATCAACATAGCCTCCAGCTGAATATGGTTCAGTCGGGAACATTCCTTTGGTAGACATTCCCGGTCCAGCCATTACAGCCAGAAAAACAGGCTCTGTTTTACCTTCAGTTAAAGCATTGGTAACTATAGTACTGGAAACAACTACACGTGTAATGGCTTCTGGTGCATTATTGGACAATACAATATCCAAAGCTTGCAGAATTCCCCGCAGAACTTCATCCTGCGTCGTCTTGACTTTTGCTTGTGTGACAATCATTCCATTGTCGACAAGCACTGCATCTGTAAATGTTCCGCCAACATCAACACCTAAAAGCATATATAACACCTCACAGAGTTGTTACTGTTTAACCGTACCTTACAATAATTCAATATCAGTTGCAAAAAACCTGCCGACAAATTTTCCAAAAATGCAACATTTTAAAATTCGCCCGCAAATAAAAAGAAAAACCGCTGCTCTCCGATTTGCACCGAACATAATAAATATGCAAGGCAATAGAAAGCAGCGGTTTATTTTTGGGAACTATTTATTCCTATAGTTTTTAATAATTACGATCGGCGTTTTTTGGCTGGCATTGCCAAACGGGTTGTCAATCAATATTTTTGCAACCTCATCGCTGTCAACGCCACTAGATACACCAAGCACACAAGAACGTTTCAGATCGTTCACGTCAGCAACAGCGGCTCCAAAAGCACCTGTTGCCTTGGTAATAGCCTCAGCAACCTGTGCTGGTCTATCCGGTCCATAGACAATATGTTTGTCATAAGGCGGCATCGTGCCGGTTACATCATCAATCAATTTTGCCTGCTCACCACCCATGCGGTAAAACACGCCTGCAACACCGAAGCATTTGGCAACGGCACCAGCGATTACTGCGAATAAAACTCTGAACTGTCCTTCGACTTCCATCAAAGACTGCATGCTGTGCCAGCCGGCGATACTGCCCTGCGCAGGAAATAGCTGTGACAATACTTTAGCGAGAAAACACGGTTTAAATGATTCCGGTCTTCTTGCCCTCCCCTGCGTAATAGCAACAACACTTTCAGCAACACAGACGACATCTCCAGGGCCAATCTTGTCTGCGCCATACTCTTTTATTGCTTCTACAATATCATCATGAATAGTAAGAATTCTGGTAGGAACAGGAACTATCTCATATTTATTTGCCATTTTCGGCACCTCCTACCAAATTTCTGATTGTTTCCCCGTTGATTGTTAAGAAAACTTTGCGGATGTATATATTTTTGCGCGCTAAGCCATTATAGTAAACAGCTACATCCATATCAACCATTTGCTGAAGAGCTTCTCTGATATTCATACCATTGTTGGCAACAAAACGCAAAGTCAGTATGAGCTGACATTGTGTATTAGCCTTTAAAATCAATGCTTCGAAATAATTATCATTACGACGGCGGTTGCTGGTCTCAATGTGACCGAAAACCGTGGCTGCATTGAATTGTTCCTGCGGAAGGTAAGGGCGGGCAAATACATCAAGAATCGCCGCGTCCTCCTTGCCGCGATTAGTCATTGGAAATTCTGTAGAAAAAACAGCTTCCGTATCTGAAATTTTTTCAAGTTTGAGAGCTGTTTTTTTATCGACCATTATAACAGTGTCATCTGTACCTTTTAAAAAGGCATAAAGACAAATTAAGACAAAAACTAATACCAAAAAGATAACTATTCCACCTAAAATATAAAGAAACATGCTTATTGGTTCCTACCTTTCATTTCCTGCTCGTATAATGCTGCTATTTTGCCATAATAATCCTGATTCAAGCGAGTTATTTTACCTTCTAAGTTAGTAAAGACATTGGTAGTCTTGCCGACAGCAAGAAGAACTTCATCAGCCTGGCGAACCACCTCATAGGAAAAAGTCATCTTCGCCTTAGTAAATTCTGCCATAGTCGCCCTTATAATAATCTCGTCATCGAATCTGGCTGAAGTTTTATATTTACAGGTCACCTCGGTAATTGGGAAAAGATAATCATTGCTGATCAAATCAAGCAACTCTACACCCGCAGCACGCAGATAAGCTACCCTTCCCATTTCAAACCAGCGCAGATAATTGGAGTGATGTACAACACCCATCATATCGGTTTCCACAAAATGTACACGGTCTCTGACTTCTATCACGGTCATCTTTCCCACTTTCTACATAAAATTGCTACCACAACAGTATAGCACTTTAGTCTCCCACGCTCAACCGTAAAAACACTAAAAAGGCGGCCAACAAAAGTGATCGCCTTTTTTGATTAATCAGTCGCATAATTATCAAAATATCCCTGAACCAGTATCACAGGTGTACCTTTATCACCGCTGCCACTGGTAAGGTCACAAAGACTGCCCAGCAAATCAGTGAGCTGACGAGGCGTAGTCCCGAGTGCTTCTTCCCTGCCTGCCATATTTTCAGCTTTACCGTTAATTTTTTCTTTAACTGCGGCCGCTGCTTCTTCACGCGACAGATGATTAAGCTCATTATCGACAAGATATTTAATTTTAATCTCACTGGTAACGCCTTTCAGTCCGGCTGTAAAACCTGGTGAAATTACAGGGTCTGCCAATTCCCATATCTTTCCAACAGGGTCCTTAAAGCCGCCATCACCAAAAACCATGACCTCGATATTCTTATTCGTAAGCTTTTTAAGTTTATTTTGAATGGCATCTACAACCTGCTGGCAATCCCTGGGGAAAAGCTTGATAACGTCTTTACCAGCCATATTAGAGCCTAACAATCCATAGTTTTCATTGTAGCCGCTTCCATTGACCGGCTCTGCCAAAATTTCATCCAAACAAAATACTTTTTGCGCACCGGCCTTCAGCAAAATTCTTTTGACACGTGCTCTTTCATGAATACAGGCAACAAGAATTTCTTGGGAATAATTCAAGGCAGCCTTAGGATCGTTGGTAAAAATAAATTCGACATTACTACCAGCAATTTCCCGGTAATAATTAACATAATCAATAGCTGTAAATTGATGCAAAACTTCTTTGCCGAACATCTCTCTATATTGCTCTTCTGTCAAAACATCAGTATATGGATTCAAGCCAAGATCGTCCATCTTGTTAACATCCATAAGATGATTGCCGAGTTCGTCTGCCGGGTAATTAAGAATTATATAGACCTTTTTGCCGCAGTCTGCTATTCCCTTAAGCAGAAGAGCAAATCGATTGCGGCTGAGCACAGGGAAAACCAGCGCAAAATCACCTGCGAATTTCCTTGCGATATCACTGCGGATATCTTGAATAGTTGCATAATTCCCCTGTGCCCTGGCCACTATTGATTCCTTGATGCCTATAACGTCCCTGTCTTTAAGAGTAAAACCTTCAGCAGAAGCCGCAGATAAGACCGCATCGACAGTAATGTCAACAATGTTGTCGCCTTCTCTGATCATAGGAGTACGAATACCTCTGATTACTGTTCCGACCATTCTCACCATCAACGTTTTACCTCCAGACAAATCAAAAGCACTATACTTTTATATTGACTGTTCTTCACACAACTGAGTAATACGCTCTGTAGCATCTTTAATTAACATCGCCATAGGACTGTTTGCCAAACCGATGATTTCCACATGATTCTGATTGACTGGCAGCAGTATTTTTTTGCATCTGGCTGATGCTACAGCTTCAGCAATCTTGGGGCTTATTTCTCCCATCATCGTATTCGGAATAATAATACCAATAGGTCCAACTATAATATCAGCCTCGCCGACGGAAAAACAAATCGCGTTCTCTCCAGTCGCTCCTCTTTTCACTCCGGCTTTCAACATAGCGGCAGTTGCCAAAGAATTTGTTCCCAATCCAACGACATCGGCCTGTTCGAAGATTTTTTTTGGCAAATGGCTTATTACTTGTGCGGCCATGCCACCGCCCATACCATCAATAAAAACAATTTTCACAACTTACACCTCATTATTTAATAGCCTAAAGCTTCACCAACGATAATTACATGAAAATCTGAAGTTGAAGGAGCTTTATGCATAATTGACGTTATGGAACAAATACGTTCCGGGCTATTGCAGTTAGCACATACTCCTGTAATTACACAAGGTGTCTTTCTATTCAGCCTGTCAGCATTCATCGGTGCAGCCGTCATTGCAATACGGCGTCTTGCCTCTACTTCGTCTTTAACAATTTTGTTTGCTCCCATAATAACGATAACTCTTTTCGGTCCAAAGCTCAGCGCTGCAACTCTATTGCCACTGCCATCCATATTCACAATTTCGCCATCAAGGGTAACCGCATTGGAGCTGGCAATGAATACATCAGAAGTCAGCTGTTTACGACGTACATTATAAGCTTCTGCCGGCGGCAATCCCTGATGATTAAATATCGTATTGCCAAGTTCTTGTAAAAGCTTGCCAATGGAAAGCTCTTCCAAGGTTATGGAACCTCCCATACCGACAGTATCCTGCGGATTGATAAGTTTAAGTATTGCCTCTACAGCTTCTGCTTTTGTATCTGCATATTCAGCCTTAAAACGGTTCTTATTAAGAGCTTCTACCACTTTTTTGCCAGTAAGTTCATAGTGATGTTTTAACATGCTATTCATGAAAACTCCCTCCAATACAATAGAATCCCTGCAATTTCATTATAGCAGATAACAAAAGCCTTAACACTATATTTATCACTAATATAGGCAGCTATAGCTTAACAAACCTAAGAAAGAATTGCTTATGAGTGCAGTTTATGCTATAATTACACCCGCAACAAACATGCATACGCCTGTAGCTCAGTGGATAGAGCAGTGGCCTCCGGAGCCGCGTGCGGTGGTTCGATTCCACTCAGGCGTACCAGAACTAAAAGTTCTATCACAATCAAATACTTTATTTTTATAAGCAAAATGGTACAGTCTTGGACTGTACCATTTTTGTCATTCTAGAATATAGAACCTAATATCTCTTTTTCTGCAAACAATGCTGTAGCGCCGCCAGTATGCCAGAAAATAACATTGCTTCCTTGAGGGACTCTGCGACTACGGACATAATCAAGCAAACAGGAAAATGCTTTACCACTATAAACAGGATCCAAAAGGATGCCCTCTTCACGTGCCAATAACTTTATTGCCTCCGACCCTTGCTCACTTGGCATCTCATATCCAGGCGCAAAATGTTCCTCATCCATCTCGAAATCTTCTTTTGTCATAATTTTATCAGAACCAAGCCTTACTAAGACATTGTTGCCAAGTTCTATCATCGAAGTAATGAAATTAGCGTCATGCTTAGCTGCGCCAACAGCAATTAGCTTTTCCGAAGAACCAAACAACTTTCTGCCCACAGCCAATCCCGTCATTGTGCCACCAGAACCATTAGCATGAAAAATATAGTCAGCTTTAATTCCAAGCGAATTCATTTGTTGCTGTATTTCTAAATAACCACCTACGAAACCGGTTGTACCAATAGCGTTCGATCCTCCAAGTGGAATGCTATAACATTTATAACCACCAGCTTCCAATTGTGCCATATGTTTCTTGGCAGCAACCATATAACGTTCTGTACTCTCAAACAAACTCTCATTTGGCAATGTATTTATAATATGCACTTCTGCTCCAAAAATTTTGTCTAAAAGCAAATTGCCTTTTAAATCATTTTCATCTGTCTCAACGAAAGCCAACAAATACAAAACAGGCTTCAGTCCCAGTTTTCTGCAGGCTGCTGCTGTCTGCATTGCGTGATTGGACTGAGTGGCGCCATAAGTAAAAACATATTCGGCACCATTTTCCACTGCCTGCCCCAATAAATACTCCAATTTTCTTATTTTATTACCGCCGAAAAGATTTTGGCCGGTAAAATCATCTCTTTTGATATAAAGGTTGACACCTAAGTGACTGGAAAGCCTTTCCAACTTATAAAACGGCGTCGGGAAAAAACCAAGAGGTATTCTTTTCTGTTTTTCCAATAAATATTTGATTTCTGAAATGTTCAATTTATTGCCCCCTTATAATTGCAAAAATGCCTGTTTACTGATTAGTATCCTATTTTATTTCAAAAGTATATTGAAAATATCCGGTACAAAGCCTGATAGCACTAATAGTATCGTCAATGCTATTAAAATCACTGTAAATATCCAGGCCACAATGTTATACAAACCTGAATTAGCGTATTTACCCATTAAATTTCTATCACTGGCTATCAGTACCATAAAAATCAGTATCGGAGGCAGCAGAACGCCATTAATGACTTGCGATGTAAGCATTATTTTATATAATGACAAACCCGGCAGCAATACAATTCCAGCGCCAGCCACCAACAACGTCGTATAAAGACCGAAGAACACAGGTGCTTCTTTGTAGGAATCACTGACTGCATGTTCAAAACCCAGTGCTTCACAAACAGCATACGCAGTGCTTAGCGGCAGTATGAAAGCTGCTAACATTGAGGCACCCAAAAGGCCGAAAGCAAACAACAAACTTGCATACTTACCGGCAACAGGTGCAAGGGCAATGGCGGCATCACCAGCTGTTTCGATGGTTATGCCGTTCGTGTACAGAGTGGCATCCGTAGCGACAATTATAAAAAAGGCTACCAGCCAGGTAAAAAAGGCTCCAACAAGTACATCCCAACGCGTATATTGATAATCCGAGGCGTTGATTCCCTTGTCAACAACTGCCGCTTGTACATAAAATTGTCCCCAGGGGGTGACAGTTGTTCCTATTACCCCAATTGCCATCAGCAAGAATTCTGCATCCCAGATAAAAGTAGGTTTGACCGACGCAATCAATACTTCTTTCCAGGATGGACCCACTATGATTCCTGAAATCGCATAGCTTGCGAAAGTTAAGCACAATACTAAAAAAATCTTTTCAATTTTGTTGTAACTACCTTTTAGTACCAGAATCCAAACCGCAAAGGCAACCAACGGGACAGAAATATATCTGCTAACGCCAAAAATTTCAAAACTCGTTGCAATACCAGAAAACTCAGAAGCCGTAGTTCCGATATTGGCAACAATCAATATAGACATAGCAAACAAAGTCCACTTAACACCATAACGTTCGCGTATAAGATCTGATAAGCCCTTACCTGTTACCGCACCCGTCCTGGCAGACATCTCCTGAGCTATAGCCAAGCACACAGTGCTAAGCAGCATAGTAAATAAAAGCCCAAGGCCATACTTTGCCCCTGCTGCTGCATAAGTAGCTATGCCGCCGGCATCATTGTCCGCAAAAGCTGTAACAATGCCAGGCCCCATTATAGATAAAAAAACAATAATCTTATCGCGAAAAGCTCTAAACTTCTTCATTATTTCACTTCCGCCTCAGGCCACGCTTGTTCAAATATCTGGACATTGATGCCTTTAGAGTTCTATCAACCATAAATAAATCAAGCACATCATCAACCGTAACTACTCCTTGCAAAAATCCTTCTGCATCTATAACCGGTACAGCAAGTAAGCCATATTTATGAATAATTTCAGCAACCTTTTTGCGGCTGTCATTAACTTGAACGGTTATTACTTTGGAATGCAGCAAAGCACCAATGGTAATCTTCTGATCAGCCAAAATAAGTTCCCGCAGAGAAAATACTCCCAAAAGTTTTTCATCAACGTCAGTAACATAGAGATAGTAAATCATTTCTGCATCTTGGGCAAATCTACGCAAATGCTCAATTGCTTGTCCAGCAGTAAATGTTACCGGTAAACGGATAAACTCCGTTGTCATTAGACTGCCTGCCGTATCACTTTTATAATGCAGAAGCCATTTCAATTCTTTAGCCTTGTCTTTCTTAACCATCTGCAGTAATTCAGCTGCTTTTTCTTTAGGCATCTCTCTCAATAGATTTGCAGCTTCATCAGCATGCAAGTCCTCCAACAGCCTTACTGCCTGTTCCTTCTCCATCCGCGTCACAATTTCAACCTGCGTATTTTCTTTGAGTTTCCCTATGGCTTCGGCAGCTTGTTCAGCTCCCAAGGCCTTAAAAAATACGCTGCGGCTGTCATAATCCATATCTTCAAGCAAATCAGCTATATCTGCTGGATGCAATTTTTTAAAATGGTCTTTATCAAGTTTTAATTTGAGGCTTCCTGTTCTTTTCTCCAAAGGCGTTATATGCTGCCAGGAAATATATTTTTTCTCCAGACTACTGCCCAAAAACTCTAATCCGATACGGCGCAAAAGTCCTCTAATACCAACGTCTGCGGCGATAATGGACAATCTTTGCTTGCCGTCCTGTTCATCACAAGACAAAAGGATATCGTTTACACGAACAATTTTATACCCCTTTAAGTCTATAACCTGATTATCTAAAAGCCATTTCCCTACAAAAAGTTCCTGATGACTTATTTGTATTGTTTGAATGTTTTCTAAGGTTTCAGCAAGTGCTACCTGTTTGCCGTCCCAACTTTGTACCAGGTCAGCTGGTATCAACTTATCCCGATCATCACTATAAAGGATACCGCTAATAACCGGCAGACTGGCACTCCATAAAGTAACGATATCCTTGACTTTGCCTATAGCATGACCTTTAATATCGATAATTTCTCTTCCTCTAAGCTGACTGAAATAAATTTCAGTTATATGCTTTTGCATGGCTGCCTCCTTGTTTCATCAGTATCACAAATAGATAAATGACCAGCTCTTTAGACAAAGAGGCCTTCCTATAAACGGAAGGCCTCTTTGTCTTGGCCCACTCCCGGACCTTATTAATCTTGTTTCACAAATATTTTTAATAAAAATCTATCTAGAAACATTAGTCCAGCTTAGTGGCAAATTATTTTTATTTTTCCCTTATTTGTATCTTATCACCTGATATATAACTAAATCAATATAATTCATTAATACAAATAAAACAATTACTTCTTGATACTTAATCAGACAAAATGGTGCCGCCGCCAACAACCAGCTGCCCATCATAAAAAACAGCCGCTTGTCCCGAAGTAATAGCGCGCTGTGCTTCCTTAAATGTCACTTTCACTTTACCATCAAGCACAGGTTCAATTATTGCCGGCTCGTCTTGCATACGATAACGTACCTTGCAAGTAACATTCATAGGCTCTGTAAGCTTTTCTATAGAGATAAAATTGCAATCACCAACAAAGAATTCCTTCTTATATAGATCTTTTTCAGTGCCAAGAACAACTGTGTTATTGGCCGCATCTTTTGACAAGACGTAAAGAGGTTCCTTATAAGCGATCCCTAAGCCTTTGCGTTGCCCTAAAGTATAATGGATCAATCCCTTATGGCGTCCTATTACTTTACCGCTTGTCAGAACAAAGTTACCAGGCTGCTGCTTCTTACCGCTGTAGCGTTCTATAAAGCCAGCATAATTCCCATCTGGCACAAAACAAATATCCTGACTATCTGGTTTAGTCGCATTAATAAGTCCTGCTGCACCAGCTTTTGTCCGCACTTCAGTTTTTTTCAGGTTACCGAGCGGCAGCAGAAGATGGCTGAGTTCGTGTTGAGTCAAGGCATAAAGCATATATGTCTGGTCTTTGCTTTTATCCTCTGCCCGTGCAAGCAGCCAGCGTTTTTTAGTTTGGTCGTAAAATACCTTGGCATAATGTCCTGTTGCCAGATAATCAATTCCTAGCAAAAGTGCTCTTGCAAGCAGCTGGGGAAATTTCACATATTTATTGCAGTTTACACACGGATTAGGAGTATCTCCAGCCAAGTAGGCATTAACAAATGGTGTTATAACAGTCCTTTTAAAAGAGTCCCCCATATTATAGACATAATGTGCTGCGCCTATTTTATGTGCAGCCAAGCGAGCATCTTCAACATCTGCAAGCGAACAGCAACGGCTTTCTTCAATAAGGCCGATATCTTCATTGACAAACATTCTGCCTGTCACGCCGGTTACTTCATAACCTTCCTCACGCAAAATCAAAGCGACGGTGGAGCTGTCCACACCGCCGCTCATGGCAACCATGACCTTTTTATTTGATTGACGCAAATTTTCTATGGTTGTTACCTGATCAACAAAATCCGGCATTCTGACCAACCTTTCCGTAATAAATTTAGCTATGGCTGCAGCAGTTATGATGACAACATTCTTTGTCCAGATTAATGCCATCTGTCGGCAACCCATTTTTCAGTTTATAATCAACAATTGCCGCTTTTAGTGCGTCAGCAGCAAGATTAGAACAATGCATCTTAACCGGCGGGAGTCCATCTAAGGCTTCAGCAACTGCCAAATTGGTAAGTTTGAGCGCCTCATCAATAGTTTTTTCTTTAGCAAGCTCAGTAACCATACTGCTGGTAGCAATAGCAGCACCACAGCCAAAAGTTTGGAACTTAATATCTTTAATTATATTATTCTCAACTTTAAGAAATATCTTCATAATATCTCCGCACACCGGATTACCAACTGTGCCAATGCCAGAAGCTTCTTCCATAACGCCTACATTGCGGGGATTAGAAAAATGGTCCATTACTTTTGCACTATACATTTCACACCAACTTTCTTATACTCTATTATACTTTTCGCTATAAAGCGGCGACATCTGACGAAGTCGTTCAACAATTGGCGGTAATTTTTCCAAAAGGTAATCAATCTCTTCTTCAGTCGTCAATTCTGATAAAGTTAAACGCAACGATCCGTGTGCTATCTCATGCGGCAAGCCAATTGCAAGCAGGACATGAGAAGGATCAAGTGAACCAGATGTACAGGCTGAACCACTCGAAGCTGCTATCCCAGCCATATCGAGTAACAGCAACAGTCCTTCACCTTCGATATAACGAATACTGAAATTCACATTATTCGGCAGTCTGTCAGTGGGATGTCCATTCAGGCGAACTTCACTTATTCGTTCATTAATACCGGTAATAAGTTTGTCACGCAAGCTGATCACACGTTTACTATGCTCTTTCATATTCTCTCTGGCATGTACAGCCGCCAAGCCTAAGCCCAAAATACCTGCTGTGTTTTCAGTACCGGCCCGCAAGCCTTTTTCCTGACCGCCGCCATAAACTAAACTGCCAATTTTCAGACCTTGTTTAATATAAACTGCGCCGGTTCCTTTGGGACCGTGAAATTTGTGAGCGGTAAGTGTCAGGAGGTCTATATTATCTTTCTGGACATCGATTGGAATATGTCCTGCTGCCTGCACTGCGTCGGTATGAAAAAGTACGCCGTGCTTTCGGGCGATGGCACCAATTTCTTTGATTGGCATTATCGTACCTATCTCGTTATTGGCGTACATAACTGAAATCAAAATAGTTTCCGCCGTAATAGCCGCTTCAACAGCAGCTGGCTCAATCTTACCGAATTCGTCAACCGGAAGATAAGTAACTGTATAACCCTCCTTTTCCAAGGCCTGGCAAGTATGAAGGATGGCATGATGTTCAACCGCCGTCGTAATAATGTGTTTGCCCTTTTTCGCATAGGCATGAGCAACGCCCAAAAGAAGCATAGTATCTCCTTCACTGCCGCCCCCTGTGAAAATTATCTCCTTGGGTGATGCGTTTATCAGCTCGGCTACCTGTTCTCTTGCAGTGTCGAGAATATTCTTAGCTTGTTGTCCTAATTTATAGATACTGGAAGGATTTCCATAGTCTTCAGTCATAGTTTTAAACATAGCTTCAGCAATACTTGGCAGAACCTTTGTTGTTGCAGCATTGTCCAAATAAACTTGTTGCATCGTCATGCTCCTCTCTTTTCCTAGCTTATTACTAGGTTATTTAATATTATCAATTCCTAGTAATGTTGTCAACTATTATTTCTTGTTTTCACTTCTGCTAGTTTAAACTTCCAAATCACTAAAAAATAATTGACTGGTTTCCCTGCTTATAATATAATGTGCTCAAGATAAAAAATTTAACACGATATGGGACTGGCGGATCAGTGGAACAACCACGTGGACCATATTGTAGAAACAGCCGACCGCCTGGGCAACAGTATGCTGCTCGGGCGGTTTTTTGCTTGTTTGTAAGCTTACTGCAACTTAGAAAAGAGGTGCTTAGCAATGCAAGAATGGAAAAATTTTAACGCAGGTGTATGGCAACAGGAAATTAACGTAAGGGATTTTATACAAAAGAATTATCTGCCCTACGAGGGGGATGATAGCTTTTTGGCAGGTCCAACCGACAGAACAAAAGGTCTTTGGCTGGAATGCACAGAACTTTTGGCTAAAGAAATAGCCAACAACGGCGTTCTTGACGCGGATCCTGACCGCGTTTCTACAATTACTTCCCATAAACCAGGCTACATTGACCGCTTTAAAGAAACAATTGTCGGCTTGCAAACTGACAAACCACTGAAAAGAAGCGTTATCGTCAACAGTGGTGTGCGCATGGCTGAGCAAGCTTGTGAAGCCTACGGCTACCAACTGAATCCCTTGATCAGCGATATTTATAATAATCATAGAACAACCCATAATAGTGCGGTTTTCAATGTCTATACGGAGGAAATGCTGTTAGCCAGAAAAATAGGTATCATCACCGGTCTTCCTGATGCTTATGGTCGTGGACGTATTATCGGCGATTATCGTCGTGTTGCCCTCTATGGTATCGAGAAACTTATTGAAGCAAAAGAAAATGATTTAAAAGTTCTCGGCAAAATGGCTATGACAGAAGATATTATCCGTACGCGTGAAGAAATCGCTATGCAGATAGCTTCACTGCGTGGCATCGAGGAAATGGCCGCCAGTTATGGTTTTGATGTTTCCAAACCTGCCGCCAATGCTAAAGAAGCTGTTCAATGGCTTTATTTCGGCTATCTGGCTGCTATCAAGGAGCAAAATGGTGCAGCTATGTCACTTGGACGCACATCAACCTTTCTAGACATTTATCTGGAGCGTGATCTCGCTGCTGGTCTGATCACTGAGTCTGAAGCTCAGGAACTTATGGATCAGCTTGTAATTAAGCTAAGGTTTGCTCGTCATCTCCGAACTCCTGAATACAATGAGCTTTTTGCCGGTGATCCGCTTTGGGTAACTGAAGTAATCGGTGGCATGGGTGAAGACAGCCGTACATTGGTAACAAAAAATTCCTTCCGGATTCTCAATTCCCTCTTTAACCTCGGTCCTGCTCCCGAGCCAAACTTGACTGTGCTTTGGTCAGAAAAACTCCCTCAAGGCTTCAAAAATTTCTGTGCTAAGGTTTCAATTGAAACCAGTGCCATTCAATATGAAAGTGATGAAGTAATGCGGCCTGTTTATGGTGATGACTATGGCATTGCTTGCTGCGTGTCAGCTATGCAGCTCGGTAAACAAATGCAATTCTTCGGCGCACGTGTTAATCTGGCGAAGGCTCTCCTGATGTCAATTAACGGTGGCCGTGATGAAAAAACCGGTGTGCAGATGGCACCGCAATTAGCTTTGCCTGAAGGTGAATATCTCAATTATGATGAAGTGCGCAAAAATTATAGTGCTGTCTTAGATTGGTTGGCTGAACTCTATGTAAACACGTTGAACATCATTCACCGCATGCATGATACTTATGCATACGAGGCAGCCCAAATGGCCCTGCATGACAGCGCAGTCAACAGGCTGATGGCTTTTGGCGTTGCAGGTTTATCGGTAGCGGCTGATTCCTTAAGCGCTATCCGCTATGCCAAGGTTAAGCCAATACGTAATGCAGAAGGCATTGCCGTTGATTTTGTTACCGAAGGTGATTTCCCTTGTTTTGGCAACAATGATGTGAGAGTAGATTCGCTAGCGCATGAACTGACACATGAATTTATCACAAATCTGCGCAAGCATGCTGCTTATCGCAATGCGACGCACACTTTGTCGGTATTGACCATTACTTCCAATGTTATGTATGGCAAAAAAACCGGAGCAACTCCTGATGGGCGCAAAGCTGGCGAAGCCTTTGCTCCAGGAGCCAATCCTATGCATGGTCGTGACCAAAAAGGTGCTCTGGCCGCCATGGCTTCGGTTGCCAATATTTCTTATGATGATTGCCGTGATGGTATTTCCTACACCTTTTCCATTGTACCCGGAGCACTCGGAAAAACTGAAGATGCCCGCATAAATAATCTCGTGGCCATCCTCGATAGCTACGTGTTGCACAAAGGTCATCATATTAATGTGAACGTCTTCAACCGAGAAGTCCTGTTGGATGCTATGGCTCATCCTGAACTGTATCCACAGCTGACAATCCGCGTGTCAGGCTATGCAGTTAACTTCATTAAACTAAGCCCTGATCACCAAAAAGAAGTTATCAGCCGTACTTTTTACGAGGCTATGTAGAGATCATGAAAGCTTACTACCATTCTATCAATACCTTTGGTACCGTTGATGGCCCTGGTATAAGATACCTCTTATTTCTCGCAGGCTGTAACTTAGGCTGCAGCTTTTGTCACAATCCGGATACCTGGGTAAAAACCGGTAAAACAATTTCCATTGAGGAGATTATTGAGGAAATTCAAAAATATCGTGTCTTTTACGATAAATCAGGCGGCGGTATCACTGTAAGCGGTGGTGAGCCTCTCCTGCAGGCAGAATTTGTCAACGCTCTTTTCGCCAAATGCAAAGAACTTGGCATTCATACTGCCCTGGATACAGGTGGTTTTTTTGCGCAGGCAGAGCTTGATAAAGTATTACCAAATACCGATCTTATTATGTTTTCCTTGAAAGCAGCCGATGAAGATGTGCACCGTCGATTAACCGGCAAGGACAATGCATTAATTTTACAGAATTTATTCTATGCAGCTTCACGAACGCAATTAATTTTGCGTTACGTTGTAATACCCAGCGTAAACGACTCAGAAAATGCACTTGCAAAATTAGCAGATGTCCTTAAAAAATTACCAGCAAATGTAAAAATCGATCTTTTGCCTTACCACTCGATGGGCAAGGCCAAATGGCAGATGCTCGAAATTCCTTATAAACTTAACAGTGTCCCCGATGCCACCAAAAATGATATTCAAAGAGTCAAGAACTTTTTTATCAAGGCAGGAATCAATAATGATTATGTAGGTTAAATTCATTACCGAGCGAGCAATCAAACTTTTTGGATTGCTCGCTTCTTTTATATAATAAAATTGCATATAAATATAATAAAATTACATAAAAAAATGTTGACACCAAGCTATATATTGCGAATAATTAAGTATGACTTTACGTCAGAATATTATTGGGAGATGATAGTGCATGAACAAAAAAACTGTTCAATTCCTGCTGGCAATATTTGCCTTTGTTGCCGTAGGCTGGCTGATGCCTACGCC
>CAYLRW010000009.1:0-20448 GCA_964386405.1 uncultured Acidaminococcales bacterium | reverse complement strand
AATTCCTGCTGGCAATATTTGCCTTTGTTGCCGTAGGCTGGCTGATGCCTACGCCGGAAGGTTTGCCGCAGACAGGTAAGATGGCTTTAGCAGTTGGTGCCTTTGCCATTATTGTTTGGATGACCAGTTGTATCGAAGGTGCTCTTAGCGGTCTCATGATTGTTTTTTTGTTAGCAATAACCGGCGCGGCCAAAGTCGCCCAAGCCTTTTCTGGGTATGCAAACACATCACTTTGGTTGATTGTTATCGGTTTCTTGATGGCTGGCGTGATGGAGCACTCAGGATTATCCAAACGCATCGCTTTATACTTGGTTGCATTATCAAAAGGCGTCAGCTCCCGCATTTATTGGTCTATTGCAGCTTCAATTGCTTTATTAACATTTTTCGTTCCTTCTATCACTGCACGTACGTTGTTAATGCTCCCGATAATTCTCGGCATTGGCGAATCCTTTAATGCCAAAGAAGGAAAGAGCAATATAGTAAAAGCTCTGCTTTTAATTGTTGCCATGAGCGGCACTATGATGAGTATCGGCGTTCTCACTTCTCATGTTGCTAATCCTATAACTGTAGGTATGATCCAGAGCGCTACAGGTAAACTTATTACCTGGGGCGAATGGTTCCGTGTCGGTGGTCCCCCAGCATTTGTTCTCGGCTTTCTTTCTATCTTCGTCATAAAATTTATGTATCCGCCAGAAATCGAAAACATCGGCGAAGGCGGTGCTTACGTAAAGCGTGAGCTTGCTGCCATGGGTCCAATCAGCAGCAAAGAAATTCGTACTCTTATTGTCTTCTTGGTAACACTTATTTTGTGGGCAACAGATACCTACACAAATATTCCTGTCGTAACCGTAGGCCTCCTCTCTGTACTTCTTCTTTTACTTCCTGGCATTGGTGTCATGGATTGGAAAGAAGCTCAATGCAAAATTCCTTGGAGCGTTTATATTCTTTACGGCGGCGGTTTGTCACTTGGTGCCGTTCTGGTTTCTTCAGGCGCTGCCAAATGGCTGGCCAACACAATGTTATCACCACTTCATCCCTTCCCGCTCACAATTCAGATTATCGCCCTTATCTGGATTGTCACAATACTGCAAGTATTATTTACTGGTGGCGGCCCGAAAACAACTGCTCTTACACCAATCGTAATTGCTTACGCCGGTACTATTGGTGCCGATCCTCTGGTTATGGCATTAGTTCTCGGTATGAATATGCAGCATCAGTATCTTCTGCCTGTAAGCAACATGCCGAATGCTGTTATCGTTGGCACTCCTCATATTACAGAAAAAGAACTCATGAAAGCAGGTGCTGTCATGAGCATCTTGGGTGCAGGCTTCTTCTCATTAGTTGTCCTGACCTATTGGCAATGGATTGGTCTTTTATAATTAATATATTTTCACAACCACAAAGGAGCTGTTTACATGAATTATGAAAAAATTACACCAGAAACGCTGAACCTTATTTCTGGTATTGTCGGTGAAAAAAATGTTTTAACTGACGCAGAATTGATGCAGCCATATTCTCATGACGAAGTCACTGACCCAGCTTACCATCATATGCCTGAAGTAGTTGTTTTCGCAGAAAACACGGAGCAGGTGGCTAAGCTTGTTAAACTAGCTAATGAAAAACATTTCACAGTAGTTCCTCGTGGAGCTGGCACCGGCCTTGCCTGCGGCGCTGTACCAATTTACGGTGGAATGGTCCTCAGTTTGGAAAAAATGGACAAAATACTTGAAATCAATGCCGAAGCTATGTATGCCATTGTCGAACCAGGCGTAAGGACAGATGATTTGCAAAAAGCCGTCAAAGCTATTGACCTCTTCTATGCCGGGGACCCCTGCAGTGGTGACAGCTGCTTTATAGGCGGTAACATTGCTACCAATGCTGGCGGCAACAAAGCTGTTAAATATGGTACTACCCGCCATCAAGTCTACGAAATTGAAGTTGTTTCTCCGCTTGGAGAAATTCTGCACCTTGGTGCTCGCCTCAATAAAATGACTACGGGATACTGCCTTGATCAACTGATAATGGGTTCCGAAGGTACCTTAGGCATTATTACCAAAGCTACTGTCAAACTGCTGCCAAACCCCAAATATCTGATTGACCTTTTGGCAGTCTTCCCAGACATTGACAGTGCCATCGGTATTGTCAACAAAGTCATTAAAGCCGGTATTACACCTACTTGTGTAGAATTCATGGATAATATAACGATTAAATCTGTTGAACGTTACCTGCATGAAACACTGCCGGACAGCGAAAACGGTAATTACATAATTATACAAGTTGAAGGCAAAGATGAAGACGATCTGGATGAAAAGATGGTTCAGTTGGATGAGCTATGTACAGAAAATGGTGCCACCAGCGTTTTGGTAGCCGACTCAGCCAAAATCTGGCAAGCGCGTAAAGCCTTTGCCGAAGCAGTACGTGCTGAAAGTCTGATTGTCTGCAAAGAAGACATCGTCGTCCCAGTGGATCAAGAGCCTACCATTATCGATAACATTCTGGAATTCGCCAAAAAGTACGACTTGGTGACCCGCATTGCCAGCCATGCAGGTGATGGCAACATCCATTTGAACATCCTCAAAAATGAAGAACTTTCTCACGAAGAATGGGAAGCCAAAATTGCCACTTTCCAAAGGGAACTCTACACCCAGGTTTATAAACTGGGCGGAAGACTTTCCGGTGAGCACGGCATAGGCTACAAGAGAAAAGGTCTGATGGCTGAATTTACTGAGGCTGCAGAGCTTGATGTAATGCGTGCTATTAAAAAAGCTATGGACCCAAATCTGATTCTCAATCCTGGTAAAATTTTGGATGTTAAAGCTTAATATTTAACCACAAACTAAAAAATAAATGGAGATCATCCCAAAATCGGATGAGCTCCATTTATTTTGCTTTGAGCTTCAGTACAAAATCAACCAAAGGTTGTATATTATCTCTGCTTGTCCAATCCATCGGTTTTTCACAAACCTCCAAAAAGCCTTTACTATCTTCATCAAGCTTTTCCGGTTTAGTGTGTTGGATTTTGGTTTTTAAAAGATAAATCAGAAATTTGTCCAGAAAATTAAGTTCCTGAAAATTAAAAGCTCCACGCAAATAAAAAAGAGCTACTCTGTCCCTGATATTCTCAGAAAAGTTTTTCAAAAAAATATGTCTGAGGTTTTCTTTTCTTTCTGGTGCACAGCCTACCGCGAAAACCACAATATGCTTACCGCTAAGTTTATCCATATTTGCTGTAAGTATATTGACTCCAGAGACACTGCCGGCATAAAGATAACCACCGAAAATAAGAGTTTGATAACTGGCAAGTTCTTTTACAGATGTTTTTTCTGCGTCGAAAAGATCAGCTGCTAATGCATGTGCAATCCATTCCGCATATTTTCTGGTACTACCATGCTTTGATTTGTATAAGACAGCTATATTTTGAGTCATTATGGTCCTCACTTTATTCTTGATCACTTAGCTTTTACACTTAGATAAACTTTTCGCCATAAATTATCTTTATCCTGCCCACCGCTAATTCGATGAAAAATAAATGCTCCCTTTGGTCAAAAAGTTTTACTAAAACTGTTTTGACCAAAGGGAGCAGCAGTCAACAAATAAAAGATATAAACTTACAACAAGTTTCAATACTCCATTTCACCGCTGTACACATGACAAAGAGACAGATAGTACATCATTTCCATTGCCGATGTAAGTTTAGGTTGTTCGCTATCATAGCAATTTTCTTCCGAAGTACAAATGCAGCTTAGCACATTAAAAGCTCTGCCTTCTTTTGGTTCAGCGACCTCAGTGGTTTTAGCTAAAAATTTGCTCGACATACTTATCACTCCTTTTATTATATTTTCCAATTTTCCCTCCAAAAATTTTTCAGGAAAACCGGCCTTGCATAAAGGAAAATTATACAAAAAGGCCGCTATCAGCCATCACGCTGATAGCGGCTTCATTGCCTGCTATTACTTGCCATTATTGTAAATCTAAAAGCTAATGATTGTCAATATCAAAAGGAAACTTTTTTCTTAATTTTTTTTATAAATATTCATTAAGGTTTTACGCCATCTTTTTGTTGTAATCTTCCAGCGCGAGTACCGCCTCACGGATCATATCTTTGGTTATTTCGTAAGGAACGTGTGCCAAATCTTTGGTTTCTTTAGCCTTATTAATAACGACTTCTAATTGCTCCATTGTTGTAATATCAAGATCAGCTAGTTTCGTTGGCAGTCCAATGCTCTTGTTAAAATTAAAGATGCGTTCAAGCTCGCTGGTCTGTTTATCAAGTGTAAGCAAAACTAGAACACCATAGGATACGATTTCACCATGCAGATGCTTTTCCATAGCTTCGCCCAGTGCTGTTGCACCATAATAAATAGAATGTGCCAAAGCACTGTTATAGTCATTGATTACAAGATTAGAAACAAGACCTGTGCTGACGATAATTGCTAAAATTGCCTGTTCCAACGCGAAGCTGGTCTTATTATCTTTGCAGTCCGCCATTGCTTTTGCGCCGTATTTTACGAGCGGATCAGCACTCATAGCGCTGATATTTACGCCGAGAGCATTAAAGTGCTCCAACTCATCATTGCGTGAAGAGAAAACTGATTCGTAGTGTTTAGCAAGAGTATCACCGATACCCGCCCAAAGATATACTTCTGGCGCTTCAGCAATTACTTTGGTAGAGATAAAGATGTGATTGGTTGGGATATCCGAAAGATAAAGATCCCTGAATTCTCCATTTGGATAATAGTAAACCGCCACACCGGTGCAGGCAGCACAAGTGCTGGCAATTGTCGGGAAAGTGAAGAAAGGTTTTTTTAAATCATGCGCTACCATTTTGCAGGTATCAATAGCGCGGCCGCCTCCTACACCAAAAAGCATATCTGCTTCTTGCACAGCTTTGTTATTCTTTAATTCTTCCACATGCTCCAGTGTTGCATCGCCACCATACCAAAGGACATCAAGAATTTCTAAATCTGAACCTTTAACGGCTGCTTCTATCTCTGCCTTTGCTTTACTAAGAGCAGTTTTACCGCCAATGACAGCTATTTTCCTGCCATACTGAGGGCAAACCTTAGGAATCTCAGTATAGGCGTCCTCTCCAATTGTATAATTTGGGAAAAGAATAGTGTAACTCATATCAAAAGCCTCCATTTATTAATATTTGCTCAAAGAGCACAATGTGCGAATGCACATGTATTAGATATTTTCTACAATTTGCCAGAAATTGTTTTCCTCAATACTTTTTCAAAACCAAGGGAATAGCGCATACTGTTGCAAAAAGGCCGTTAGCAACAAGAACCATTAAGCCAGCATTATAGGTTCCTGTCATAGCAATCAGCCAACCGATAATTGCCGGTATGAGTGCTGAATAGAGGTTAGTTATTCCATTCATGACACCACCGGCAGTACCTACCGAATGTGCAGGAATGATTCTTTGCTGAATTGTCCAGGCAGGCGAAATACCAAAACCAATAGCGCCAACACCAAAAGTCAAGAACATCGCAGCGTGCGTATTATCAGTTGCTTGCGCCCCTAAATAAATACCTACTGCTGCACAAAACATTGATATTGCGCACAAAACTGCACGTTTGTTGAATTTATCGGCAAAATAGCCTGATGCAATGATACAAACCATGCCAAACACATATGGCATAGAGGCCCACATACCCATGCTGCTCCAGCTGAACCCACGAGCCATTTTTAAATAGGATGGCAGCCAAGCCATTGCACCCCACAAAATAGAGCCCAAACAAGAATAATATAACGTTATTAAAATAAATTTATAATTGGTGAATAGCATTTTTAAAGTAGCAGACAGCCTTGGTTTTTCCATGCTTGCCTTTTGCTTTTCTTCCTCAGCTTCTTTTGCCAAAGCTTCTTCAATATATTTCAGTTCAGCTTGATTAACGCCTTTATGGTCAGCTGGTTTATCTGTTGTATATTTCCACAACAAATAAATAGGAATCATACCTATAAGCACCAAAACAAAGAAGCTGTCACGCCAGCCATAATTATGAATAATGGCAGTGAAGAATGGCATTGCTACAGCAGGTCCGGCCATAAGTCCGACAACCCAAGTTGCATTAGCCCTGCCACGTTCACTTGGTGGAAACCAGTTTTTGACAAACTTGCCCTGCATCGGGAAGTGCATACCTTCACCTAAACCAAGCAATACACGACTGGCAAGCATAATCATGAAAGATTGTGCCAATCCACCGATAATGGAGGAGATTCCCCATAAAGCAAGCGCCAAAATCATTGTTTTGCGAGCTCCCATTTTGTCACCTAACGGCGTAAGCACAAAGTTGGAAAACCCATAAGCTCCAACAAATAATGATGTCAATAATCCCATTTCAAAAGGTTTTCCATTAATGCCCATAGCATCTAAAAAAGTTGGATCAGCAATTAAAACCGAAACATTCACACGGTCAAGGTATGCAACTAAGACAGTTATTAAAAGAATAATTACGACACCTACACGTTTTTTAGTTGGTGTTTCGTCTAATGTTTTTTCAACTACCAGGTTTCTTTCTCCGACATTTTCCATACTACTGCCTCTTTTCGTAGATTTTTTATATACACCTGTCAGGCCTGGACAGGGCTATAACAAAAATAAAAAACAAAAACGCCCCTACTGGTGTTTTAACACCAATAGGGGCGTATAAAAATACGCGGTACCACCCTAACTTATTACTTCTACGCACCAGTCCATCAACCGGCTCGAACCTAACGCGTTCGTTACGCATCATGCTACTCAGTTAACCTTTCGCTGACGAGTTCATGGGTGATTTACTCAACCAGGGCTCTGTACCGGTTTTCACCATACACCGGCTCTCTGTGACTTTGCTTCCTGTCTTTCTTCCCAATCATCACTTTTGTTTAAATTGATTAAGTTTTCTTGAATACGTCTTGAATATAGTAGCAAATCATGATAATCATGTCAACACAAAATCCAATATTTTACAAATAATATGCTTCTAAATGTAATTATTTAAAGAAAACGTATATTTTATTACAAAACATTTTAAATGTTATTTTATTTATCTCACCCTAAATATTTACTCTTGAATTCTCCAAGCATATTATGAAATTCTTCATGTGTTCCCTGCCCGATTTCTTCACTTTCTATATCTTCAAAGTCCTCGATCATTCCTTGCTGAATAAAGGCAGAAATTCTTACATCGGCCAGGGGGTAAAGAATCTCATCCTCTTTTGCAATATGACTTTTCAAAAGTTCACGATAGTTATCGGCAGCACGTATTAATTTTGTTTCAGCATGAGGTAAACCATCCTTAAAATCATTTAAAGCTGTTGTCATTTCAGCAACAAGCTTCCTACCTATGTCATGTTCTGCAAGCATAACCTGAATTGGCCCGCCCTGTTTTGGTAAACCGGCGTCTAGCAAAGCCGGAAAAAGTACGTCTTCTTCTTTTGAGTGGTGACATTTATCAACAAAAACCTTAAAAAATTCCAACAACTTATTGAAGTCGGCAATATTTATTTCTCTTTCACCAGGATTCTCTTCATGAATTTTTTTACAAACCTGTTCCAAAATTCTTAAAGACAATTTCACGCCTCGGTGTTCCTCTTTCAAAACATCTGTCGGTTTCATTTTTTCCATCTCCCGCTCAAAATCTTATAAGCAGCTGATTTTTTAATATGCTTCTGTATGGTTAAACTCAGCAGATTCAACCCAATCGCTGACTTTGTTCAATAAGTCAATAATTTCATCCATGACTGCAGCATGTGCTTGTTCCTCTTTGATTAATCTTTTGATAACTGACTGTGCATTTTTGTCTTGAGTCTGTGCCAATATTTTTTCATAAACGGCTGCACTTTCCTTTTCTTTAACCAGTGCAAGACGATAAATATCAATCTGTTCTGTTTTGTCTTTTTTAATAGAAATAGCTTTGCACATGGCTTCAGTATCTTTTATATAAGAGTCAAAAATATTTTTCGTCTCCTCCAAAGTCCAATCCTCCGGCAAAAGATCATTATTTTGCGAGCGTAAAGCTTCGACAATTTCGTAATGTTTGGCTTCTGTATCAGCTAATTTCTCTAGCAAGATACGTAAATCCAAAAAGTCAGTTTTTCCTGCTTGTTCCCGATAGTATTTTTCACTTTCCCTTTCCATCTTTAAAGCAAAATCAAAAATATCCATATGAATTGCCCCTTTCAAAGCTCATTTTTCATTAATCATTTTTATTATAATCTACAATGCTCATTTTCTTCTAAAATTCTTCGTTGCTTTGCGTACCACCTGTACGATGTTCAACATCCACGTTTTCCGCAGCAAAGGCATCATGGTAGCTCTGAAGTTTAGACATAACCAAGCCGTGAACTGATTTTGGAGGATATTTGCCGCTGCTGTCTAAAGTACCCGCTTGAACACCCGTAAGCAATTCAATACCTTCATCAACATTGTTAATCTGATAAATGTGGAACTTTCCATTTCTTACCGCTTCGACAATTTCTCCATTCAGAGCCAAATCCTTCCTGTTCTGTTCAGGAATCATTACACCCTGGCTGCCGGTCATTCCTTTTATTTTGCAAACTTCATAAAATCCTTCAATTTTTTCTGTAACACCGCCAATAGGTTGTATTTCTCCCTTCTGATTAACAGAACCAGTAACAGCAATATCCTGCCGTAGAGGTAGTTCAGAAAGGCTTGATAAAATAGCATAAAGTTCAGTGCTCGAAGCACTGTCTCCGTCAATACCTTCGTAGAGCTGCTCGAATGTCAGACTGGCAGTTAAAGACAATGGAATTCGTTGAGCGTATTTATAGCCCAAATAACCACTAAGTGTCAGTACGCCTTTGCTATGAGTGGCTCCGCTCATTTTGGTCTCTCGCTCAATATTGACAATACCAGCACGACCAAGATAAGTATTTGCGGTAATTCTGGATGGCTTGCCAAAAGCATACTCGCCAATGCCCAGAACAGCCAAGCCATTTATTTGGCCAACTTTCATCCCCTCAGTATCAATAAGATACAAACCATCTTTAAACATCTCCTGTATTATTTCTTCATACTTATTCGCCCGATAACGCTTTTCATCAATAGCTTTTTGAACATGTAAGTAGTCAACAATCTGTGCACCCTCCAGCGATGCCCAAGAATCTGCTTCGCAAAGTATCTCAACAATCTGATTAAACCGTGCTGTAAACTTATTCTGGCTGCCGCCCAGTCTGGCAATATATTCTATAACACGTGCAACAGCGGATCTGGTGAATTCTTTAAGATTTTCCTTTTTAACTGTTACGCTGACAAATTCTGCCATTTTGGTAATATTTTCCGGAGTATTCTCAATATCAACATCAAAATCAGCATGAATTTTAAATAATTTACGGAAATCTTCATCATATTGATACATCAAATGGTACAAGTAGGTGCTCCCCAGCATGATAACCTTGACATCGACCGGGATAGCCTGCGGTTTTAAAGAAGCCATAGCGATCAATCCATATTGTTCACCTAAACTCTCTATTGTTAGTTTTTTAGTTTTTAATATCCTTTTCATAGCTTCCCAAACACCAGGATTTGTCAAAACATCCATCGCATTGACAATCAAATAACCACCATTAGCGAGATGGAAAGAACCAGGTTTGATCATAGTAAAGTCTGTGCTTACAGCACCCATACGGCTGGAATATTCAACACGTCCACATAAATTGTAGTAATTAGGATTTGTCTCTATAATCACCGGAGCACCTTTACAAGTACGATTATCAACTAAAAGATTAACAGTGTAGCGTTCCTTCATAACCTCCTGCGAGGATTTCTTAAAGAGTGACATCACACTCTCTTCTTCCGGCTGCAAAGTTTGCTTAAAATCGTTGATATTTTTTACCACGTCACCTCTTACAGCTTCAAGGTATTTAACAATATCTTCACTATATTTATACTTTTCCTGAACTTCATCAATAAGATGCCCTACAGCAAACATTGCCACACGACTGTCCAAATCACGAATTTTCTCTCTGACATCTTTCTCTGTGTCTTGAACCTGACGTATAACTTCCATCGCTAAGTCATGCACAGCTTCAAGATTCTTCCTGATTTGTTCTTTTTTATCGTCAGGCAGTTTTTGAAAATCTTCTTCAGAAACAGGTTTGCCATCTAAAAGCGGCACCATCATAAAACCTGTTGGTGACCATTTGGACAAGACCGAATATGTTTCTGACTTATCGACAAAAGCCTGCAGCATTTCTCCTCGCTTTTCCTGAAAATTTTTCATGATTTCCGTTCTTTCACGTTCATAATCATCGCTGCTGAAGGCTTTTGGCACATGATTTCTTAAGTTTTCCATTAATTCTTGCATATCTTGTGAGAATATACTGCCAACCCCTGCAGGCAAACTAATAGTAAGCGGCCTGCTGCTATCTTCGAAATTGTTTACATAGCACCAATCATGGGGAACAGACTGCGCATCGGCTAATTTCTGTACTACTTGCTTGGCATAAGTCATACGTCCGGTACCGACCATACCGGAAATAAAAATATTATAACCTAAATTTTTAGTATGCAAACCAAATTCTACAGCATTCACAGCGCGTCTCTGTCCTATCATACCCTGAAGAGGCTCTACGGTAGCAGTCGTTTCGAAATCAAAGCATTCTTCCTTGCAATAAAAATGCAGTTGTTCTGCCGTTAATTCTTTAATTGGCAATAATACATTTGTTTTCTGAACTTCATTTTCCATATAACTCACTCCTCATTAACCGTTATTAATTTATCGTAATCAACCTATTCTATGTATTTGTAGTATACTCTTTCGTCTATAAAGTAAAAAACCCTTTTTATGTGCAGCAAATGTTTTAAGATTCTGCTAATTTTACTGATATTTTAGGCAAAAAAAATCAGGAGCGGATCCTTTGGTATCCGCTCCCTAATGATATAGCCCCGTCCATGTGGACTCCCACTTCTCTTTTCCAATCCTGAAATTGGTCAAGGTACCTAGGGTGGGCCACATCACCGACACCCTTTACGTTAGTTGCACCATTGATTGCATTCCTTACCTTTTCCAAAGCGGAATAACCACTATGAAATATCTCGGTTAGCAAATCACTTCTTTCTTCCAAGGTCACCATAGAATTGTACTGCTCTTTTCTTCTGCTCCGGCACTTTAACCGGATACGAATACTACGTGCAAACAACTCCAAAAGCAATTATCCTGTAAGAATCTGATAGCAATCGTGAACCACCTTTTCTTTCCATCCCCCGTTGGGTAGTAGAAGTACTTAGGACTACGTCACATCACAAGTCTGTCTATCGCAAGGTGTTGTCGTTCTCATTGAAAAGAGCTTCTCTGCTCTTTGTAGTTTCATTATAGCATCAACAAATAAAAAAACAAGTAAAATTTGCAGAAAATTGTGATTTATTTGTGACCATTTTCTAATTTGCAGTTAAATATTGTAATTTACAATTTTACTCGTCTTGGTTTTTATCGGGATCAATATGCACATTAACCCTGCTATTAGTAAATTTGGCATTGATTTCCTTCTTCAGACATCCAACAATATCATGGGCTTCTTTAACTGTAAGTTCAGGGTTTAGTGTAATATGAAAATCGATGTGTCTCTTATTGCCAGCCTTTCTAGTCTTCAGTTTGTGATAGTCAATCAATCGCGTTTCATAAATTTTAATTACTTTTTTGATGATCTCATCAATATCTTTTTCTTCCTCGTCGGTCAAGCGGACGTCAATCAAGTGTTCAAGCGCATTTTTGCATAGTTCCCAGGCTTCTTTGATAATAAGTAAAGCCACTAATATGGCAACAAGAGAATCAAGCATGATAAACCCTGTTATCTTAATCAGCAAAATGCCAAAGCCTACGCCTAACGAAGTATATACGTCAGTTTTTAGATGCAGAGCATCAGCTTCGAGAGCCATCGAATCCTCTTCTTTGGCAACTTTGTATAATATTTTGGAGACAAAAAAGTTTACAACTGCAGCTGCAAGCATAACCGCAATAGCAACAAACGCCTCCTCAATTTCTACTGGTTCAAAAAGCTTTTTGCCAGCTTCCAAAATAATCATGCCTGCTGCAATAAAAATCAAGACACCCTCAACTACACCGGATATATTTTCAATTTTTCCATGTCCATAAGGATGCTCTTTATCAGCTGGTTTTGCCGATCCTCTGACAGATAGAAACGCAACTATTGAAGCAACAAGGTCCATACCAGAATGTATTGCTTCCGAAATAATACTCACAGAACCACTCAGTATACCAGCCGCTACCTTAAAGATAATGAGCAGGGTATTTGAACAAATTGACAATAATGCGAACTTACCTTTACGGTCCAAATCCAGCATGAATATTTCCCCCAATTAATACTTATTCTAACTACTTATAGTATATAATAATTTTATAATTATATATCATTGCTGCTCTGCATGCAAGGATTTCGCAAAATAATCAGATGTCTCTGAAAAATTATCCTCCAATTATATTTTGCGAAGAAAAGGATATAGCTTATAAGTGCAGAATTACTTACAAATAAAGTCCATTTTCTAAAGAAAAGTATTCATTGTCTCGGCAAAGCGTGATCTACATCATAATTATCGCAAAGGGATGAGCTTAAAATGTATACTGAGTTTAAGGCAATTTCCATCTGCAACGAGTTAAATATTGATAAAATTGGCGAGCACTTTGGCATTGCTCATAAGTTTAAATGGAAAGAAGCCCTGATACTAAAACCAGACAACCTTAAGGGGATTCTGAATAACGCAGAAAATAAAACTGTTTATATCTTTCATTTTGGCAGCATGGTATTTCTTAATTTTCAGCACCATGAAATAATGGATTTAGTCAAATACATATTAAAAATAGAGCCACAAATAATTGCCAATGATTTTTTCACTTATGTTGATGACTATAAGCTGGAAGTTAAGCCGGAGCAGCCTCCGGCAATCAACAACGACTTTATGATTGTCAATGCGGCAAGTGATTACCATTATGAAATTGTCTCTACGATTTTAGCTAAATCTGTCGCTCTGGAAAAAAATGAAATTGGTGTGGACAGCCTGCTCGACCGCATAGAAACTGTTGTAAATGACCTTAATCGTGGCAGGCTCGGTGTATCAGACGAAGAAATAGCCAAAATGCTCGCTAAAATATTGAGCTACAAACTCAATACCATTTCCTACATCATGCTGTTAGATAATCCTGACATCACCTGGAACAATGTTGAAGCAGCAAGCCTTTATGAAAAACTATCTTCATTATTCGAATTGAATGACCGTTATGAAAAAATACGACAAAAAATTGAAATTTTGGAAGATATCACTGAAGCGTTTTCCGGCCTGGCCCATGCGAAGCGTGGTACGCGTCTGGAATGGGCAGTCATTATTCTGATTCTTATCGAAATTGTCTTATCATTATACGAAATTTTTTTCCCACTAAAATAATCTATTAAGCAAAAAAGGAAGCAATAAAAATTGCTTCCTTTTTTATTACTATTTTCAATTGCTAGTTTGGTTTATTTTTTTCAGGCTGTCTAGGGGATTTACCCTACCATAAACAAGTGTATCTCTTTTTGGGCAAGCCGCTATGCACTTGAAGCAATTTATACATTGCGCATTTCTGACGTGACTGTCTTTGGAAACTTCAATATTCATTGGACAAGCCTTGTCACAGCACTTGCAGTTAATACAGGTACCAGAATTCCTTTTTATGCTAAAAATTCTTGTTAAGCTTGCCAACCCAAATTTGATACCTTCCGGACAAAAATAATTGCAAAATGGGCGTTCAAAAAAAAGAGCAACTACTAAGAATGTACCCATGATAAAGGCAGCCGCAGTTTGTGCCAATTGACCAGACATGGCATGCATAAAAGTTTTGTAAGCGTTTATACTGGATAGATCGACAAAAGAATCGGCTATATGCGCGAAAACAATCGCCGCCAGTATATAACGGGAAAATTGCAAATAACGCTGTAGCAGCGGTGACACTTTAAATTTTTTCTTCACGAAAAGAGAGCCTATTTTTCCTAATATTTCCTGAGCTGTACCAAATGGACAAAGCCATCCGCAAAAAAAGTTCCCAGCTAAAAACGCCAATGGTAGTATAACAACAAAAGCCGGTTTAACATTCTTGTATAAACCACCGACAAGTATTGCTATAAATATCAGTTGAACTGCCATACGCAGCCACTGTAAGTGTTTTCTATTCTTTCTATATTCATTATTATTTTGATTGCTAGCCTGTTCCATAGAAGACGACCTCCGACATATATTTTTTTTAGAGCTTGCATATTATATTAATGGTACTATGTGTCAGATTTATGTCTGTTTCTTTAAATATTAGCAAATTTTCATAAAAAACCAGCTAATGAATAAGAGAGACATTTGCAAAAATACTGCTAATGTCTCTCTTATTTATTCCATCTTTTTTAAGACGCAGGTACTGACTGCATTTGTTATCCTAAGAATTTTTTCCCCAATTTAAGCGCATAATACATGCTATCAACTTTAGCTATTCCTTGACCAGCTATGTCAAAAGCTGTGCCATGATCTACGGAAGTACGAATAATTGGTAACCCTAAAGTAACATTAACGCCACTGTCAAAAGCAACCATTTTCATCGGGATATGACCCTGATCATGATACATTGCAACGACAATATCATACTTACCTTGGTAAGCCTTTAAAAACACAGTATCAGGCGGCACTGGTCCGTCAACTGTAATTCCTTCTTCTTGAGCTGCTTCAATTGCAGGTGTAATTTCATCTATTTCTTCCGTACCGAATATTCCTGCCTCACCACTATGTGGATTTAGACCAGCAACGGCAATACGAGGCTTTTCAACTCCCAGTTTTTCTAAAGCATCTTTTGCCAGATGAATACATTCGAGCACGCGTGCTTTCGTCACGCGGTTACAAGCCTCACGTAAGGAACAGTGGGTTGAAGTATGTACTACTGAAAGCTGTTCACTCCAGAGCATCATCGTATACTTCTTGGTATTGGTAAGTGTTGCAAATATCTCCGTATGTCCATCAAAATTATGGCCGCCTTTGTGCAAGGCTTCTTTGTTCAAAGGTGCTGTTGTAACAATCGATATTTCACCAGCTAAGGCGTCTTTTATTGCTTTTTCAACATAGCGATAAGCTGCGTCACCGGCAATTGCAGACACCTTCCCAATTTCCAGGTCTTTAAACGAAAGGTCTAATACAGAAATAACATTTATTCTATCATTTTGAAAATGTTCAGGGCTTTCAATTTTCACCATCGGCGTAGAAATATGAAGTAACTCATGATAATACTTCAATATGTCATAACTGCCATAAATGATAGTACTGTTTTTAAATTCATCATGTTCTTCTACAGCTTTTAAGGATATTTCCGGTCCTACGCCTGCAGGATCACCCATCGTTATGCCAATATATTTATTTTTCAATGCAAATCCCTCCTAAACAGATAATTCCTTCATGCGGTAAATGCAATAGTATACATCTTTTAAGCCGCCAAAAGCCCCGGCCTTGGTAATAACCGGCAGTCCATCATTAGCTCCGCCCTGTAAACGTGACAAGACAAAACCTGTCAGAACTTCCGAGTCTATCCTCGAACCTTGTGCTCCTAAATGATTAATTATAGAAATCGCCGTGTCACCACCGGTCATAAAGAGTCCTGAAACTTTTACTTTCGCCAGTATCGTACTGACAAGCTTACCGATAGTCTCTTTGGTCAGAGCTGATACTTCTACGCCTGAAACATTCTTTTGTTTGGCATAGTCCAATACCTTCTGGTAATCCTCCTTGGTACGCGCAGCTGTCAAAATAAGATCGCTGCCGCTTTGCAACATCTTTATTGCTTCGTCGGCCCAGACTTTACAGTCAGCGCCATCAAGAATCGCCGTCATATCAATTTCAATGATTGGGACATGGTGTTTGTTTGCATATTCCATCTGCGTCATGCTGCTTTCGCTGACGCTGCCCATAATAGCAAGCACCGGTCTATTGGGATATTTTTCTGCAAAAAATCCTTCAGCCAAACCGGCTGACCCTATCCACAAGGTACGTTTATGATTTTCGTTGACACTTTTAGCAATCATCTGCATATCAGAAGTATAAACCGCATCAAAGGTATGATAGCCATTCTCTAAAGTAAGATTGTCTCTGCGTACTGCGTCCAAATCATGATGAGTAACAGTGACATTCAGACCTTCGGACAATAATTTGACAATGTTATCATAGGCTATAGGGTTACGAGGATCACGCACCATCTCTGTTGCTAAAAGTGGTGTTCCGTTCACCTTTTGAATACCGTTTTCCGTAGTCCTTCCAGCTTTAGGAAAAGCTGGTGCAAAAACAACTAATTCTGGTTGGCACACTTCAACCATGGCTTTTACTTCTGCAATAATATTGCCGCGCAAGGTAGAATCAACCTTTTTATATAAGAATTCATATTCGCCTTCTTTTAAGGCCGCTTGTAAAGCTTCTTTAACTCTTGCATAGGCATCTTCAGCCGAGATTACACGCGATTCTGTGTCAAGAACAACTGAGCCTTGTGTCTGTGACAAATCATCGGTTTTTAGTAGTACGCTTGCCGCCAAACCATGCTTTTTTATTTGTACGCCTGTATCATTAGCACCGGTAAAATCATCAGCAATAATTAAAAATCTTTTATCCGTCATTTCTCTTCCTCCATAGCCCTAAGCCTTTGATTGCGCCGTTCAAAAAACATTGTCAGCGGCTAAAGCTGTATTTCTAAAAACTGTAATTATATATTTATTATCCGAACTTTGCTATCGTGGAAATATTCTTGTTCTTGCTCCGTGAACTTTCTATCAGAAATTACTAAGTCAAATTCGCCAACGCTGCATATATTATGCAGCTTATACTTGCCGAATTTTGAATCATCAGCAAGCAATACTTTCATATGTGAATTTTTTAAATATAATTGTTTCAGTTCAACCTTATCAATATTTGCAGTCATTACGTACATAGAAGTATTGATGGCTTGGGTTCCCACGAAACAAATATCAAAATGAATATTTTTAATCATTTCCTTAGCCAGATAACCACAAGTCAGGCCGTTGGCATTTTCAATAACGCCGCCGAGCATAATAACCTGGTAATTACTGTTTTGCGATACCATATGTGCAATAAGTAAATCATTAGTTACTATTGTTAATTGCTGATATTCTTTTTCAACGAGCAAAGCAGCCAATTCATAGCTGGTTGTCCCTGCATCCAGATAAATACTCATAGAAGGTTCCACTAAATCTGCAGCTGCTTGAGCAATCATTCTTTTCTCAGGATTCTTTACTTGTTTTCTTGCAAGATAGGGGTTTTCTTTGATGCTTGATTCAATCAAAACAGCCCCACCATAACTCTTTTCCACTAAACCCTGCTGCTCCAGCAAATTTAAATCGCGGCGAATTGTCATAGGCGTAACTCCAAGCTTTTCCGCCAATTCAACGATAACAACAACCTTATGTTCATGCATTTCCTGCATAATCCTCTGACGACGTTCAGTCGCAAGCATTGCACCGCCCCTTTTCTCTTTGATTCATTTTATTAATTTATATTATACCGTTAGCAGACAGTTTCAGTAGCAGGTAATTGAAAATTTCTTTAACTATTAACGAACGAAAGCACCGCTAAAATCAATAGCGGCACTTGTCAACACAGATAACTGTTACATCAAAAATAAAACAATTATCTGACCAAATTAAATTTTTTAGCATACCACGAAGTTACAATTGGAACTAAAACAGCTGTAACTATAACACAGGTAGCAAGCAGTGCTGTCGCAGTCGGTACCATCGGTGCGTAAACAGGGTCTATAGCAGCCAAAGCAGCTGGGATAGCAACTGAATTACCAGCTGTTGATGCTGCTGACAAGCCAGCTACGCCATTACCGCCAGTCAGTTTATCAGCTACAACGAGAAGAATACCGCTGAAGATTACTACAGCAATTCCCATGAATATACCAAGGATTCCACCTTTTACCAAACTGTTGAAATTCAAACCGCAGCCAAGTGCAAAAGCAAAAAATGGTACAAGAATCGGAATGGCAGGGCTCAAAAACTTACGCATATCGGCATCAACATTACCAAGGACCATTCCGATAATCAAAGGAAGTATTGCGCCTACGAAGGTCTGCCAAGGAAAAGCAGCAAGGCCGACAACTCCAAGAGTTACCATCGTGAAGAAGGCACCGGATTCCAGGCTCATAATTGAATAAGCTGCAACATCCTCTTTTTTGCCAAACTGGCCCATCAAAGCCATATACAAACCGCCATTAGTATCATTCATTGAGGCAACTATTGCAAGAACAGATAAACCTGCAAAAATACCAGAATCAATCATACCATTAGGAATAAATTTTGAAGCAATCACCGCCAAAATGGCTCCGGCTAAAAGTTTTGCGCCAAGCAATGCGCCACCTTTGCGCAAAATAGTTGGTGTCGATTTCAAGTCAATGGTTGCGCCCATGCATATATAGAAAGCCGCCATAATTGGCATAGCGCCAGTCATCAAAGCACCCGTAAAAGAACCATAGGTTTTAGCCATAGTCGGGTCTATTGTATTAATAATAGCACCTAAAAATAAAGGAATAACCATCATACCGCCAGGAATTTTTTCAATAGACTGTTTGATCTTCAATTTGTTTCCCCCTAAATATTATCCTTTTTATTTTGCAAAGATTTTTGCATTAAGCAAAATATATTACCTTTTAGATTATACTTATAACTTAACAAAAACGCAAATGTTTTATACTGCTTTTTAACAATAAGCAACATAAAATATTTGTATCTTTAACATTATAGAACTTTTATAAAGTTTTGCAAAAAAAAGCAGGTACTAAACCTGCTTTTTCTATTGCTATTGAAATCTTATTCTTTTCGTTGATATTTGTGATTAATTTACTTTTTACCCTTCAGTTTTAATAAATACAACTGCATTGCCAGCTCTTCTTACTACTTCTTGCGTCGATAATACTTCGGCGTCGTTGGAATACTGTAAAAAAATAGGGGAAGCATTCATCAGATAAGATATTTTTACTGCATAATTTACGTTCTGCATAATTGTTCCCTTATAATTGATTGCATACAGCTCATTAAGCTTCGAACTAATTATTCCTATAACCTGTCCCTTTTCATTAAGCAAAGGCCCTCCGCTGTTGCCAGGCTGAATAGGGATACTGACTTGAAATGACCTAATGTCATCTTGAATGCCTGTAAGGCTGTTAATTATGCCCTCTCCGGCTTTTGGACTAACACCCATTAAGTTTGGCATTGGAAAACCAACAGTACTCACTGCTTGTCCAAGCTTTGCCATACGCGGATCGCCTAAAGGCAAAGGCTCAATTCCTTGTTCTATTCCATCCACTCTAAGGATCGCAATATCATTTTTAGCATCTTTTGCTACAATCGCTGCTACCGCTTTTTGCTTCCCATGAGTTACTGTTATTTTTTTTGCACCTTCAATAACATGGTAACTTGTTGCAACAAGGTCATTAGTTATGAAGAATCCTGTGCCCGTGCCTTCCGGCTGTGTGCTTGCCAAGTTATCAATCCTTAAAAAGGTTACAAGCCCAATATCTTTAACCGGCAGAATAAATTGCATAATATTATTTTGCTGCATCACAAACGTTGTAAAGTTCAGAATCGGTGAATCCACAGCAACATATCCACCAGGGTAGATGCCAGGTGAAGTTGTTTTCTTCAACACAATTTTCGCTTCACCAATGTTTCCCAACGCATCATTTACCATTATGCCTATATAATCCCAGTCATTATAGAAATTGGTTGTGTTTTTTGTAATAGCCATTTCTCCGTAGCTGCCAATTATAGAAAAAGACCAGACGCCTTCCACAATATCCAGCGGCCTGTTTTTTAAGTATTTCTCAATAATTTCATCCTTGGTGATTTCTGGAACAACCTTATTTAATGCCAGGCATTGGGATGGCGCAATCGTCCCTATCACAATACTCAAAAAAATAAATAGGGCGGCGATAATCTTCATTTTTTTCATTTTCTTCACTTCCTTAGTGTTTAAACCAATGAATTTTTCACTATTTCTTGTGTTTTTTTGCATAAATAGGTGATTTAGCAACCTCAAAATTAAAAGTGTTATTTTGCGCCTATTTCTAAAAAATATTATTTAAAAATTATTATCTTTACTACTACTTCTACTTTAGTTTTTTAATTCCTGCTAAAATTTTCATTATTTAAAATTTTCCGTCTATTCTTGTTTTAATCTGTAAATCCTGCCTAAAGTGTGTCTCTGCTCAGCTACATAATACTCTTAAATATATCTCACTAATAATAAAGCACGAGTGCTCCGCAGATTTGCGGCGCACTCGTGCTTTATTTAAACCAGTATTCTCTTTTTGTTTTTAATCAACCAATACTACTCTTCTATCCTCATACCAACTTTTAGCAACATCCCCAAACGGGTAGCAGCTTCTTCTGTAAAAACATCAACACCCGCCATGCATTCTT
>CAYLRW010000008.1:1523-36975 GCA_964386405.1 uncultured Acidaminococcales bacterium | reverse complement strand
AGCAACGGACTGAAAATCCGTGTGTCGACAGTTCGATTCTGTCCTGAGGCACCATCGTTATGCGGAAATAGCTCAGCGGTAGAGCACCGCCTTGCCAAGGCGGGGGTCGCGAGTTCGAATCTCGTTTTCCGCTCCATTTTGTGGCGACATAGCCAAGCGGTAAGGCAGAGGTCTGCAAAACCTTTATCCCCAGTTCGATTCTGGGTGTCGCCTCCACTTCATGCCGGGGTGGCGGAACTGGCAGACGCAAGGGACTTAAAATCCCTCGGAGAGTGATCTCCGTACCGGTTCGATTCCGGTCCTCGGCACCAGTATATTTTAATTTTTTATAAAAGAGCGCCCGGCTTGGGGCGCTCTTTTGCGTATAATACATTTCTATAGAAAAGAGGGATTGTAATGACAAATGGTTTTGCTGGTTTGAAGGTATGTGCCAGAACAGTTGACCTTTTAAAAAAGGCAGGAATAACTAAACCGATGCCTGTACAGGAACAGGTAATACCCGCGATTTTTGCTGGAAAGGACGTTATTGCCAGGGCTCAGACAGGAACTGGTAAGACTTTGGCATTTCTGGTTCCTTTAATGGAAAAAATCAACCCGGAGAAGAAATATGTACAGGCGCTAATAATTGCGCCAACCAGAGAATTGGCAATGCAGATTTCTGTGGAAGCCAAAAAACTTGTTGGAGAAACAGGTATCAAGATTTTGCCGGTTTGCGGTGGTCGTGATCTGGAGCAGCAAAAACACAAAATGCAAAACGTGACTCACATTATGGTTGGGACACCTGGAAGATTACTTGATCACATCCGTCGCGGCAACACGAGCTTAGGTGGTGTTAACTATCTGGTCCTTGATGAAGTCGATGAAATGCTCGAACAAGGATTCATTGATGAAGCTGCCGAATTGATAAGTATGACCAGTAAGGAAAGGCAAACGGTACTTTGTTCGGCAACTTTGTCGGAAGAGGTAAGAAAACTGGGCAAGAAAATTACCAGAAATTCTGCTGTAATTGATATTAATCCTGAGCAAGCTACCGTGGAAGGCATTAAACAAGTTTGTATCAAGACAACAGAAGAATATAAGCAGAAGGCATTGGAAGCCTTGATACAGCGTTACAATCCATATTTGATGATTGTTTTCTGTTTTAGTAAAGAACGGGCTATCGAGCTGGAAGAATGGCTGGCAACGAAGCAGTATAATGTTGATGTTCTGCATGGCGAAATGTCGCAGGCTAAGAGAAAAACAGTGATGAAAGCTTTTCGTGATGCGAAACTCCAAGTATTGGTAGCAACTGATTTAGCAGCTCGTGGCTTAGATATTGAGGGCGTTACGCATGTTATAAATTACGATATACCTCATGACGTCGACTGGTATGTACACCGCATAGGAAGAACTGGCAGAGCAGGCAAAGAAGGCTTAGCGGTAACTTTGTATACGGCTGATGAAGTTCGTTGGCTTAAACAAATTGAAGAAAAGCTGAATGTCCAGATGGAAAGACAAAATTTGGCAGGTGAAACTGTTGCTCGAAGAGTGCAGCGTACGACTGCCGTATCTGCGAAAACAAATAAACCTGCTGCTGTAGCTAAAGATGGCAAGAAAAGTACAAAACCTGGGAGCGAAAATGCAAAATCAGGTAAGAAAACTGCGAAGCCAGGTAAAGGATGGGCTAAAGCGAAGGCTACTGCAAAAACAAAAAAGGTAGGTGGCAAAAATGAAAGAGGTAAATCAAGAAAGAGTAAATAGCTTGATTACAGGAATAGCTGATTTTGGTAAATCAGAAAAAGGAATTACCAGATTAGCCTATTCCCAGGAGGATTTTGCTGCCCAGAAATGGCTTTTGGAGCAGATTGCTGATTTAAAACTTACTGTTACGCAAGATGCTATCGGCAACACGTTTTTACGCAGGGAAGGTAAAAATAGTGCGCTTATACCTGTTGCCATGGGTTCGCACCTCGATACAGTGGCGCAGGGTGGTGCGTATGACGGTGTTCTAGGTGTTGTTGGCGCTATAGAAGTATTATATATGCTGCAGAATGAGGAGCTTGAACGACCAATTGAGATAATAATTTTTAGGGCTGAAGAATCTACCAGATTTGGTTTTGCGACTATTGGCAGCAAAATTATGGCTGGCATAGGTTCTCCTAAAAAGTTCTCCTCAGCTGCTAAAAAGAATGAGGCTACTTTTGAAGAATGTCTGAAAGAAAATGGCTATGATCCTGATGCATATACGCAAGCCGTCAAAAACGAGGATTGTTTCAAGTGTTTCCTTGAATTGCATATTGAACAGGGAAAAGTGCTTGACGAGACTGGTGAGCAGATTGGCATAGTGAAAAATATTGCAGCACCTACACGCTTTAAAATTATCGTTGAAGGCATTGCGGACCATTCAGGAGCAACGCCCATGGATTTCAGAAGAGATGCACTTGTGGCTGGAGCCAAATTGATTCTGGCTGTGCAAGAGGCGGCAAGTGAGGAATCGGAAAATGGCACAGTTGCAACAGTTGGAATTGTGGAAACTGAACCGGGTTCTATCAATGTCATACCGGGCAAAGTCACTCTTTGGGTTGATTTGCGCGGGGTAGATAATGAAAGTATCCAAAATGCCATGGAAACAATCAATGAAGCTGTTAGTATTGTTGCCGAAGAAGATAGTGTAAGGATAACAGTTGACATGTTGACATCTGACGACCCGGTTCCTTTATCAGAAACGTTGGCAGCAATGTTCGAAGAGATTTGTCAGGAAAAGGGCTTGCAATATCGTGTTATGAACAGTGGCGCAGGGCATGATGCTATGCATATGGCAAAATTGGTGCCGACCAGCATGATTTTTATTCCCTGCAAGGAAGGGATTAGTCATAATCCGGCAGAATATGCAAAACCACAAGATATTACGAACGGTATAAATGTGTTGGCAGCAGCTGTAAAACGTTTGGCAAGTGAATGAGCAGTCTGTAACTGTTTTTGTACAAAAGTGTTATAATTAAACGGAATTATTCAATCAAAGCGAGGGAAAAGCATGGAAGAAGTTCGTGTCAGATTTGCCCCGAGCCCCACAGGTTATTTGCATATTGGTGGAGCCAGGACAGCTTTGTTTAATTGGTTGTACGCCAAAAGTAACGGTGGTAAATTGGTTCTGAGAATTGAGGATACTGATACCGAGAGGTTAAAAGAGGACTCAGTCAGCCAGATTCTTACCAGTTTGAAATGGCTGGGCATAAATTGGGACGAAGGCCCGGAAGTGGGAGGAAATTGCGGCCCTTATTTCCAATCAGAACGTAAGGAACTGTATAAACGTGAAGCGGAGAGGCTTTTGGCTGAGGGAAAAGCCTATTGCTGCTTCTGTACTGCTGAACAGCTGGAAGCTGAAAGAGAGAAACAGCGCAAAGCTAAGCAACCATTCCGCTATGCTCGTACCTGCCGTGAGTTATCCCCGGAAGAAGTAAAAGAACGTATTGCAGCCGGCGAAAGTTATTCTGTGCGCATTAAGATTCCCAAAGAAGGCGAAGTCATTGTACATGATATGATTCATGGCGATGTTAGCTTTGATCTTGCACAGCTTGATGACTTTGTCATCATGAAAAGCAATGGAATGCCTACATATAATTTTGCTGTTGTTATTGATGACCATATGATGAAAATCAGTCATGTTTTGCGTGCGGAAGAGCATCTTTCCAATACACCGAAACAAATCCTGCTTTACGAAGCATGCGGTTTTGAAATACCTAATTTTGGACATATGCCGATGATCCTTGCACCTGACCGCAGCAAATTAAGTAAACGTCATGGCGCAACTTCAGTTGAAGAGTTCAGAGAGCAAGGCTATTTGCCACAGGCAATCATAAATTATTTAACATTGTTAGGGTGGGCACCAGGCAACGAACAAGAAATTTTTTCACTGGAAGAAACTTGTAAGCAATTTAAATTTGAAAAAATGTCTAAAAAAGCCGCGGTTTATGATACTAAGAAACTTACTTGGCTGAATGGACAATATTTATCTACACTGCCGATGTCTGCTATTCTGCCAGAAGTTACACCATTCTTTATTAAGGCTGGCTTGGTTGATGATAATTGGCTCAAGATTAATGCAGCCTATTTTGAAAAATTAGTTGATGTTGTGCGTGTGCGCGTGAAGACATTGCAAGAGGTAGTTGATGCCAGCACATATTTCTTCAGTGACGTGAAGGAATATGATGAGAAAGGTGTTGCAAAGCATTTTAAGCCTGAAGCTGTTGAAATACTGAATGAATGCTTAAGCGGATTAGAATCTTTGGAGGATTTTTCACTGGCGAGCACAGAAAAGCTTTACAATGATATTGCTGAAAGAACAGGACTTGCTTTAGGCAAGGTAATTCATCCTACCAGATTAGCCTTGACAGGTCGTACTGTAAGCCCTGGACTATTTGATGTTATGTTACTTTTAGGCAAAGATAAGACTATCAAACGCATAAAAGATGCTATCGCATTTATTAATTCATTATAGGGGCTTGTTTTTCTCAATGAAATTATGTATAATAAGTCCTGTACTTTCCGGGATGGTGTAATGGTAGCACAGATGATTCTGGATCATCTTGTCTGGGTTCGAGCCCTAGTCCCGGAGCCAAACGGCCCCATGGTCAAGTGGTTAAGACGCTGCCCTCTCAAGGCGGAGTCAGGGGTTCAATTCCCCTTGGGGCTACCACTAAAAGCAAAACCGCATTCGATAATCGAATGCGGTTTTTTATATTTATAAAGAAGTATCAATCTCCAAATAAAAAAACCCTCGGCGAGCAACCGAGAGTTTTGATGACTATTTTAAAAGTTGCATCATTATGTTGATTTTATTACTCATTGCTTCTTGTTCCGCTTTTTGAGCCTGCTCTTCCAGTTCTTCGGCATTTGGTCTGTAACCAATACTTATTAATACCAATATGATTAAGATAATCAGACTAATTTTACGCTTCACGCCATCATCCCTTTTTCTTTACTTCAAAAAATATTATATCATCCATGCCTGTCAGATAACAAATTATTTTTGCTGCTGAAGCTGGTTGCGAAGTCATCACATAGATTTTGGAATGCTCATATTTGTAAATAAATAATAAATTACAAAATATATCGTAATTTTCAGACAACATACTTGATTTTTGCCTGTCATCTTCTTACAATTAAAGTATAACCAAAATTAATATTGCCTTGATAAAACCGATGCGTTGCAGGAGAAGGACAAAAGCTGATAATGGAATAGTTGCTGGAAAGCTCAGAGCGGAGGTAGGATGTGCATGGTCGATAATTTAATGGCGGTATACTGGACAGCTGGACTGCTTTTGTGTATAATTATGCTAGGTCAAAGGGGACCTTTCTTTTGTTGTGCCTGTGCAGATGATTGAAAGGTCCCTTTCGTTTTTTTTATTACTATAAGTGAATATTATTTGATCGAGGAGGAAGTTAAATGAAAAAATCAGATTTACTTTATGTGATTCCACCTGCCCAACATAACAAAGAGGATTTAATTTCTTTGTTGGAGCTTCATCCGGAAATAAAGTTCGTTTCTTTTGTTGGTATTGATTTCGCCGGTAATGATACAGATGAAAAAATTCCTATTTCTCTGTTTATTGAGGATTTAGATGTATTTTTGTATGAACATGGCCCGCAAACAGATGGTTCTTCGGTTGTTATGCCTGGTATCGCTTCCCTTAACAATGCACGTGTTGATATGATCACCGACAATGATACAAACTGGTTTGTTGACTACAATTGCGAACATTTTGACGCAGAGACTGGAAAGATGGTTGGTACACTGCGTATCCCGAGTTTCTTGATTCATAATGACGTTTTTGTAGATTCACGTTCTATTTTAAAGAACACCTTGGAGCATGTGCGTACCGAATTACTCGCTTTGTGCAAAAAGAATCCAAAAATTTATGGCTTAGAACATATTGACGCCAGCGAAATCTCTGACATTATTTTTACCTGTGCGACAGAACTGGAATTCTGGGTTAAATCTCCGCGTGAAGACGCTCCTATCGAAGCACTGTCTTCTTCTCAAATGATGCAGGAACAATATTGGCAAAGAACCCGCGGTAATGTGCGTACGGCTATGGAACAAGCTGTAGAAGCACTTGAGCTTTATGGTCTGGGACCAGAAATGGGACATAAAGAGGTTGGTGGCGTAAGAGGCCAAATGGATGAAGCTGGTCATATGACACATGTCATGGAACAGCTGGAAATTGACTGGAAATACAGCTTTGGCTTGCAAACAGCTGATAATGAGCTTTTGGCCCGTATAGTCGTTAAAGAAATTTTCCGTATGAATGGTTTGGAAGTATCTTTCCAAGCTAAACCAATTCCGGGAGTTGCTGGCAGCGGTGAGCACACTCATGTTGGTCTTGCGGCAAAATTAAATAATGGCAAAGTTGTCAATCTCATGTCACCGACTGATATGAAGAAAGAATTCCTTTCTGCAATTGGGTATGGCGCTATTATGGGCTTGCTGAAAAATTATGAGGTCATTAATCCTTTTGTTTCTTCGACCAATGATTCGCTGAATCGTTTGAAACCTGGTTTCGAAGCACCTATTTGTATAGTTACTTCTTTAGGACATACTCCAGATGTACCTTCCCGTAACAGAACTATTTTGGCTGGTTTGGTTCGTGATATTGATAACCCAATGGCAACTCGCTTTGAAATGCGTTCTCCAAATCCTTATACTAATACTTATTTAGCTTTAGCTGCATTTTATCTTGGTATGATGGATGGCATCAAAGCAGCTTTGGAATCAGGCAAAGACTTAGATGGTTTATGTGCTGAATTGTCCAAAAAACACGGTACGGAAGGTTTCTACCTTGAAAAGGAGAGAGAATATCGTACAGAAGAAGATGTTTTTGAGGACTTCTCAGATGAACAACGCAATAAGCTCTTTGGCAAACCACCAGCAACTGTTTGGGAAAATATGTGTGCCTTCAAAGAACATCCAGAAAAGACAGCCGTTCTTACGAAAGACAACATTATTAAACCGGCTTTTGTAGATTCTTTCGTACAAGGTGCTTTAATTCGTTGGAAGACAGAACTGGTTAACCGCATTCTTCCTGATAATCTTGCTGAAGTATTAGAAATGTACTGCATGCATGAAGAAGGCGAATCTGTTTGGGATGATGAACTTTGGAACAAGATTGCTGAAGTCAGACGTTTCTTATTTAAAGATAGTGCAGATGGACTTTGTCTGGCAACGCAAATCCGCAAAGCAGTTCGTGAAGAAGATTTTGCGAAAGCTTCCGATTTGCAATTGGAAATGGCTGCTAAGATGGCAGAACTCAGAGCTTTGTATCATGACTACAAATTAAACATTATTGATTAATGCTGGAACTATTAAACAGGCGGCGCAGCCGCCTGTTTTTTTTGAAAAATATTGAGGCCTGAACATAAATATGCTAAAATGGACAGTGTATTTGCAAAATTGGTGTATTTTGCTAAAAAAGTTTGGTATGGGAGGCTGAAATGAAAAAACCTTTCAACATCTTTTTAATTAGTTTGTTCATATTATTTCTTTTTCCTGCCATTGGGTTTTCTTCTTCAGAAATTATTGCCAAGCGCGGTATGAACGAAGAAATTGTTGGGCAGGTACAGGCAATGTTATGGGAAATAAAACTTTATGACGGCACTATTGACCAAGATTTTGGCTCTATGACAGAAATGGCTGTTAAAGATTTTCAACGTAAAATGAATAAGCCGCAGGATGGTGTTGTCACTAAGGAATTAGAAGATCTTCTTGCGAAGGAAAGCAAACTTGATTTTTCAAAGTTTAAGCATCATTTTTTCGTAGAGGCAACAGCATATTCTTCTCAGGATCCTGGCTGCGGCGGTACAACCGCTACAGGGCTTGCTGTCCGTAAGGGTATCATTGCCGTTGATCCTGGAACAATACCTCTTGGTACGGATATTTACATTCCAGGATATGGAAAAGCGGTTGCGGCTGATATAGGTGGCTCTATTAAGGGTAATATTATTGATATAGCCTTTGATAGCAGAGCCGAAGCCTTACAGTTTGGTTGCAAGTCTTTGCTTATTTATACTATGTAGAGAAGGTGTCAGAGATTTGAGCTCACCAAGTATTTCCAATCTTGTTATGGATATTTATGACAAGGCCATCTTTGTGCCTGTTTTTTCTCATATAAAGATTGATGAAATCTGTTGCGGCAGCGCAAAGGTTAGTCTTAGCATTGAACCAACAAGACATCTCAGTAAGCAAGGTTTTGTACAAAGCGGTGTTCTTACAGCATTGATCGATGTTGCTTCAAAAGTTACAGGCGCAAGCGTTGGAGTCAGGGCGGGAACTTTAAGCTTTAGTGTGAATTTGACAAAAGGTATTTCTACTTGCAAGATAGTAGAAGTTAACAGTGTCATTAAACATCATGGACGCAGGACAATGGTAATAGCATCAGAAATAAAGGACGAGACTGGTTTTCTTATTGCTTCAGCACTAACTACTATGTCAGTTGACGGTTTTTTTGACGAAATCCCTAGAAAATGGTAAAATTAACCATTGTTATGTGAAAAATAAAAAAGACATAAATACACGGCTTCGGCCTGGAAGTAGGAGGACAAAATGGATTTTGCTTTAAATGAAGACCAATTAGAATTACAGGAAATGGTACGCGAGTTTGTAAACAAGGAAATTACTCCATTTGCTGGTGAGATGGACAGGAATAATGAGGCTATGCCTGGCTTGATGGAGAAGGCCGCAGATATGGGGCTTTTGAATCTTATCGTTCCAGAAGAATATGGTGGACCTGGTTTGGACAGCGTAACAGTTGCTATGATTTATGAAGAATTGGGCAAAGGCTGTGCCGGTATTGCCACTTCCATGGCGGCAAATTCTTTGGCGTCTTATCCTATTTTGCTAAGCGGCAGCGAAGAGCAAAAGGTCGAGCATTGCAATCTTCTAAATGAAGGCGGCTTGGCTGCCTTTGCTTTAACAGAACCTAACGCTGGTTCTGACGCAGGCGGTGTATCAACTACAGCTGTTAAGGATGGCGATAATTATATTCTTAATGGCTCAAAAGCTTTTATTACCAATGCTGGTATCGCAGATACTTTCTTAGTATTTGCTAACACCAGAAAAAGCGGCGGCATTCGTGGTTTGACTGCTTTTATTGTGCCAAAAGGCACTCCAGGTTTTAAAGTTGGTAAAAAGGAAGACAAAATGGGTATTCGCCCTTCCAATACTTGCGAATTAATTCTGCAGGATGTTGTTATCCCAGCTAAAAACCGTGTTGGTCGTGAAGGTGAAGGCTTCCGTATTGCAATGACTACTTTGGATTCGGCTCGCCCATTCGTTGGGGCTGTTTCTGTAGGTCTTGCGCAGGCAGCACTTGATGTAGCAGTAAAATATGCAAAAGAAAGAAAGCAATTTGGTCAGCCAATCGCTTCTTTCCAAATGATACAGGCAATGGTTGCTGATATGGCAATCAAAGTAGAGACAGCACGTTTGATGGTGCAAAAAGTATGCTGGATGCGTGATCAAGGGATGAATTTTACAAAAGAAGCTGCCATGGCAAAATGTTATGCTGCTGACGTAGCAATGCAGGTTACCACAGATGCTGTTCAGATTATGGGCGGTTATGGCTATTCAAGAGAATATCCTGTTGAAAAAATGATGCGTGATGCTAAAATCATGCAAATTTACGAAGGAACCAACCAGATTCAAAGATTGGTCATTGCTAATAAAATTCTGTACTAATTTATAATTATTCTGTCACAAAAGCGTTATCTCTTTTACAGGGATAACGCTTTTTCTTTATTTTACTTATATCTTGACTGCTATGCAGAGTTGTTGTCATTCTCTTTTTCTGTTATAATTAATTATTAATTTCATGTGGTAGGGTGAATAGATGCTATTAATAATGATTGCTGCATTAGTTGTAATTGTTGACCAATTTACAAAATATATAGTAGCCAGTAAAATGATTGAAGGAATGAGCATTCCAATTGTTGATGGAATTTTTCATTTAACTTTTATTTTAAATCCTGGTGCAGCTTTTGGTATTTTGGAAAATAATCGCTGGTTTTTTGTCCTTACGGCTCTTGCCGTGCTGGCATTTTTGTTTTACTACAGACATGTTATTCTGTCTGAAACTAGAATGGTTCAGTTTGGCATAGCACTCTTTGCCGGCGGTGCATTGGGTAATCTGATTGACCGTATAAGGATAGGGTTGGTAATAGATTTTTTTGATTTACGCATCTGGCCGATTTTTAATGTGGCCGATATCGCTATATGTTTGGGAGTAGGGTTGATTTTATGGAGTACGATAAAGATGGAATTACAGAAAACGAACTAATTGAAACAGAAACCGCTGCGCTTGAAGACGCGGGCAAAAGAGCAGATGTCTTTCTTGCTGAAAAACTGAACTTGTCGCGTGCTAATATACAAAAGATGATGGATGCAGAGCGCATAACAGTCGGACAGAAAGTTGTTAAGGCTAATCACAAGGTCAAGGATGGAGAAAACTTTGTTATTCGCTATCAGGAAGCTGTTCCGTTAGAATTGATTGCGGAAAATATTCCGCTTGATATTTTATATGAAGACCAAGATGTCGTCGTTGTCAATAAAGCTCGGGGCATGGTAGTGCATCCGGCTGCTGGCAATTATACCGGGACGCTTGTTAATGCTCTTCTTTATCACTGCAAAAATCTTTCCGGAATTAATGGGGTAATTCGCCCTGGGATCGTCCATCGTTTGGATAAAGATACTTCCGGAGTTATGATTGTTGCTAAGAATGATGCTGCACATACTTCTTTGTCAGAACAAATTCAGACTAAAAGTGCAAGAAGAACTTATCTTGTTGTCGTTCGTGGTAACGTTAAACAAGATAGCGGCCGCATTGAAACGTTAATTGGACGTGACAGTAAAGATAGAAAAAAAATGTCTGTAGTCAGTAAAAATGGCAGAGAAGCTATTACTGAATACGAAGTGCTGGAGCGCTTTGGCCGTTTTACGCTTTTGCAGTGCCGCTTGCTGACAGGTCGTACGCATCAGATTCGTGTGCATATGGAATATCTGGGTTATCCCGTTGTTGGTGATCCTAAATATTCTCCACAGAAAACACCTTTTGCCATTAATGGACAAGCCTTACATTCTTATGAATTAACTTTTAAACATCCTCGTACAGGCGAGGAAATGTTTTTTACAGCGCCAATTCCGGAAGATATGAAGAAAATAATTACGCGTTTAAGAAATGGTCAGTTTTAAAGTTAAATATTGGAGGTATCAGCTATGAGCAGACTGGTAAAGAAAAATGTTATAATGGATGCCGCTGCAATGCGTCGTGCAATCGTGCGTATTGCTCATGAAATTATTGAAAAGAACAAGGGCGTTGAAAATATCATCATGGTGGGTATTCGCACACGTGGCGTACCTTTGGCGCAGCGTATTGCGAAAGAAATCGAAAACATTGAAAACGTGAAAGTGCCAGTAGGTTTTTTGGACATCACTCTTTATCGTGACGACTTATCGACCTTGGCTTACAATCCAATAGTTCATGGCACGGAGCTGGATTTTAATATCAGCGGTAAGGTAATTATTCTTGTCGATGATGTGCTTTACACAGGACGTACAATCAGAGCTGCCTTGGATGCTTTAATTGATATGGGGCGGCCGAAAGCGATTGAACTTGCTGTGTTAATTGACCGCGGACACAAAGAACTTCCTATCAGAGCGGATTTCGTCGGTAAAAATGTGCCAACTGCACAAAAAGAAATAATCGACGTGACACTTATGGAAAGTGACAAAGTGGACGAAGTTGTAATAAGTGAAATAGCTGAAGATTGATTATTATACCCGTTGCATGATGCTGCGGGTATTTTTCTTTTTCATATACTTTGGAAGGTACTGTCATGTTGATAGCGAATATTAAAAGAATAGTAGTTTTTTAAAAGAAGGTGATAGCATGGGAAACTTAGCAGCTTTTAATGAAGTTCTGTATCATACAGGTCTTTCTACTTCAATGATCAAAAAAGCAGAGTATGCGATTTTACCAGGAGATCCGGGCAGGGTAGAAGTACTGGCTAAAGCATTTGGAGAAGCCGAATTTATCGCCAGCCACAGGGAATATACAAGTTGGCTTACATATATTAACGGCAAACCGATTCTTGTCTGTTCGACTGGTATGGGCGGACCTTCGGTAAGTATCGGCATGGAAGAATTCGCCAGGATAGGGATTAAAAAATTTATAAGAGTTGGTACAACAGGTTCTATTCAGGAAAAAATCAAATTAGGCGATGTCGTTATTAATAATGCTGCTGTGCGTCTTGATGGCGCCTCCAGGCATTATGCGCCGATTGAGTTTCCTGCAGTTGCGTCTTTGAAACTTACGAATGCCCTTGTGGAAGCAGCTGGCGAGGTCGAAGTGCCTTATCATGTTGGTATTTCTGTTTCGTCGGACACTTTTTGGCCTGGACAGGAACGTTATGACAGTTTTACTGGTTATGTATCGCGAGCTTTGCAGGGTTCGTTAAAAGAATGGCAAGCTTTAGGAGCTTGCAATTATGAAATGGAGACCGCGACTCTTTTTATTGTGGCACAAAGCATGGGCTTGGCAGCTGGCTCAATTTGCGGAGTGGTTGCGCAAAGAACGCACAGTGAACATGTTGCATCTGCTGATGTATATCAACTGGCTTCTGAGCGGTTCATAAATGTTGTAAAAAGAGCTTTATTTAATATGACTAAAGAAGGAAAATGAAAAATGAGCAGAGTAATTATTTTATTATTAGATTCTTTCGGCATTGGTTATGCGGAAGACGCCGCAAAGTTTGGGGATGCAGGTGCTGATACCTTAGGGCATATTACTGAGTGGTGTGCCAGGAATAGGAAAGATGGGAGCGGACGACCAAATTATTTATTTTTGCCGAATATGAACATGCTGGGACTGGGACATGCTGCTGAGATCAGCAGGGGCAAAAAATTAAGTTTTCCTTTAAGTGAAAACGATCAAAATTTGTCTGGGGCATGTGGTTGTGCTTCACCAATAAGCAAGGGCAAAGATACTTTGAGCGGGCATTGGGAAATGATGGGTGTACCTGTCAGGTTTGATTGGGGTTATTTTTCAGCAAAAGAAAACAGTTTCCCGGATGCTTTATTAAGTAAACTCATTGAAGATGGCCGGATCCCTGGGATACTTGGCAATAAACATGCTTCAGGGACAGAGATTATTAAAGAATTGGGCCCAGAACATTGCAGAACTGGTAAACCTATTGTTTATACTTCAGCTGATAGTGTTTTGCAGATAGCTGCTCATGAAGAAACATTTGGTTTGGAAAAATTATATGCTTTATGTCAGGTCGCTTTTAAACTAGTGCAGCCCTACCATATAGCGCGTGTTATAGCACGCCCATTTGTTGGTGATAATCCGCAGAATTACGTACGAACCGGCAATCGGCATGATTATGCGGTACCTGCACCTGAGAAAACACTGTTGGATAAGCTGTTTGAAAGAGGCGGTCAAGTACATGCTATAGGAAAAATTGCCGATATTTTCGCACATCGTGGCATTAGTAAACATTATCCGGCAACTGGTCTTAAAGAATTATTCGATACCACGCTTCAAGCTGTGCGTGAGGCTGAGGACAATAGTATAGTATTTACTAATTTTGTTGATTTTGATTCGTCATACGGACATAGGCGGGATGTTCCTGGTTATGCTGCGGGACTTGAATATGTAGATACAAGACTGCCGGAGCTTTTTAAAAGTATGCAGTCTTCTGATATTGTTCTTATTACAGCAGATCATGGTTGTGATCCGACTTGGGTCGGCAGTGATCATACAAGAGAAAAAATTCCAGCCTTATTTTTTGGCAAACAGGTAAGGCCTCAAGTGTTGCAGCCTATGAAGACATTCTCTGATATCGGTCAGACTTTAGCTTCTTTCTTAAACTTATCTTTGGAAAATGGCAGTGTTCAAGATATTTTTTATCAAAGGAGGGATTGAAGTGGTGAAAAAATGGTTATTAGGATTTCTTTGTGTCTTTATTTCTATTTTTTCTGTTTGCACAAAGAGTGAAGCAGCTTTTGAGTATAAACCGGTTGCTTTTGTGGTAATTGATTATTCTCAAAATGCGGGAGAGAAAGATTTTTTGTCATGGCGTGAGCAGGTACGACAGGCATATCACGTTCCGTATTATGAAATTATTAAAAGCTCTGAACCAACGGACGCAGCCATGAAGGTTATAAAAGAAAGCGGCTTGTCAACTTCTAAGCTGGATAAGCAAACATTGCAAAAAATTTCTGCTCAAATACCTGCACAGGTGGTTGTAATTTTGGCCGTAAACAGAATGGAAGAACAGCTTGTGCACTCATGGGGTTTCTTGTGGCATGATGCGGGAGATGTTTTGCAGCAAGTTATTGCTTCAGCTGACATCTATGTTTATAAAACAGAGAATGACAAAATGCTTGTCAAGAAGCTGCGTTATTTTGAAACAGAAGATATTCCAATCAGTACACCAGCGAGTGATGTAATTAAGTATGAATTGCGCAGACTTGTTAACAACATGGAAGGCCGGGAGCAAATTTAGAGAAAAAACTAAATATAGTGCAAATTGCCTACAATTGATAATAAAAGCACTATATATTGTAAAAAAACTTGACACTAACACCAATCTATCGTAATATATAGGGGTAGTAATTATTGGTGCGGAGGTCGAGAATTATGGTATTTGAAATGAGTGGAGTGCAGGTTAATTGCTGCGACGGTATCACGGAGCAAGAGGCTTCTATTTATGTTGGAGAACAGTTACAGGTTATGCCACATAAGACTTTGTTATCTGTTGATTTATCGCTTACAGGTGATGATGTTTTGGTTAAACCACACTACGATAGTATTGTGAGAGTACGTCGTATTACTGGTTATTTGAGCACTTTGCCGCGGTTTAACGACGCTAAAAAGAAAGAAGTTATGGATAGAACCGTGCATATTTGATTTTTATGGAGGTGCTACTGTGAATGCAGTAGCACCTTTTTTTATTGAAGAGATAGGGGCAGCCGTGTTAAAATATCTTCTGAGAGTAAAGCAGTGAATATTGCTAAAGGGGTGTTTGCAGTGGCAAAGGATAGTTCTTTTGATGTTGTGTCGCAAGTTGATATGCAAGAAATGGATAATGCTGTTAACCAAACCAAAAAAGAAATCGGGCAACGTTTTGATTTCAGAGGTTCCAACGCCAGCATTGAGTTAGAGGAAAAATGTTTGAAACTTACAGGCGAAGATGAATATAAACTGTCGGCGATACTTGATGTTCTGAGACAGAGGATGGCAAAAAGGGATATACCACTAAAATGCTTGAAGCCTGGAAAAGTTGAGCCAGCCTCGAAAGGATCTGTTAGACAGACAATTGATATTGAGCAGGGGATTCCCAAGGAAAAGGCAAGAGATATCATAGCTGCAATCAAAGCATCGAAGCTTAAGGTAACAGCACAGATGCAGGATGATCAGGTTCGTGTATCAGGTGCAAAAAAGGACGATTTACAGGCCGTTATTCAATTACTCAGGCAAGGTGATTTCGGCGTTGACCTGCAATTTATTAATATGCGTTAAAAAAACGTGTTACTGCCAAAGCAGTAACACGTTTTTTATTATTTATTTTGGATAGTTACGTTAATCTCAAAAAGTCTTTTCCAAGGAAAATCAATTTTGAAGTTAGTATCTTGGAGAAAGTGATCTTTTTTTAAATATTGCGCATATAAGTTATAGGTTGCCTCGACAATTTCTTTATGGAAAGGAGTAAAGTCATAAATGATGTTAGGGTTATTTCTGCTAAGTGAATTGCTGAGGTGCGGACGTATGTTGGACTGATAGACCCAGTCATCCAAATAGCGCGTTTGCAGCAAGGTGTTTTTGTCAGCAACTGACATCTTTTTTGCTAAGATACCTTGTGCAAGGGCATAGCCAATTGTATTATCAGCAGTATTCCAACCGGAATAAGCAACTATTTTTTCTAGCAAATCATGTTTGAACAGTTCTTCCATGAAGCCATTGTCGGATCCATTTGCGTATGAGATATCGCCTATAGCCAAGGCATTTCCTTTACTAACAAAGTTGGAGATAAGGTTGATAAATCTTTTGTTATATATTGATGAGAAAAACAAATTATCATCAGCAGTAGAATCTTTTGTTATGCCATCGAAAGGTGTGTTAACAGCAAGGATAAGATCGGCATTGTTAGGAAGTTCGGCAACACGGCCGCCTATGGCTTGGATTTGATCAGGGACGGAAGAAGATAAACGTTGGTCAGAATAATAAGGCAAAGTATTCTTGCCGACACCCTCAGAATAAATAACATGGACAACAGGTTGCTCGTTACTAAGTTCATTGATAGCTCTGGTAAGTAATAAAAGACCAAGCTGGTCTACGCCGGGAAGTATTTTGAAATGGTTTTCTGACAACTCCAGAGTTGCTTCGACTAGATGTCGGCTCTCCATATGTGTTTGAGAAAAAGGCGCATCATCGTCTTTGCCAATAGCAAGATAATGCAGTGTTCTTGCTCTTACAAGATTGGTAAGCAATAAGTTCACATGGTAATTTTTTTGACGCCTTTCCAACCAGTCTGTAAGTTGTTTTTGTGGAAGGCGCTCCAGCAATTCTTTTTTCTTCTGTTTTTCGTTTGAAGTAAGACCTTGACCTTCTTCTTTGTCGTTTAATTGAGAAAGCAAAAAAATATCGGGCCCGTATTTAGTATAGTAAGATGGTTCTACCTTACCAAAACTTTGACGAGGTGTGCGCATAACTGTTGAAAAGGCATAGACTTTAAGGCTGGGATGATTTTCTCGCAATTCTTGAAAATTTTGTATTCTGGCAAGAAGCAGTGTTTCTGAGTCATAGTGCGTTCTGGAAGCTACTAGGCCTCCGTAAATTAAACTGTCTGTTGCTAAAACTGCTGCATCGGCATCCTGGACAGCATTATTAAGCCAGGACCAAAGCGCTCCAGGATTGCCAGTGTGTTCATTATCAGCCAGCAATTTTTCAGGAGGCACAGCCAGATCATAGCCTGCTGCCGTAATAGTTTGCTTAACGTAGTCAAGACAAACCGGACGATTATCTAATGGGATGTACACTATTTTCTTGTTTGCTTCGGCAGTTGCTGAAATTGATATTATGCTAAATGCGAAAAAAATAAAAAGTTTAATTAAAATGTTCAGGGTACTCAGCTCACTTTTTTAGAAAATAGATAGATACAGCCTCATTATACTACGCTTTTTACTCATATTACAAAATATTCGGAGGCACAAAGGAAAATAGCTCAGAAAAAGCTAAACATTAAAACTTGGATACGGGTTCTTTAATAGTCGGGCAAGAGAGGTAAGGGCTAAAGAAGTGACGGGCCTGCTGCACATCAGCGACCGAGTGCTTGCAGGCGAATTGTCGCGTGTGGAAGCGGCCAGAGGAACTCTTTAACCCTTGCCCAAGGGATACTTTGTGTTTTGAGACAAAATTGCTTGTGATTATTTAAGACAATATTATTTGTGCGTCATATGCGTTTTTATTGTTATTGCGAAATATTGACAAGGAAAAAGAGTGTGTTATAATTAGTGATAAATCAAAATAACTACAGGTAATGCGAAGGAAGAAACATCAGCATAAGCCCATCCAGAGAAAACTGCCTTGGCTGGAAGCAGTTTGGTAAAAAGATGTTTATAACCACCTTCAAACTAACTTTGGAACGTGTTCGCGCAAGTATAAAGTTTCGTAAAACCGGCGTTAACGGTACCGAGTGGATTCATTAAGGAATCAATCAGGGTGGAACCGCGGAATTCTCCGTCCCTTTTACAGGGATGGAGTTTTTTTATTTTGTAGTTTTAGTTATTTATTTAGATGAATATATTGTTTAGGAGGGTTTTTATGGCTAATATTATTGTAACTTTGAAAGATGGCAGCACAAGGGAATATGCTGCAGGAGTAACGCTTCTGGAAGTAGCAAAAAACTTGTCACAAAAATTAGGAAAGGTAGCTTTACTGGCAGTTGTTGACGGCAAAAACAAGGATCTTACAGATATTCTGGAAAATGATGCATCGGTAGAATTTATAACGGCAGATACTCCGGAAGGGCTGCATGCTATTCGCCATACAGCAGCTCATGTTATGGCACAAGCAATTCAACATTTATTCCCAGGCACCAAATTTGCTATTGGGCCGGCTATTGCTAATGGCTTTTATTATGATCTTGATAGCGAGCATGTCTTTACACCGGAAGATTTAGCAGCTATCGAAAAAGAAATGGCAAAAATCGTTAAAGCCAATATTCCGCTTGTTCGTAATGAACTTCCCAGAGCCGAAGCTCTATCAATGTTCGCAAAGATGGAAGAACCATATAAGGTTGAGTTGATTAATGATTTGCCTGAAGATGCTATTATCAGCATTTATCAGCAGGGCGATTTTCTTGATCTTTGTGCTGGACCTCATTGCCCGACAACAGGCCGTGTTAAAGCATTTAAATTGCAAAGTATTGCCGGAGCTTATTGGCGCGGGAATGAAAAGAATAAAATGTTGCAGCGTATTTACGGAACTGCTTTTAACACTAAAGAAGAGCTTGATGCTTACCTTAATATGCTTGAGGAAGCTGCGAAACGTGATCATCGTAAACTTGGCAAGGAACTTGATCTTTTCAGCATTCAAGATGAAGGACCTGGTTTTCCTTTCTTTCATCCAAATGGCATGATTATCCGCAATGAGCTTGAAGATTATTGGCGTCAAATCCACAGAGAATATGGTTACCAGGAAATTAAAACACCTATGATCCTATCCCGCAGTTTGTGGGAGCAATCAGGACATTGGGATCACTACAGAGAAAATATGTATTTTACTAAGATTGACGAATTGGATTTTGCCATCAAACCAATGAACTGCCCAGGCGGTATGCTGGTCTATAAGACTAAACCTCATAGCTATAAAGAACTGCCTATTCGTGCCGGTGAGCTAGGACTTGTACACAGACATGAATTGTCAGGCGCGCTTCATGGTTTGTTCCGTGTGCGTTGCTTTACACAAGATGATGCACATATTTTCATGATGCCAAGCCAAATAAAAGAAGAAATCCAAAATGTAATAAAATTGTTTGATCAGGTTTATGGAACTTTCGGTTTGAAATACCATGCTGAATTGTCAACTCGTCCTGAAGATTCCATGGGTGATGCTGAAACCTGGGAAAAGACAACTAATGCACTGCGTGATGCAATGGAAGATTTTGGTCTTGCATACGTTGTTAATGAAGGCGATGGTGCTTTTTACGGACCAAAGATTGACTTCCATCTGACTGATTCTATTGGTCGTACATGGCAATGCGGTACTATCCAGCTGGACATGCAGCTGCCAGAAAAATTTGATCTGACCTATACCGGAGAAGACGGCCTGAAACATAGACCTGTTATGATACATCGCGTTGTGTACGGTAGCATTGAAAGATTTATCGGTATCTTGATTGAGCATTATGCCGGTGCTTTCCCAGCATGGCTGGCTCCAACCCAAGTACGTATTCTGCCGATAACTGATAAACATGTTGCTTATGCCAAAGAACTTAACGATAAAATGTTTGCCTTGGGTCTCAGGGTTTATTTGGATGACCGCAATGAAAAAATCGGCTATAAGATTCGTGAAGCGCAAGTACAAAAGATTCCATACATGCTTGTTATAGGCGACAAAGAGGTTGAAGAGGGTGCTGTTGCAGTTCGCCGCCGCAGTGAAGGAGATCTTGGTGCTATGAAGGCGGATGACTTTATTGCAATGCTGCAGAAAGAAATAGCAGAAAAGAAATAAATATTTGACATAATTGCTGCGTTATGCTACAATTCTCAAGTAACGAAGTAGAAGCCATCCGCTTCTCACCTTGCGACTAACGTCCGACAGGGTCAATGATATTGTTTTTTATCAGCGGGTGGACTATTGAGTCTACCCGCTTTAGTATTTTTTGGAGGTGAATTGTTATAAGCAAAGAAAGCTTGCGTATCAATGAAGAAATCCGGGCTCGTGAAGTGCGTGTCGTTGCTGACGAAGGCGAACAGCTTGGCATTATGTCCGGTCGAGATGCTTTGAACTTAGCATTGGAACGTCATATGGATTTGGTCGAAATTGCGCCGAATGCAAAACCGCCGGTATGCCGGATTATGGATTACGGCAAGTATCGTTACGAGCAGCAAAAACGTGAAAAAGAAGCTCGTAAGAAGCAAAAAACCTTTGATATCAAAGAAGTTAAGCTTCGCCCAGGCATTGAAGATCATGATTTCGACGTTAAATTCAAGAATGCAGTCAGGTTCTTGGAAGATGGCGATAAAGTCAAAGTCACTATTATGTTCCGCGGTCGTGAGTTATCACATCCTGAACTGGGAGAAGTTCTATTAACTAAAATGGCTAAACAACTCGAAGACTTAGCCGTCATCGAAAGGGCAGCCAAATTAGAAGGCAAAAACATGATTATGATTGTTTCGCCAAAAGTTAACAAATAATAAGGAGGATGTTTCCTATGCCAAAGATGAAAACTCGTAGAAGTGCTGCTAAACGTTTTAAAGTAACGGGTACAGGTGAATTCAAGCGTTCCCAAGCGTTTACTAGCCACATTCTTGAACATAAATCTCCTGCGCGCAAGAGAAGTCTGCGCAAAGCAGCTCTTGTTCACAAGACAGATCATGAACGCGTAGCAAAAATGCTGCCGTACGCATAATAACAGAGGAAATTTGAGGAGGATTAACCATGGCAAGAATTAAAGTAGGTGTCACTGCACACAGACGTCATAAAGCGATCTTGAAATTAGCAAAAGGTTATCGCGGCAGCAAGAGCAAATTGTTCAAAAAAGCTAACGAAACCGTAATGAAGGCACTTTCTTATGCAAGACGTGACCGTCGTGCTAAGAAACGTGAATTCCGTAATTTGTGGATTGCTCGTATTAATGCTGCAACCCGTGCTAACGGCATGAGCTATAGCCGTTTCATGTATGGTCTGAATAAAGCCGGCATTGAAATGAACCGCAAAGTTTTGGCTGATATGGCTATCTATGATGCAGCCGCTTTCACCAAATTGGTTGAAGTTGCCAAAGCAGCACTGTAATTTTAATAATTTAAAATATTTTTCAACTTTTAAACACCTGGAGCAGTTGCTTCAGGTGTTTTATGCTAAAATTATCATTGTCTAACCTTGTTTTAAGGTGTAGAATACACGGTGAGTGAGCGATTTGCCAAGGGAGGCAATTTTTGTGATAATAATCAGATTGTTGCAGCATCTCACAACATATAAATTAGTAGCACTGACTTTTTTCGCTTTGATTTTAATTGGTGCAGTGTTATTAATGTTGCCTGCAGCAAGCGCAGGTGTTGAATCACTTTCGTTTGTGGATGCTCTTTTTACCGCAACATCAGCAGTCTGTGTTACTGGTCTTGTTGTGGTTGATACCGGTACATATTTTACTACCTTTGGGCAAATGGTTATCATAGTACTTATTCAATTAGGTGGTCTTGGCGTTATGACCTTTGCAACGCTGATTAGTGTTGCAATAGGCAAAAGAATTAATTTGCGGGAGCGTCTATTAATTCAGGAAGCACTGAATCAGGAAACTGTTTCCGGAGTTGTGCGTATGGTCCTTCATATCATTAAATACACTTTCTGCATTGAGTTCATATTTGGGTCAATACTTGCCTTTCATTTCTATCCAATGTATGGGGAGAGAGCTCTCTACATGGGATACTGGCATTCTGTTTCAGCTTTTTGCAACGCAGGCTTTGATTTGTTTGGCAACTATGACAGTCTGACAAAATTCGCCGATGATGGCGTTGTCAATTTCTGTATTATGTCTTTGATTACATTGGGCGGCTTGGGCTTCATTGTCATGGACGATGTTTTAACAAAACGCCGCTTTAAGTCTTTGACTGTACATAGTAAAGTGGTTATTTTAGCATCGGCGGCACTCGTTCTGGCAGGGACTGTGATTTTCAGACTTATCGAACTCAATAATCCTAATACGCTTGCTAACCTATCCTATGCTGACCAGTGGCTGGCAAGTATGTTTCAAGCCGTAACACCAAGGACTGCAGGGTTTAATACGCTTCCCTTGGAGAAATTGGAAGACAGTTCTTTGTTTCTGATGGTAATTCTTATGATTATAGGAGCTTCTCCTGCCTCTACCGGCGGTGGTATCAAGACAACTACTTTAGCTGTAATTTTGATGTCGGCTTGGTCCGTATTAAGAGGCAGAAACGATATAGTAATTTTTGAACGCAGAGTAAGCAAAAAGGCAGTAAACAAAGCATTTACAATCTTAGTGCTGGCGTTGATTTTAATCTCAAGTGTAACTATGGCAATAAGTTCGATTGAAGAAATGCCAATTATCCAGGTTTTATTCGAAGTAGCATCAGCGTTTGGCACGGTTGGACTTTCAACAGGTATAACGCGTGATTTATCTGATACAAGCAAGTTGCTTTTAATATGTACCATGTATGCCGGTCGAGTCGGTGTTCTTACTTTTGCAATGTTATTGCTGCAGAAGCCTCAGCCGGATAAAATCAAATATCCTGAAGTAAAAATAATTATCGGATAGGAGAATTACCATGGAAAAGAACAAAAAACAGTATGTTGTATTAGGACTTGGACGCTTTGGCATCAGTGTGGCAAGAACTTTGTATAGTTTAGGTCATGATGTCTTAGGCGTAGATAATGATGAAGAAATTGTACAGAGTCTAAGCAATGAACTCACACATGTGGTTATGGCGGATCTTTTGGATGAAGAAACTTTTAAAGCTTTAGGATTACGTAATTTCGATGTCGCGATAGTTGCTGTCGGCGATTTAGAAGCAAGCATGATGTGCACATTGATGCTAAAAGAGACAGGAATTCCTTTTATATTAGCAAAAGCATCGACCTCGCTGCATGGTCGTATGCTGGAGAAAATAGGCGCGGACAAGGTAATTTATCCGGAACGCGATATGGGTTTGCGCGTTGGACATAATCTTGCTGACAGCAATATTGTCGATTACATAGAACTAGTTGACAATTTAAGTATTATGGAAATTGGTGCACCTAAATCAATGGTAGGCAAGAGCTTGAGCGAAGCGGAGATGCGCCGTTTATACAATGTCACAGTAGTTGCTTTACGAAGAAATGGCCAAATGTTGGTAAATCCTGATCCACACGATAAGATAAGAGCTGGTGACATTATGGTCATTTTGGGAACACGTGAAAGTATTAAAACATTGGAGTCAAAGATGTGAAAAAGACAATCAGCAGTGTAAATAATCAGCTTATAAAAGAAACTTGCGAACTAAAATTGAAGAAGTACCGCAATACTGCTGATGCCTTTATTATTGAAGGCGTGCGCAGCACTGAAGAGGTTTTGAATTCAGGATGGGATGTTTTACGTGCTTTTGTTGATGTTACGATTGAATCTGCAAGGTTAAGAGGAATTGTTGATAGGTTAGAAACTCTTGGCGCAGCAATTTTTGAGGTTACGCCTGAAGTAATGCAGCGCTTGAGTGATACAGATACTCCACAGGGTATTCTTGTGGTTGTCAGAAAGAAAACATGCGAGTTAAATGATTTTAACCAAGAGAATGAAGGCGTTCTGCTGGTATTGGATGAAGTGCGTGATCCTGGCAATCTGGGGACAATGATTAGAACGGCTGATGCGGCTGGTATTACCGGTGTCATACTACTGGAAGGTTGTACGGATGCATTTGCACCTAAAGCAGTTCGTGCTGCCATGGGGTCACTTTTTCATCTGCCAATCAGAAATGCACAGAATAAAAGTGAATTTATAAGCTGGTGCAAAGATAATAATTGGTCATTATGGAGTAGTTCATTAGAAGGTGGCCGCAGCATTTATGGTGAAGAGTTAGCAAAGCGCACAGCTATCGTTATTGGTAACGAAGCTGAAGGAGTAAGTACTGAACTATTGTCAGCTTCTGAAAAAAGAGTCTATATACCTATGCCGGGTAATGCTGAATCTTTGAATGCTGCAATCGCGACAGGTATAATTCTTTTCGAATGTGTCAGGCGAAAGCTTGTCACAAAATCAATTGATGTGCTATAATTTAGCTTGTTAATTAAATATTTTTATCACTATGACGAAGAGAGTATGTCTTAAATGCGATACAGAAATTGCGGACAAGGCTGAGAGCCGCATGCTACATTTGGACAGAAGTTCACTTCTGAGTGTTTTGGCTGAAGGCAATGCTGTGTAGGCTGAACGTTGGTCGCGTTAAGACATATGAGAAATAAATTAGGGTGGTACCGCGGAAACAGAGCTTTCGCCCCTTCAGGGGGATGGAGGCTTTATTTTTTTTAGGAGGATGACCATGAGAGAAAAACTGCAAGCACTTAAAGAGCAGGCTTTGCAAGACCTGGAAACAGTTACTTCACTGGAAGAGCTGAAAAACCTAAAAGTTCAGTATTTAGGTAAAAAGGGTTCCTTAACAGAAATTTTGCGTGGAATGGGAGCACTTTCTGCTGAAGAAAGGCCAAAAATCGGGCAGATTGTGAATGAACTGCGCGCAGAATTGGAAGGCAAAATTGAAGAGCATAGCAAAGTTTTGGAAGAAAAAGCTTTGGCTGATAAACTGGCGAATGAGAAGGTAGATATTACACTGCCGGGCAGAGCACCGAAAATCGGTCATCTGCATCCCATTACGCTGACTATGCGTGAAATTAAGAAAATTTTCATGAGAATGGGTTTTGACGTAAATGAAGGCCCGGAAATAGAAAATGATTATTATAACTTTGAGGCCTTGAACTTGCCAAAAGATCATCCTGCACGCGATATGCAGGACTCCTTCTACATTACGGAAGAATACTTGCTGCGTACGCACACTTCACCGGTACAGGCAAGAACTATGCAAAGTAAGGGCGGCAATGAGCCGGTCAGGATGATTGCACCGGGACGAGTTTATCGCAGAGATTATGATGCTACACACTCTCCGATGTTCCATCAGGTGGAAGGCCTTGTCATTGATAAGGGTATCAGCTTGGCTGACTTAAAGGGAACTCTGGAACTTTTCCTTAAAGAAATGTTTGGCAGCAATGTAAAAGTTCGTTTGCGTCCAAGTTTCTTTCCTTTCACCGAACCATCGGCTGAAGTGGACATTTCCTGCGTAATTTGCGGCGGCAAAGGCTGTCGCGTCTGTAAGAATTCCGGTTGGCTGGAAATATTAGGCTCTGGTATGGTTCATCCGAACGTATTGACCATGAGCGGCTATGACCCACAACAAGTAAGCGGTTTCGCATTTGGTATGGGCGTTGAGCGTATAGCCATGCTTAAATATGGTATTGATGATTTGAGATTATTCTTTGAAAATGATTTGCGCTTCATACGTCAATTCAAATAAGGAGGATTTGTTATGTTAGCATCTTTAAATTGGTTAAAAGAATATGTAGAAATTACAGATACTCCGGAAGTTTTGGCGGACAAGCTGACGCGAGCCGGTACTCCTGTAGAAGTAATTACTTATCTCGGCGAAGGACTAACTGGGGTTGTAACAGGCAAAGTAGCTGAAATAGAACATCATCCTGATGCCGATAAACTTTGGGTTTGCAGCATTGATGTCGGAACAGGTGAGTTGCTGCAAATTCTTACTGGCGCACAGAATGTTACTAAAGGTGTAGTTGTACCAGTTGCTGTTGTTGGCTCACAATTGCCAAGCGGCATGAAACTGAAAAAAGCCAAAATGCGTGGTCTTGATTCCTATGGTATGCTCTGTTCTGCTTCCGAACTTGGCTTGGACGCTAAACTCTTGCTGCCGGAACAAAGGGAAGGCATACTGTTACTTGCTGAAGATACACCGATTGGCGTAGATATTAAAGAAGTGCTTGGTCTTGATGATGTTGTATATGATTTTGATCTTACGGCTAACCGAGGCGATTGCTTCAACATGATTGGCCTGGCGAGAGAAGTAGCCGCTGTAACTGGTGCAAATCTTAAAATGCCAGCCATGGAAGTAAAAGAAGCCGCAGCTGGCGACGCTAATGCGATGGCGAAGGTAGAAATAAAGGCAGCTGATCTTTGCTCACGTTTTGCAATTCGGGTTTTGAAAAACATCAAAATCAAAGAATCGCCAAGCTGGATGCAAAGACGTTTGCGTGCCTGCGGTGTCCGTCCTATCAGCAATGTTGTTGACGTTACTAATTACGTCATGCTTGAACTTGGACAGCCGATGCATGCTTATGACTATGATAAAGTTGCTGACCACAAATTAATTGTAAGACGCGCTGAGAACGAAGAGAAGTTGGTTACTCTTGACGAACAGGAGAGAACTTTGAACGATAGCATGATTGTTATCGGTGATGCGATACATGCCGTTGGGTTGGGCGGCGTAATGGGCGGTTTAGAAACTGAAGTTACCGGCACAACTGTAAACGTCATGCTGGAAGCAGCGACCTTTGATGGTGTCAGCATCAGACGTACAAGCCGTGCACTTGGCCTGCGCAGTGAAGCCTCCAGTCGCTTTGAACGCGGTGTAGATACTGTGCTGACCTGGAATGCTCTGAATCGCGCTGCCAATCTTTTGGAAAGCATGGAAGCCTGTGAGACTGTTCCTGGCATTGTTGATGCTTATCCTGTGCCATATGTGCCCGCGGTAGTTAAGGTGCGTCCGGAAGCAATCAATTCAAGAATTGGCATTGCCATTACGAAAGAAGAAATGGTCGCAACTCTGGAAAAACTGCAGTTTGGTGTACACGAAGAAGGTGCAGAGCTTGTTGTCACAGCTCCAACCTGGCGACCTGATGTTACCTGCGATGCTGATATCAGCGAAGAAATTTGCCGCATCCATGGTCTCGATAATATTGAATCTCATCTTCCTTGTCTTGATGTTACAAAAGGCGGACAGCACATTATTTATGATGTGCAGGATTCAATCAAAGATTATATGGTGGCAGTAGGTATTAACGAAGTAATCAACTATAGCTTTATTCATCCATCAGCTTTCGATAAAATAGGCCTTGCTGCTGACGATGCAAGACGAAAAGTAATCGATATCATGAATCCGATTACGGATGATTTTAAAGTCATGCGTACTACACTTGTACCTGGCATGCTGGCAAATGTAGCCTACAATGTTGCGCGCCAAAATAGCAAGGTAGCAACTTTTGAGGTTGGTCGCGTTTACTTTGCTGATCAACTGCCGCTTAGCGGTTTCCCAACAGAAAAACCAATGCTTTGCATGGCCTTGTGCGGCAAGAGAAATGAATTGAACTGGAACGAAGGACGCGAAGACGTTGATTTCTATGATGTAAAAGGTATCGTTGAGGGTCTTTTGAACAACTTACAGATGCAAGACTGGAAGTTTGTCGCCGGAACAGCTCCTTATCTGCATCCTGGCAAAAGCTGCATGATAGAATACAATGGTACATATATTGGTTGCTTCGGTGAGGCTCACCCTGCAGTGCAGAATGCTTATGGCCTGCCACAAGCCGTTTATCTGTTCGAATTAGAGATTGAACCATTAGTTGCGGCAGCAACACATGTGCCTCAATATAAACACTTACCTAAGTTCCCGGGTACTTCCCGCGATCTTGCAGTAGTTGTTCCAACAGAGATTGCCATGAGTGAATTGGTAGAAGTAATTAAAGCCAATGCAGGCGAATTACTGCAAACAGCTAAGGTGTTTGACGTATATACAGGCAAACAAGTTGCTGAAGGCTGCAAGAGTATGGCTTTCAATTTGACGTTCCAAGCAAGTGACAGAACTTTGACAGATGATGAGATTGATATTGTCATCAAAAAAGTAGTAGATGCTGTAAGTGAAACTTTTAAAGCTAAACTAAGAGATTAAATTTTATTAAAATGTGCAAACATCTATTTACATGTTTGCACATTACTTCTATAATAATATCAATATTGTTCATAATACCAAACGAAAGAAGGACAAAAAATGGCACTGAAAAGATATTCTTTTGGCTATGGCCACGGAACTCAAGAAATAGAATTACCGGAAGAAAAGGTTTTACAAGTTATTAATGGTAATCCTTCCACAAAAATTGATGACGTGAAGGCTGCAACTCTTGAAGCAATCCGTAATCCTATTGGAACCGAGCCATTGCAGCAAATCGTAGAAAAAGGTGACAAAGTTGCCATCGTAGTCAGCGATATTACTCGCAGCTGGATTAAAACTAATGAGTTTTTACCGGTTATAGTTGATGAATTAAATCTTGCCGGTGTGCCGGATGAAGATATTTTCATCGTAATAGCGCAAGGCACTCATCGTGCTCATACACATGAAGAGGATGTGGCAGTATGCAGTCAGGAAGTTGTTGATAGAATCAAGATTTACCAACATTTTTCTACTGATGAGGATAATCTTGTTTATCTTGGCACTACCAAACGCGGCACTCCTGCTTATGTAGATAAGAGAGTAATGGATGCAGACAAAGTTATTTTGACAGGCGGCATCACAGTACATCTGATGGCTGGATTCGGCGGCGGCCGCAAGAGCATCATGCCAGGTGTTTCTGGTGACATAACAATTCAAAAGAACCATTCGCTTGCTTTGGCTGACGAAGTCGGTGCAGGTGCCAGCCTTAAATGCGCTAGTACAAAATTAGAAGACAATCCTTTACATGAAGATATGTGTGAAGTTGCAGAAATGGTTAATCCTTGCTTCCTCGTCAACTCCGTGATGAATGCTGAAGGAGAATTCTCCCGGATCGTAGCTGGCCACTGGTATGATGCCTGGTTGGAAGGCACCAAAGACGTTATGAAGATTCAGGGCGTAGCTATTAAAGAAAAAGCTGATGTCGTTATTGCAAGTCCTGGCGGCTTCCCTAAAGATATCAATATGTACCAAGGCAGTAAAACCTATGATACTGCTGGCATGGCTATGAAACCAGGCGGTATTATGATTGCTATGCTCGAATGCCCTGATGTTAAAGAACCGCCAGCTTTTACCGATTCTTTCCGTTTTGATGATATGCTTGAATTTGAAAAAGCTTGCCGTGCAGCCTTTACAATTCCTTTCTTTATTGCTTTTACTGTTGCACTTCTGGCACATAACAATACAGTATATCTTGTTACCAAAAAAGAGAATTTTGACATAGTGCGCAAAACAGGCCAAATCCCAGTAGAGAGTTTAGAAGAGGCTTGGCAATTGGCCCAGGCAGAGTTAGCTAAACAAGGCAAAACTGACTATACAATCAATATAATGCCTCATGCTGCTAATACAGTTCCGATGATTAACAAATAAACAAAAATAAACAAAAATAAACCCGATTTTATTCGTTAATGAATAAAATCGGGTTTTTCTTATGTTAAGATAATTCCTTAAAGACGGTTGCTTGAGTTCAAGACGCTGCGTATTTTGTGGGTGACCATGTCTTGAATAGCCTGACGAGCAGGTTTCAAATATTGGCGGGGATCGAAATCACCAGGGTTATTAGCAAGATATTTGCGGATAGAAGCTGTCATCGCCAAACGTAAATCCGTATCAATATTAATTTTACAAACACCGAATTTGCCGGCTTGAAGAAGCATGTCTTCAGGAACACCTTGGGCACCATCAATTTTGCCGCCATATTCGTTGCAAAGTGATACAAATTCTGGCAGTACGGTGGAAGCGCCGTGCAATACTAGCGGGAAGTTTGGCAAAAGATTGCTGATTTTTTCCAACCTGGCAAAATCAAGCTCAGGTTTACCTTTGAATTTATAAGCACCGTGGCTAGTCCCAATAGCAATTGCCAATGAGTCGACACCAGTACGTTCAACAAATTCGACAGCTTGGTCGGGATCTGTATAGGTTGCATCTTTAGCAGAAACTTTAACTGCATCTTCGACACCGGCTAATTTGCCCAGTTCAGCTTCAACAACAACGCCTTTGTTATGAGCGTAATCGACAACGCGTTTTGTGAGTTCAATGTTTTCCTCGAAAGAATGTTTGGAACCGTCAATCATTACCGATGTAAAGCCACCATCAACACAGGCCTTGCAAATTTCGAAATCTTCACCGTGATCAAGATGCAGGCAGATAGGAAGACCGGTATCTTCAACTGCAGCTTCGACCAGTTTCATCAGATAAATGTGTTTAGCGTATTTGCGCGCTCCGGCAGAAACCTGCAGAATCAGTGGTGATTGCTCTGCTTTGGCAGCGTCCACAATTCCTTGGATAATTTCCATATTGTTGACATTGAATGCGCCAACGGCATACTTGCCTTCATAAGCTTTTTTAAACATTTCTGTAGATGTTACTAATGGCATAAAACGACCTCCCCAAGTATTTTGTTTATCCTAATTATAGCACACTAATACAGCAAAAAAGTATGCTATTTTTGTTTGCTAGCAGTAATAATTTCTAAAAGATCAGTGGGCAGAGGCGAGGACACCTTAATTTTCATACCGGTTACAGGATGCTGAAACTCTAAACGCCAGCAATGTAAAGCATGTCTTGACTGTGGTCCTGGTTCTCCGTAAAGGTTGTCGTCAACAAGCGGGCAGTTTATGTAGGCTGAATGTACCCTGATTTGGTGGGTTCTGCCTGTGAAAAGAATAAACCGTGTAAGGCTGAGTACAGGCGTATATTGTACCAATACCTTGTAGTCGGTCCTGGCAAATTTGCCTTCTTGTTCGTCCACTATCCTTTCAATGATACTGCCAGGTTTGCGCCCTATCGGGGCCTCAATGCTTCCTTGTTTTGCCGGCGGTGTTCCTTTTAATAAGGCGAGATACTCTTTGTTGATTGCACCGGAAGCGAGTTGATGTTGTATGAATGGCTTTTTGGCAAAAACTACCAGACCAGAAGTATTGCGGTCCAGACGAAAAATGGGATGAATAGCGGCCGTAATATTGTTATTGGCATAATAGCCTGCAAGATAGTTAGATAGGGTATGCGACGCAGATTTTACCGTTGGATGAACAAGCATATCTGCAGGCTTATCTAATATAATAAGATATTCATCCTCGTAAATGATTTTTAACGGACCAACTTCTGGCACAACGGAGGAAGCAGGAACAGGTGCAGAAAAGGAAACAATGTCTCCTGGTTTTAGATGCTGGCTGATAGAAGCAGGAAGACCATTAACCAGGATAGTACCTTCATTTTTTATCTTGCGCCAATTAGTCAGCGATATGCCTTTTTGTGCAAGAAAAGTGCGAATGCTGCAAGGCTTCGCATCTGTACCAAGAGTAAAGGTATCCATATCAGTGTTTAACCGTTGGGCTATCAACGATTTCGATGTTGTCCAAGTGAGTTTTAACCTGGCACCTTATTATTGAAAGGTATTCCTTATACAGTTCTTTCTGTTCTGCCAGTTCTTCTGAAGAAAGGCCAACAGTTCTTTTCTTTTTGGCCAATATGTTAATGCGTGCAATAAGTTCAGAAATCTCCATAATATCTCCTTTCTTTCACCATAAGGATTATAACAAATAGATTTTATTTCGACAATGGCAGTGTGAAGTATGATAGAACACATTGAAGTCACGAGAGGCTTGGGTTGACGAAATATTAAACATATGATAACCTAAACAAGTAATTTAAGAGTATCGGTAAGGTGCCTTTAGAGGCTTAATAGGGAAGCCGGTTGAATTCCGGCGCGGTCCCGCCACTGTGTGAATGCTTTTGCATTCGAGCCAGACGACTGCCAACCGAAGCGACCTAAGTACCTGCGAGAGATGGGGAGGTCTGGATAACACACTTTATAGTGTGGACTTTCTGCGTTTCTTGCCTTCAGTTTGAGAACTGAAGGCTTTTGCTTTTATATGCCACAATCAGGGAGTTGTTTTGAATGAAAAAAATTTTCATGCTTTTATTGTTATTGTTACAGATAATGACTCTAAGCGGCTGCGGAAGTCAAAATACCAAAGAAACAACCGCAGACAGCAATGTCTTTTTGACAATCACCGATGACGCTGGCCGTAAGGTTGTTTTGAAGAATAAGCCGGAAAGAGTCGTCAGCTTGTCTCCTTCTTTCCTAGGCATGATTGAGGCTGTTGACGGTAAGGTTATCGGCAGAGCAACTTCGAAAGTTGGTACTATACCTGAGAGCATGAAAGATGCCCAAGAGGTAGGTTTTACCTATAATATTGATGTGGAGAGAGTAGTTGCCTTGAAACCTGACTGTGTATTGGCTCTTAAGGGGCAGCATGATAAATTTATTTCTTTATTGGAATCAAATAATATACCGGTTATAGAGATTGATGTAAGAACTTACAAAGAGGTTCAGAGTGCCTTAAAGCTGATTGGCAAAGTTTATGGAGTGCAGCAAAAAGGTGAGCAGGCAGCAGAAAAACTAGATAATGAAATAAGCAAAATAAGCGAAAAAATTCCCAAAGACGAAAAGAAAATAGTCATTTTGCATGCGAGTGCCAAAAATGTGACTGTGGAGCTTGATGGCACTATTGCTGGTTCTGCAGCCAAGTTACTAGGGTTTAAGAATGTTGCAGCTGGAAGTACACCTTTAAGTGGTGATCCGGATAAAACACCATATAGTCTGGAAGAATTAGTGAAAAACAATCCCGATCTTATCTTCATTACATCTATGGGTACTGATGCAGCAATTGAGAATCGTCTGCGCTCAGATGTTCAAAGTAATCCTGCCTGGAATTCCTTGCAGGCTGTGCGTGAGAACAAGATAGTATTTTTGCCGGAACAGTTATTTTTGATTAACCCCGGTTTGCAGTATCCAAAAGCGGTAGAATATATGGCGAAAACTGTTTATCCTGAGGTTTTTTCTAATGCAAAATAGCGAAAATGATGTGACTTATAAAATAGAAAAGTTTGGTATTTCAAGAACAGCCTGGCGCTTTTTTGTTTTAGCTTTATTTGCGCTGTTGGCAATCGCAGGCTTGTTTTTGAGTTTGACTAAGGGCTCGTTGGATATTAAGGTCGAACAAATTATTGCTATCTTGCAAAGTCCTCAAATGGATGCACAGAGCCAGATTATCTGGAATATAAGACTTCCACGCACGATTGTGGGGGCTTTCGTCGGTATTAATTTGGCAATTTCCGGTGCTATTTTGCAGGCGGTAATGCGCAATCCACTCGCTGATCCGCATATTATAGGTATTTCTTCAGGTGCTGGCTTAGCCGGTGTCACGGTCATGATATTATTTCCACAGATGGATTATTTAATTACGCCCATAGCTTTTCTGGGTGCAATGGCAGCTGCAGTTTGCATCTATATCTTAGCTTGGAAAAATGGTATTAAGCCGGTCAGAATTATTTTGGCAGGTGTAGCGGTTTCGGCTTTTTTAGGCGCCGGTATTTCCGGACTCATGATTTTTTATAGTGATAGAGTTCACGGAGCTTTGATGTGGATGGTCGGCGGCTTGGCAGCGAGAAGCTGGCCGCATGTCGGGATTATAATGCCGTACGCAATCATTGGTTTAATTTTGGCTTTAGTTTGTGCTAATTATTTAAACATACTGCAGTTGGGGGATGAGATGGCACGAGGATTAGGCTTGAATGTTGAAGTTGTTCGCATAGCGATGACAGCTATTGCAGCACTTCTAGCTGCCAGCGCAGTAAGTGTTGCAGGTTTGCTCGGCTTTGTTGGTTTAATTGTACCGCATGCTGCCAGGCTCCTAATTGGTTCTGATTATAGATTTTTGTTGCCAGCTTCAGCTCTTCTGGGCATAGGTGTAGTTACTCTTAGTGATACCTTGGCCCGAACAATGTTTTCTCCGGTAGAATTACCAGTGGGCATAATTATGGCTGTACTTGGAGCACCATTTTTCCTATTCCTTTTAAGGAGGGAAATTTAATGGGAGTCATTAGTGTTAATAATGTTATTGTAAAAATAACGGACAAAATTATTTTAAAAGGAATCAATTTGGATATACCTAAAGGTAAGGTAACAGCTATTATTGGCCCTAATGGCTGTGGTAAGAGCACAACCTTGAAAGCCTTGTCCAGAATAATTCCTTGTTCTAGCGGGGATATTACTTATGATGGCAAAGATATAAAAGCTTTCAGCCACAAAGAATTTGCCAAGCGGTTGGCCATATTGACCCAATCGCCGCAATCACCAGCTGATTTAACCGTCAAAGATCTGGTGGAGTTGGGAAGGTTCCCGCACAGAAGTTGGTGGAAGCGAAATACCGAGGAAGATGAGCAGTGTGTAGAATGGGCTTTGAAGCAGGCAAGTATGCGCCATATGCGTAACAGGCTTTTAAGTACGTTATCGGGCGGCGAAAGGCAAAGGGCGTGGATTGCGATGGCCTTGGCGCAAAAGCCGCAAGTGCTGCTCTTAGATGAGCCAACAACTTATCTTGATATTTCTCATCAATTGGAAGTAATGAAACTGCTGAAGAAACTCAATAACGAGCTTGGATTAACAGTTGTTATGGTGCTGCACGATATTAATCATGCTTTGCAGTATTCTGATTATATAGCTGTCATGAAAAAAGGTGAAATTGTGGCAGCAGGAGAGCCGCAAGTGACTATTACTTCTGATCTTTTGCGTGAAGTTTTTCGTGTGAAAGTAGATACTTTTGTCGGCAGCAATGGCTTACCGGCTCTTTTGCCGATTGATTTAATTTGCGATAAATAATAGAGCAGAGTTATGATAATTCCTGTTTATAATGCTTCGGTTGACTAAGAATATAGCATATGTTATTCTTAACGAGTAATTTGAAACTTGCTTCGTTATATTCTTGTCTAGTACCTGCGATAGATGGTAAGGTCGGGGTGGCGGCATTTTTTGCTGGGTATTATACTCTTTTTACCTTCAGTAGCGATACTGAAGGTATTTTTGTGTATTTTCCAGTTCTATTACATGAAACACAGGAGGAAAGATGATAGTTAAAAAGTATTATAGTAAGATTGTTATTTTGGCATTGGCAGTCTTGCTTTTTTTCGTTGCTTTTGCTTCACTTTTTTTTGGACAAATTGAAATCCCTATAAAAAATACTGTTTCCATTATAGGATATCAACTTGGATTGCCTTTTTTTGACAAAAGTGATTTTACGCAGGAGCAAATGGCCGTCATTTGGTATATAAGAATGCCGCGTATGCTGGTTGGAATGCTCGTAGGTGCTGCTTTGGGCATAGCAGGCGGTGTTATGCAGGGAATTTTCGGCAATCCACTCGCTGATCCTGGAATTATAGGCGTATCCAGTGGTGCTGCGACAGGGGCAGTTTTTTCCATAGCTCTGGGCTTGACTGCTGAAAGCATGTTTGTTATGCCTGCATTTGCTTTTGTTGGCGCGGTATGCGCAGTTGCTTTTACCGTCTTTTTATCAATGCGGCATGGAAAAATCCCGGTGATGACTTTATTACTCGCGGGCGTTGCTGTTAGCATGCTTTTGGGAGCAGTCACATCTGGTTTGCTGACTTTTATGAATGAGCAGAAACTCCAACAGTATTTATTCTGGATGGTCGGAGGATTGGATTCACGCCGCTGGGAACATGTTTACATGGCATTAGGCCCTGTTGTGGTAGGGACAATATTATTACTATTTTTGGCAAGACATTTAAACATCCTGGTTTTGGGGGATACAGAAGCCAAAGCAGTCGGTATGCCTGTCATGTTTTATAGGATGA
>CAYLRW010000008.1:0-1423 GCA_964386405.1 uncultured Acidaminococcales bacterium | reverse complement strand
TTGGGGGATACAGAAGCCAAAGCAGTCGGTATGCCTGTCATGTTTTATAGGATGACATTGTTATTTATCGCAGCAATGACAACAGCGGCTTCAGTATGTGTGAGTGGCAACATCGGCTTTGTTGGCCTCATAGTTCCGCACATGATGCGTATGCTGGTAGGACCTGATCATCGGCTGTTATTGCCTGCAAGCGCAATCGTGGGCGCCATCTTTTTATTGTTCTGTGATTCGTTAGGCAGAATTATCATTCCGCCTGCTGAAATCAGGGTTGGTATTATGACTGCTTTAATTGGTACACCCTACTTCTTATATCTTTTGAGGAGAATGCAAAAGCAGGATTTTTAGCGGAGGCTTTACCAGTGAAACAACTTTTTAATTATTGCTATATCCCAGAATATAATGATGATAGTCTGACAACAAAAGAAGCAAAGCAAAGTTACTTGGATAATTTGAACTTGGCCGGCGTTGAGTTATTTCATTATAAGAAAAATGCAGATGTCATTGCAGCAACAGTTTTTCCTACTGTGGGAGTACATCTTAAATATTGGCCATACTGGCTTGATTTTTGGCATGGTAATAAGCAGTATTTAAGAAAACAGTTTGCGAGTGTGGAAGATTTAAAAACATATTTTTTCGGTGCCGCCAATAAAGAAGAATGGCTTAATGCCATCAAAGAAAATATAAAAAAAGCATTGGCAGCTAAACCTGAATATTTAGTGTGGCATGTGAGTGATGCTGATACTGAAAATATCTTTACATTTTCCTTCAACCACAACGATGAAGAGGTTATAACCGCAACGGCTGAAGTCTTTAATGCTGTCAGCGATGTTATTCCTCGAAATGTCATGGTATTATTTGAAAACTTATGGTGGCCGGGATTAAGGCTTACAGATAAAAAAATCGTAGATACTTTTTTTGCTTTGTTAAAGCGTGATAATGTTGGAATTATGCTTGATACAGGTCATCTGATGAATACTAATCCGGACTTGAATAATGAGGAAGAAGCCGCTGCCTATTTATGTCAAACAATAGAAAACTTAGGAACAGCTAAGGAACTTATTTATGGTATTCACCTCAGCTCATCTATTTCAGGAGAATATGTAGGTAGTTTTGAACGCAGCGTCCCTGAAAGTCTTAACCCTGAAAAAATAATGCAGCATATAGCTCAAATAGATAGGCATCAAGCCTGGACAAGCTCAAAAATTAAAGATTTATTTAAGCTTGTAGAGCCCAAATATGTAGTGCACGAACTGTATTATAATGATTTTCAGGATTTGGCAAAGCTGGTTAAAAAGCAGCAGTTAGCGATGGGAATTTATTGACAATATTTTGCCATTTTGCTACAATCAAATAGCTTCAATTTAAGCAATAATTAATTGAATATAGTTGGACAATCGGTGCCTGAAAAGGCTTAATAGGGAAG
>CAYLRW010000007.1:36269-37990 GCA_964386405.1 uncultured Acidaminococcales bacterium | reverse complement strand
GGTGTTGAGCCCACCGCACGACCGTACTTACGGCTTCGGCTGTAAGTAATGAAAAACCCGCTGACTTTGTCAGCGGGTTTTTTACTTTATAATCAACATTCTTTAGTTTAGTCTTCTTTACGCAGCAAATTGAGCTTGTCAAAAATCTTAAAGGATAAGCTCATGATAATGGCAACAACCGTTGCAAGAACCATGCCTTGAACGCTCATGGTGCCAATAGTCAGTTTTGCACCGCTGACACCGATGGTAAAGATAACACCGGAAAGTACCATGTTGGAAGATTTGCTGAAGTCAACTCTGCCGTCGACAAGAATGCGGATACCGGAAACAGCAATTACACCGAAAAGCAGGCAGCAGACACCGCCCATGACCGGAACAGGGATGCTGCGGATGAGCTCAGCGAGCTTGCCAATGAAGGAAAGACCGATAGCCATAACTGCTGCACCACCGATTACCCAGACGCTGTAGACTTTGGTAATAGCCATGACACCGATGTTTTCACCATAAGTGGTATTTGGCGTTGCACCAAAGAAGCCTGAAAGAATATTGGCGAGACCGTCAGCGAAGAGTGAACGTGAAAGACCTGGTTTTTCAATCAAGTTGCGGTCGACAATATTACCGGTAACAACCAAGTGACCAATATGTTCAGCCAGAACAACCAAGGTTGCCGGTGCGATGATCATGATTGCTTCAACGCTGAATTCAGGTTGATAGAATTGCGGAATTTGGAACCAAGGCGCATTGTAGACAGGCGTGAGATCGACCATGCCCATAGCGAAAGCAAAGATATAGCCGCTGATTACACCAACCAAAACCGGTATGATGGAAAGGAACCCCCTGAATACTACGCTGCCGATAACGGTAACGCCAAGGGTGAACATGGAAACTGCTACATTGCTGAAATTAATTTTGTCACCGGTTAAACCAGCCATACCAGCTGCTACAGGTGCAAGCTCGAGACCAATGATGGCAACGATAGCTCCCATACAGGCTGGCGGGAAGATAACATCTATCCATTTTGTGCCGACCATTTTAATAATGAAGGAAAATAGACAGAAGAGCAGGCCGAAAACGATGAAGCCTGACTGCGCAGCGGCATAACCGTGCGTACTTAGAATAACCATAACAGGGGAGATAAAGGCAAAACTTGAACCTAAGTAGGAAGGGATTTGTCCTTTGGTAATAAAAATGTAAAGCAGTGTGCCGATACCGTTCATGAAAAGACAAGTAGTTGGATTAACATGGAACAGAAAAGGAACTAAGACTGTGGCGCCGAACATGGCAAATAAATGCTGGAGACTGAGTGGGATATTAAGTAGAAGCGGCGGCCGTTCTTCAACTTGGATAATTCTTCTTTCCATCAAGTAAAAACCCCTTTACGTCAAATTTTAACCTTTCTTATTTTAATTCCTTTTCTCTGATAAATCAATGGAGAAAAAGGTAAATAATGAATGTTTTATGAAATTTTGCTTTTAATGTTCTGATTGCATCAATTATGATGACTGGAAGAGTTGCTTCGTAGTATAATTAATGTGCAAAAAAAGCTAGTTCCGAAGGAGGATGATTATGAAAAAAACTGGCAAAATTATTTTATTGTTACTATGCTTTATGTTTTTAATTGCCGGGCAGGTTTGGGCTGCGGAAAGAGAATATGACGTTGTACGTGCTAATGGCTCAGTCACGCGTGAAGTAACTCCTGACACCGCATTTGTAAACGTTGG
>CAYLRW010000007.1:0-36169 GCA_964386405.1 uncultured Acidaminococcales bacterium | reverse complement strand
GTTACCTTTACCGTCAGCAATCGTAAGGAGCTGGAAAGGGAAATGCTGGCTCTTGCTTTAACGAATGCTGAGGAAAAGGCTGGTATAGTTGCCAATGCCGGCGGACGTTCGTTGGGTAAACTGGTTGGGGCAAATATTGGCAGTGTGGGCGGTATGGATTATAGCGATTCCAATTATGAATCCGTAATGCTTTATAAATCTGCAGCTGGGTCAGCACCAACAAAAGTAATGGCAGGCAGCCTTAAGGTAAGCGCTGATATTGACGCCGTTTTCGAATTACTTTAGTATTTTCAATTTAAAGTTCGATTTAAAAAATAAGAGCCAACTGCGTGGCAGCTGGCTCTTATTTTTTGTGTAGCTTATTTTTTTGCTATTGTGTAGTTTTGAAGAGCTTCCAATAGTTCCTTGCTTTCAGGTGGATTTGCTGTGCAAATTGCTTCCAAATCAGCAAAGTCTTCCAATTCCTTGCCCCATTTGAAGCAGTCATCATCGCTGTAGCAAGCAACGACAATTGGTTTGTCTTCATCTTCAGGAGTATTGCCGGCATCATCGGTTATGATGATATAGGCTTGCTCAGAAGGAAAGTCCATACCGAAAATGGCAATATGTTCTTCTTCCGTTTCTGACTCCCAGAAACCAAGTTTTTCGAACGCTGAATTAAGCTGGGTCATTGTAATTCACCCCGTTTTCTAAGTTGTCTATTTATAGGATAGACCATTGGGATTAGTTTGTCCATGTAAAAAAATGAGCTTCAGTACTGCATTTTATTATGGTCTATAGTATAATGAACAAAGAAAAAATGAGAAGGGGTGCGACAAGATGCCAAAGAGGGAAAAGTATCATCCATCTGCACTGCAAATAGAATATGTTTGTCCTAAATGTGGTAAGCATCTGGCCTGGGCTCTTCCGACAACGATAATACAATGCCCTGAATGCGGAAAATGGGTAAACAGTAAGAACCGTAAGATAACTGGTGAGGTTTTTTTGCCTATTGACAGCAATCAATTAGTACTGTTTTCTGATTATAAAAAAGAATAAGAGGGGGATAAATGGTTATGGAGAAAATATGGCAGGAAGCTGCAGCAATGCAGGAAGAACTTGTGGTGCAAAGAAGAGATTTGCATAGATACCCGGAGTCGGCTTGGACTGAGTTCCGTACAGCTTCCAAAGTTGCAAGCACACTTGAAGCTTTGGGCTATGAAGTATTGTGTGGTGCCCAAGTTGTCAAAGAGGAGGCTATGATGGGCGTTCCTGAGACAGCCGTGCTTGAAAAAGCAATGAAAAGAGCCCTGGAAGAGGGTGCGGAACAGAAATGGGTAGAAAAAATGCGTGGCGGCAAGACTGGTGTTGTCGGTATTATGAAGTTTACCAAACCGGGAAATGTTGTTGGACTGCGTTTTGATATGGACTCTAATGAAGTTGAAGAAACAACCGCTGCTACGCATCGACCAGTACAAGAAGGTTTCGAATCATTGCACGAGGGTTTGATGCATGCCTGCGGCCATGATGGTCATGTAACTGTAGGACTTGCGGTTGCCAAACTGATTGCGCAGCATAAAGATGAAATGAGCGGAACTGTTAAAATAATTTTCCAACCAGGCGAAGAGGGTGTACGTGGTGCCAAAGCAATGGTTGCCAGCGGCATCGTAGATGATGTGCAATACTTCTTATCAGGACATATTGGTTTTAACGCCAATAGAGATGGCATGCTGGCTTGTATGACGGATGGCTTTTTGGCAACCACTAAGCTGGATGCTTATTTCACAGGTAAATCCAGTCATGCCGGGGCAGCACCGGAAGAGGGGCGCAATGCACTTTTAGCTGCAGCGGCGGCAAGTATTGCACTACATTCAATATCCCGCCACGGCAAAGGTGTATCCCGTATCAATGTTGGTGTTCTGGATGCTGGTACCGGCCGCAATATTTTGCCTGACCGTGCTGTGATCAAACTGGAAACTCGCGGCGGCAATACCGAAATAAATGAATTCATGGTCAGCGAAGCAAAAAGGATGATTAAGGCAGCTGCTGATTTATATAATGTCGAAGTCAGGATTGAAGAAGTCGGCGGGGCGCCTTCCTGCTCTTTGAACGAAGATATGGGCGAAGAAATATATAAGATTGCTGTTGCTTCTGAGAAGTTCAATGAGGTTGTGCCCAAGGTCAATCTTGGCGCGAGCGAAGACTGTTCCTATTTTATGGAGCGTGTGCAGCAACTAGGCGGCAAGGCCGTTTATATGATGTACGGATCCTCCCTCAAAGCGGGACATCACAATTCCGCCTTTGATTTTAATGAAGATTGTCTGTCAAAAAGCGTTGGGCTTGTAACTGTTCTGACCAAGCATTTTGGAGAAAAATAATTTAGCTATTTATTTGACTTTTGACATAGTAAATGATAAAATTTTTTAAAACAGAATAGCACCTTTAAACTAGTCCTGTGAGACTAAGTAAGGACCTTTGGAATAAAGATAACCATCAGCCTTCTTGCCGCATAGGACGAGAAGGCTTTATTTTTTGTGTACCTCACGTCTTTAAGTGATTCAGAGAGATCAGTAAGAGTGTTGTAACAAGTACAAGCGTCATCATTGTTATAATTACACCTATTGCTCTTGGCTATAGGTGTTTTTTTTGAAGTAAAATTTGTGTTGGAGGTAAGAAAATGGCAAAAGCAAACGTATCACTCTCCGGTAGGGATATCTTGGACCTGGCATCGATGAGCGTGGAAGAATATGAGTTGGTTATGCAGACAGCAACAGAAATGAAAAAAATCATGAAGAGGGACATCAAAAAAGTTCCTTCCTTAAGAGGTAAGTCAATTATTAACCTGTTCTATGAAGCAAGTACCAGAACGAGAACGTCTTTTGAATTAGCGGGCAAGTATCTGGGTGCTGATGTTGTCAATATCACAACTTCCGGTTCCAGCGTCACCAAGGGCGAATGCCTGCGTGATACCATCCTGACAGTACAGTCGATGGCTTGTGATGCCATAGTAATGAGGCATCCGGTAGAAGGCGCGGCTGCTTACGCTGCAAAAATTTCTGACGCAGTTGTCATTAATGCCGGTGATGGTGCCCATGCGCATCCGACACAAGGTTTGCTCGACATGTTTACCATCAGGGAGCAGGGCAAAAACTTCAAAGGACTTAAGATGGCTATTATTGGTGATATCCTATATAGCCGCGTAGCCAGAAGCAATATCGCAGCCTGGACGAAATTAGGTGCCGATGTACATGTGGCTGGTCCAAAGACGCTGATTCCTTACGGTATTGAGCAGTTGGGTGTAACGGTGCATAAACGTGTCGAAGAGGCTATAGAAGGTGCCGATGTTGTAGACATCCTGCGTATTCAACTGGAACGCCAAAAAAGCGGTTTGTTCCCGACACCACGTGAGTATGCCCGCATTTTCGGCATCAATGAGCAAAAACTGAAGCTGGCAAAACCGGATGTAACAGTTCTGCATCCTGGCCCGATGAACAGAGGGCTTGAAATTTCCTGGGAAGTCGGTTATTGCGATAACGCGGCGATAAGAGACGAAGTAGAGAACGGTGTAGCAGTACGTATGGCGTTGTTATTTTTGACTTTGACAGGGGGCAAGAAAATTGAAAACATTGATTAAAAACGGCAGAATTGTTGATCCAAGCCAAAATATAGACGCGGTAATGGATTTATTAATTGAAGATGGTGTTGTGAAAGCCATCGAGAAGAAAATTACGGAAAAAGCTGATGAAACATATGATGCAAAAGGTCTTCTTGTTACACCTGGACTTGTTGATGTACATACGCATCTGCGTGAACCTGGTCTGGAAGCTAAAGAAGATATTGTTACAGGTACGATGGCTGCGGCCGCTGGCGGTGTTACGACAATAGCTTGTATGCCAAACACCAAACCTGTAGTTGATAGTTCCATAATGGTTTCCGGGATTAAGGATCGTGCAGCACGCGAAGGCTACGTACATGTAGAAGTAGTTGGTGCTATCACTAAAGGTTTGGAGGGTAAAGAACTTGCCGAAATGGGCGATATGGCACAGAAAGGCGCGATGGCCTTTTCTGACGATGGACACTATGTAAGCAGCACAAGGACCTTTACCCTGGCGGCAGAATATATCTCCGCTTTCGACAAAATATTGATCTCGCACTCAATTGACCATGAACTTAGCAGCGACGGCTATATGCACGAGGGTGTCGTTTCCGCCCGCATCGGCGTACCTGGCATACCCGCACTTGCTGAAGATGTTGCGGTGGCAAGGGATATTCTGGTCGCTGAGTATACAGGAACACATGTTCATATCGCACATGTAGCCAGCAAAGGTGCTATTGAGCTGATTCGTCAGGCTAAAAAGCGCGGCATACCGGTAACTTGTGAAGCAACCGTACATCATCTGACGCTCACGGATGAAGCCTGCGCAGATTATAATACTGCAACGCGTGTCTCTCCACCATTGCGCTCCAAAGATCATGTTGAAGCAATTCGCGCAGCACTGAAAGACGGTACGGTCGACGCAATAGTAACAGACCATGCTCCACATGCGCCGGAAGAAAAAGATGTTGAATTCCGCTATGCACCATGCGGGTTCTGCGGGTTGGAAACATCACTTGGTGTAATCTTAACAGAACTTTATCATACGAACCTATTCACAATTGATGAAATTATTGGTAAAATGAGTACTGAACCTGCGAATATTTTTTCATTAAATGCTGGAAGTTTAAAAGTTGGCAAACCGGCAGATGTAACTATAATCGACTTAAATAAGGAATGGATTGTTGACAGTGTGAAATTTTATACACGCGGCAAGCTTACTCCGTTTGAAGGAAAGTCTTGCAAAGGCAAGGCAGTGGCGACTATGGTAGCAGGTAAATTTGTGATGAGAGATGGTGTAGTATGCACAAGATAAAAGGAAAGTTAGTGCTTAAAGACGGTAGCGTATTCGAAGGCGATTTGTATGGCAAGCGTAATGCTGTTGGCGAAGTCGTTTTTACTACCGGTATGAGCGGCTATCAGGAAACCATGACAGATCCTTCGTTTTGTGACCAGATTGTAGTTCTTACCTATCCGTTGGTAGGTAATTATGGCTGTAACTCAATGTTTAACCAGTCAGACAGATGTTGGTATCAGGGTTTGATAGTCAGTGAACTCTGTGATGAACCGAGTAACTGGCGCAGCGAAGAATCTTTACCTGCTTTTTTGGAGCGAAATGATATACCGGTATTAACCGGTGTAGATACCAGGGCAATTACCCGTATAATTCGCCAACATGGAACCCTGGCAGGTGTGATTGTACCTGCTGACATGCCGCAGGAAGAAGTGGAGAAACTTCTGGCAACTCCTGAAGAACATGATCAAGTTGCTAAGGTTTCAACTCCGGAGATTTATACCATGGGTGAAGGCAAACATCATGTCGCAGTGCTTGACCTTGGTATTAAAAGACATATCCTGACTTCACTGGTACATTTTGACTGCCGCTTGACTGTTTTCCCTGCGTTCACCTCGGCAGAAAAGATACTGGCATTTAACCCGGATGGGATCTTTTTGTCCAATGGGCCTGGAGATCCGAAAGACCTTGGCTCTGTTGTTGAAAATGTTAAAAAAATGATGGGCAAAAAGCCAATTTTCGGTATCTGCATGGGACATCAGGTCATGGCTTTGGCTAATGGCGCTGATACCTTCAAGCTGCCTTTCGGTCATCGCGGTATCAACCATCCAGTAAAGGACTTTCTGGCGAAGAAAGTTGTAATTTCTTCACAGAACCATGGCTATGCAGTTGTTGAAGACTCTCTGAAAAACATCAACGTGGAAGTTACCAATATTTCACTGAATGATGGCACGATTGAAGGTTTGAAATATCTTGCTCACCCGACCTTCACAGTGCAATACCATCCGGAAGCGTCACCAGGACCATCCGGCCATGAATATTTATTCGAACGTTTTATAAAAATGATGGAGGAATGCTGAGATGCCGAAAAAAACAAACGTTAAAAAAGTACTCGTAATCGGCTCCGGCCCGATTATCATTGGACAGGCGGCAGAGTTTGACTATGCAGGTACGCAGGCATGCCGTGCCCTTAAAGAAGAGAATCTTGAGGTAGTGCTGGTTAACAGCAATCCTGCAACAATTATGACAGATGTCAATATTGCTGACCGTGTTTACGTGGAACCTTTGAATTCCGAGTTTTTGGAAAGTGTTATCAGAAAAGAACGTCCGGATGCTCTCTTGGCTACACTGGGCGGGCAAGTGGGCCTTAACCTGGCCATTGATCTTTATGAAAAAGGCATTCTCGCGGAATACAATGTTGAACTGCTTGGTACTCAGATTGAAAGTATCAAAAGAGCTGAAGACCGTGAATTGTTCAAAGAAACAATGGAAAAAATCAACCAGCCGATCCCGGAAAGCGCGATCGTTGAGACAGTTCGCGCAGCTAAGGAATTTGCCAATAAGGTTGGCTTCCCGCTTATAGTAAGACCAGCTTATACTTTGGGCGGTACCGGCGGCGGTATTGCCAGCAACGAAGAAGAACTGGATGAAATAGTTAACAAAGGTTTAAAATACAGCCTTATCGGCCAGGCACTGATTGAACGCAGTGTAGCAGGCTGGAAAGAAATAGAATATGAAGTAATCCGTGATGCAGATGATAATTGCATTACCATCTGTAATATGGAAAACCTTGACCCAGTTGGCGTTCATACCGGCGACAGCATCGTAGTTGCTCCTTGTCAGACTCTTAATGATCGCGAAGTGCAGATGCTGCGTACCGCGTCAATTGATATTGTGCGCGAACTTGGCGTGCAAGGCGGCTGCAATGTGCAATTCGCGCTTGATCCTGATTCCGAACGTTATATTGTAATAGAAGTAAATCCGAGAGTAAGCCGCTCTTCAGCTTTGGCATCCAAGGCAACAGGTTATCCAATCGCGAAGGTTGCCAGCAAAATAGCAGTTGGTTATACGCTGGACGAGATTCAGAACGCGGTTACCAAGAAGACGACTGCTTGTTTTGAACCTGCTTTGGACTATGTGGTATTGAAAATACCTCGCTGGCCTTTTGATAAATTTGTTTCCGCTGACAGAACGCTGGGAACCCAAATGAAGGCTACCGGTGAAGTAATGTCCATCGAAAGAAATATGGAAGCGGCAATGCTTAAATCTGTTCGTTCGTTGGAAATCGGCCTGACTCATCTGGAGATGCCTGAACTCAAACTCCTCAGTGATGAAGAAGTATTTGCTAAAATTAAGGACGTCAATGATGAACGCTTCTTTGTGATTGCTGAAGCTTTCCGCCGCGGCAAAGCGTTGGAAGAAATTCATCTGATCACCAAAATTGACCGCTTCTTCCTGCGTAAGGTTCACAACATTGTTGATATGGAAAAAGTTATCAAGAATGAACCGATGACGGAAGAACTGATGCGTAAAGCCAAGAAGATGGGTTTTGCAGATGTAACAATCGGTGAATATATAGGCAAGACAGCTCTTGAAGTACGTGAAATGCGCAAGTCATGGGGAATAGTGCCAACCTACAAAATGGTTGATACCTGTGCCGCAGAGTTTGAAGCTCACACTCCATATTATTACTCTACCTATGCTACCGAAGATGAAGTTGTCGTCTCTGACAAGAAGAAAGTAGTGGTTCTTGGTTCTGGTCCAATCCGTATCGGTCAGGGCGTTGAGTTTGACTATTGCTCGGTACATTCCGTCTGGGCCTTGAAAGAACTTGGTTACGAAACCATTATTATCAATAACAACCCGGAAACAGTAAGTACAGACTTCGATACATCAGATCGCCTGTATTTCGAGCCTCTAACGCTGGAAGACGTTCTGAATATTATTGAGAAAGAAAAACCTGAAGGCGTAATTGTGCAGTTTGGCGGCCAAACAGCTATCAACCTTGCCGGTCCGCTAGATAAATGCGGTGTCAAGATTCTTGGTTCCAGCGTTGACAGCATCGACTCAGCAGAAGACAGGGAACGTTTTGACGAACTCCTGACTGCTGTCAATATCCCACGCCCAAAAGGACACACTGTTTTTGACATTACCGGTGCCTTGAACGCAGCGAAAGATGTTGGTTATCCTGTTATGGTCCGTCCTTCCTATGTTCTGGGCGGCCGTGCGATGGAAATTGTTTATAGTGATGACGAACTGAGACATTATATGACAAACGCAGTTAAAGCTTCCAAAGAACATCCGGTGCTTGTTGACCATTATTTAATGGGTACTGAAGTCGAAGTTGACGCCATCTGCGATGGTACTGATGTCTTAATTCCTGGCATCATGGAACATATCGAACGCGCCGGTGTTCACTCCGGTGATAGTATTGCGGTTTATCCGCCACGCAGTCTTAGCGAGCAAGTTATTAAAACCATCATTGATTACACGAATAAACTGGCATTGGGACTTGAAGTACATGGTATGATCAATATCCAATTCATCGTGCGTGACAATCAGGTATATGTCATAGAGGTTAATCCGCGTTCCAGCCGTACCGTACCTTTCCTGAGTAAAGTAACTGGCATAGCCATGGTTAATGTTGCAACGAAGGCTGCTATGGGACACTCCATCCGCGAACAGGGCTTGAAACCTGGTCTTGGTTTCTTCCCGGATTATTACGCTGTAAAAGCGCCGGTATTCTCCTTCAACAAGATGTCCGACGTCGATATCACACTTGGACCTGAGATGAAGTCCACAGGCGAGGTAATGGCTATTGATTACCAGTACTCACGTGCACTTTACAAAGCCTGCATAGCTTCTGGCATTAACATACCTAATGAAGGTGCCATCTTGATTACGGTAGCTGATATGGACAAACCGGATGCTGCTGAAATTGCTATCGGCTTTGCTGATCTCGGCTACGAAATAATTGCAACCGGCGGTACGGCAAACTTCCTGCAGGAAAAAGGCATTAAGGTGACTGTTGCAACTAAATTAAGCGAAGGTACACCAAATATTCTTGATGATATTAAGCATGGCCGCATTGCTATGGTAATCAATACCTTGACGCATGGGCGCGATGTCGCACGTGATGGCTTCCAGATCAGGCGTTCAACTGTTGAACATGCGATACCATGTCTGACCTCTATTGATACAGCAAGGGAACTGCAGCATGTTATGTCCGCTATGCGCCGTCGCCGCATGGTAAGCATTATAGCTCTTCAAGATTTAGCTTGGGAGGGATGATTGTTGACAAAAGTTATCGTAGACGCCAAGGTTATCGGTCAGAAGATGCTTTCGCAAGACGTGCGGCAGATTGATTTTCTGGCTCCGGAGATTGCATGCCAGGCCTTGCCAGGGCAATTTGTCAATGTACAGACAAGTACTCATACAGCCCCCTTGCTTAGACGTCCGTTAGGAGTCGCCAATGTTGATCGGGAAAAGGGTGTTCTGACACTGATATATCGCATCATCGGCGAGGCAACACATATTCTTGCTGACGCTTGTACCGGCGATAGAATTAGTATTATCGGTCCTTTGGGACATGGATTTGATTTGCAGGCCAAAAAACCACTGCTTATCGGCGGTGGTTTAGGTTTGGCACCTTTAGTTTATCTTGCCAAAAACTTCTGCCCACATCCAGTAGAAATATTGATGGGCGGCAGAACCGAAAAAGAACTATTCTGGACGGATATTTTTGAAGATTTATGCGAGGCAATTCATATAACGACAGATGACGGCAGCTTGGGTGAAAAAGGCACGGTATTGGCTCTTTTGCCGGAGCTTTTGCAAAAAGGCGGTTATGACTGCGTCTATGTGTGCGGACCTGAGCCTATGATGAAAGCTGTAGTTGAGGTAGCCGCGAAATTCGAAGTGCCTTGCCAAATTTCACTCGAAAAATATATGGCTTGTGGATTGGGTGCTTGCCTTTCCTGCTCTTGCGGAGGCGTGCACAAAAGGCTGAAAGTTTGTACCGACGGCCCGGTCTTTTGGGCGCAGGAGGTGACGGACTGGTGAAAGCTTTATACGATAATCGCCTGGCAGTTGATATAGCTGGTTTGAAAATGAAAACACCGGTTACGACTGCTTCCGGTACTTTTGGTTTTGGCCTCGAGTTTCAGGATTTTCTTGATTTGGAAAAAGTTGGTGCGGTGACTGTCAAAGGCACAACCTTGGAACCGCGTGCCGGCAATAAAGGCCAAAGAGCAGTAGAGACACCATCAGGCATGCTGAATTGTGTTGGCTTGGAAAATCCCGGCTCGGATTATTTCATAGAACATACTTTGCCGGCACTCCAAAAAATTGATGTTCCTGTAATTGTTAATATAGCTGGTTCAACCCCGGAAGAATACGGTGAGCTGGCTAAAAAGCTTGACATAGAAGGCGTACATGCGATTGAGATCAACATTTCCTGTCCAAACGTCAAGCATGGCGGTATTGCCTTTGGCACTTGCCCAGAGAGCGCTGCTGAAGTTGTCAGAGCGGTTAAAGCTAATACAGGGAAAATGGTAATAACGAAGCTTTCTCCTAATGTCACGGATATTGTGGAAATGGCTTTGGCTGCCCAGGAAGCTGGCACTGATGCTCTTTCCTTGATTAATACGCTGATCGGTATGAAAATTGATATAGACCGCCGTAAACCAGTCCTTGGTAACGTTATGGGTGGTTTGTCAGGACCGGCTGTAAGGCCTGTAGCCGTACGCATGGTTTATCAGGTAGCACAAAAAGTCAATGTTCCTATTATTGGCATGGGCGGTATCATGAACGCTGAGGACGCAATTGAATTTTTCCTGGCAGGAGCCAGCGCGGTTGCTGTGGGCACTGCTAATTTCTGTGATCCACGTCTGGCAGAAACCATTTGTCAGGGAATGCTGTCTTATCTTGATAGGCATGAATTTAAAAATATCCAGGAGATAATTGGCTTAGCACTGCCAAAATAATTTGACTGTTTAAGCAATCTGATAAGAGGTGACAAAATGGAACATGATGACCGTTTGATAGTGGCGCTTGATTTTTCAACTCTTGAAGAGGCAAAAAAGTTGGTTCTTGAACTGGGTGAGAGCGTCAGCTACTACAAAGTTGGCATGGAGTTATATTATGCTGCCGGCAATGAAGCAATAAAATTTTTAAAAGAACAACGAAAACACGTTTTTCTTGACTTGAAGCTGCAGGATATACCGAATACCGTTGCTAAGAGTTTGTCGGTGCTTACAGTTTTGGGCACGGATATGCTGAATGTTCATGCGGTTGGCGGTGCCAAAATGATGGCGGAAGCTGCCAAGGCCGTGAAGGAAACGGCAGCCAAAATGAACAGGCCGGCACCAAAAATTATCGCTGTAACTGTTTTGACCAGTATGGACGTTGAGCAATGGACAGACCTTGGTTACCAAAAGGATATTGCTGACCAGGTAGTGTCGTTGGCACTGCTGGCGCAAAAGTCCGGTTTAGATGGTGTTGTTGCTTCACCACAGGAAGCTGAGGCAATTCGCAAAGCATGCGGTCCGAATTTTCTGATCGTTACGCCAGGTGTACGCCCGGCAGGGGCTGCCTTGAACGACCAAAGCAGGGTCGCAACGCCGTCAGGTGCTTTTAAAAATGGTTCAAGTCATATAGTAGTTGGCAGACCAATTACCCAAGCAGAAGACAAAGTTGCCGCAGCTAATGCTATCGTGGCAGAAATCAGGGGTGTATAAGAATGAATGAACAAGATGTTATGAAATTATTGGAAGAAACACAGGCTGTATTGCATGGACATTTTTTGCTGACCTCCGGCTTGCATAGCCCGATGTATGTAGAGAAGTTCAATGTGCTGCAGCATCCTAAATACACAGAAATGCTCTGTAAGGAGCTTGCTGCACGTTATGCCAATGACAATGTCGAACTCGTCGTAGGCCCAATGACAGGCGGTATTTTGCTTGCTCATGAGGTAGGCAAACAACTTGGTACCCGTGCAATTTTCACAGAACGTGAAGATGGCAAGATGGCTTTGAAACGTGGTTTCCATATCGAACCGGGTACGCGTGTTCTGATCGTTGAGGATATCGTTACTACCGGCGGCAGCGTAGTCGAAGTTTTGAACGTTGTTAAAGAACACGGCGGTGTACCGGTTGGCATAGGTCTTCTGGTTGACCGCAGCGGCGGTAAGGTTGATTTTGGTCTGCGTACTGAAGCTTTGCTGCATTTGAACGTCGAAACTTTCAAACCGGAAAGCTGTCCGCTTTGTGCACAAAATGTTCCTTTCACAAAACGCGGCAGAACAGGCAAATAATATTTTTGAATAAAAAATCAGGGTAGATAGCAACGCTTTTATGCGCTGCATATCACCCTGATTTTTCGTTGTAATATAATAAAAAAATAAAGACCAGGATAATCCTGATCTCTTTGTTTAATATTTGGTGGCCCCGGCGTGATTCGAACACGCGACCTTTTGATTCGTAGTCAAACGCTCTATCCAGCTGAGCTACGGAGTCACGACTTAACAAAAGATATTATATATTGTATGGTTTTTTTTGTCAACTTTATTTATAGATATTTTGCTAAAAAATTAATAATTTTATGCATTAATTTCCTCTTGACTTTGTGAAACAAGATGATTATAATCAGTTCATAAGTTCAAATTGTCATTGCGATGACGGAGAAAAGTACTTTTTGTCGATGTCCTTAGAGAGCCGGGATGGTGGAAACCGGTGGCGTAAACATAGAGGAAGTTCCCTCCTGAGCTGCCAGCTGAAAATAAGTAGGTGGAGCCGTTGCCCGCGTTAAGGGTTGAGAGTGGATGCAAAAGCATTCCAAATTGGGTGGTACCACGGCAGAAAGTTCGTCCCAGAGCCGGTGGTATTTTTTTTTGGAGTTTTTGCGTCAAATTGGGTGGTACCACGATATTTTATCGTCCCTTTAGAGGGGCGTTTTTTTATGCCCCAAAACACGACTATAATTTGTGGGAGGTCTTTTGTCATGTCAGTGTCACTTGCTATTTTAATTCTTTACATTGTTGCTTTATTCGCTATTAGTTGGTTTGCTAAGAAGCGCAGCGAAGGTACAACGGAAAACTATGCACTTGCCGGACGTAAATTAAACGCACCTTTAATTGGCGTATCCATTATTGGTTTAGCTGTTGGCGGTGCTTCAACAATCGGTGTTTCCGAACATGCTTTCAAGGTTGGTTTATCAGCAGGCTGGTATACTGCTGCCTGGGGCATTGGTGCTATTGTAATGGGAATGTTTCTTGCTGAGAAATACCGCAAGGCTAATATTACAACAGTTTCAGAGTTGATTGAGAAGCATCATGATAGCAAGGCAGTTGTTTTGGGTGTTATCTGTCAGATTATTATTCAACTTGTTATAATTTCTTTGCAATACATTGCCGGCGGCAGCATTATCAGCGCTATTATGCCGGAAATTGATTTTAAGGTAGGCGTTATGATCAGCGCAGTGACCTTTATTGGTATTACTTTCATTGGTGGTATGTGGTCGGCAAGCTTATCCAATATCTTAAATATTATTCTTATTTATGGCGGTATAGCTATTGCAACCGTAATTCAATTCGCAAAGGTTGGTGGCTTAGGCGGGCTTGAAATGAAACTGCCTGCTAATGTACCTTGGTTTGATCCGATTGCTGGTGTGGGTGTGACTGGCATTATGTCCTGGATTGTAGTTCTAGTAACAGTAAATCTTTCTTTACAAAGTATTATTCAGATTTCTCTTGGTGCTAAAGATGCAGCTACTGCTCGTAAAGGATTTGTCTGGGGTGGTATCTTGATGATACCTGTTGGTTTTATGTCAGCACTACTTGGAATTTGCGCTAAAGCTGCTTATCCGACTGCTAATGCTGCTTTGGCTTTGCCTCAAGCAATTGTAGAGCTGCAGCCACTTTTAGCTGGCTTAACGCTGGCAGCTTTATGGGCTGCGGACGTTTCGACTGCTTGCAATCTGCTTTTAAGTGCAGGTACGCTTTTCTCCAAAGACATTTATAAACGTTATATAAATCCAGCTTGTGATGAAAGCAAGCAACTTTCTGTTATGCGTTGGAGTGTTATTATTTCAGGTATTATGACAGTTGGCATGGCTATGATGGTTTCCGGTATCCTGAATACGATCATGATGGGCCTGAGCTTGACAGCTGCTTTCAGCATCATTGTCATTGTTGCATTGTTCTTTCCTCAATATGCCTGCAAGGCAGCTGGTTTCAATACAATGCTGGTTGGTCTTGTTTTGTTAATTGCCTGGCAATTGGTTCCGGCAATCAGGATTTTCCCTCATGTTATTTATTTGGAATGGGTAGCTTGTATTCTTACTTATGTTGTGACGGCAATTGTTGCTCCGGAAAAGAAAGAGATACCTGTTGTTTGTACTGAAGAAGAAACTGTTTGATAATTTTATTACATAAACTCCATGGGCTTGGCCCATGGAGTTTATTGTTTTTTGTAGTTGATAATGGTAAGATAAAACAAAAGCCGGATAAAGGTGGTAGCTGCTTTGAACATATTATTAGCCGAGGATGACAAGCAATTAGGCGGTTTGTTATCAACCATGTTAAGACGAGCAGATTTTCAGGTCACTTGGGTGGAACGTGGTGATGATGCTTATAAAAAAGTTTATAGTAATGACTATGAAGTTCTGGTACTTGATTGGATGATGCCCGGGTTGAGTGGCATGGAGTTATGCCGAAAGTTACGTACAGAAACTTACCAAGGCAAAATTCTACTTTTGACAGCGCGTGACAGCTTAGAGGACAAGGTTGCAGGGCTAGACAGCGGTGCCGATGATTACTTGGTTAAACCGTTTGAATTTCCAGAACTCGTTGCCAGAATCAAGGCTTTAGCCAGACGTGTTGAGCACTATCAACAAGAAGAAACAGATTATGGTGATTTTAAATTGAATAGAAGTGCTGATACACTTAGCAACAGCAATGGGATTATTCAGCTAAGCCCACGGGAGTTTAAAATTGTCGATATTTTATTGTGCAACAGAGATAAGGTAATTCCACGTGAGATACTGATGGATCGTGTCTGGGGCATTGACGGTGATATAACTGCTAATAATCTTGACGCACATATTAAGCTTTTAAGGAAAAAAATAGCACAGATCACATCGGAAGAAATAATCAAAACTGTGCGTGGTGTGGGCTATAAAATTGAGAGGTAACCATGTTTGAAAGATTGCGCAAAAAATTAACAGGAATATATATGCTCGTTTTCAGTTTATTTCTGCTTGCTTTTGCTTGTGCAAGTTTTTATGTCGTCATGATGGCTTTTGCTAGTCAAGAAACAGAGGTCATGCGTGAACTTGTCCATCATGAAGGTGAAGAATATATTGACGACAGGGAATTGCCTGTTACAGAACAAACTATTGCCTCTGGGCAATGTTTTGCCTATATGCTTTCATCTGATAGCATGGTCGTAATTGATCAGTTGACAGCCTCTTCATATTCGAAATATATCTTGGCACAACAGAATGAATGGCCTGAAACAGACGATGAAGCTGCCTTCCTCTTTTTCAAAAATGATGATGGCGATAGGTCTTTGTTCGTAGCTGCACGCAGTGAACTTGTCGAAGATGGCAAAGTTTTGGGCACGCTATATATGTTTAGAAATTTAACTGTATATTATCAGGCTATCGTAACATCTGCCGGTATAATTTTTCTTTTAGTATTGTTGTTTTTGGCCATTGCCGGCTATGTCGGCTATTATTTGGCAGGGAAAAATTTGGAACCAATTAAGACCGCTTTTCAACAACAAAAGGAATTTGTCGCCGATGCTTCCCATGAACTGCGGACACCTATGACAGTTCTTACCATGGCTGCAGATGCGCTTAGCAGTGATCAAGAAAGTAAGTACAGCGATTTCGCACAGCGCGTTGTGAAAGATATTAAGTTCGAAACCAAAAAGATGAATAATTTAGTGGAAAATTTACTGACCTTGGCACGTGGCGATAGTAAGGCTTGGAAACTTGATTTATCCTGGTTTTGTCTTAGCGATGAAATTGAACAGACTTTACTTAGCTTAAATTATTTAGCCGAAACAAAGGGCGTTCATTTTTCCTGGCAATTGCCTGAAGAAAAAATAGATATTTTTGCTGACCGGCGAATGCTGATGCAATTGATTACTATATTAGTTGACAATGCTGTCAAATATACAGATGAGGGTAAAAGCGTTTTCCTAAGCCTGAAAGAAGAAGATCAAAAGGCAGTCATAGTTATAAAAGATGAGGGCATTGGCATGACTGTCGAGGATCAAACGCGGATCTTTGAGAGATTTTATCGTGTAGATAAGGTACGTACGCGCACAAACGGCGGTTTTGGTTTAGGTTTGCCAATTGCTAAGTTGATTGTTAAAAAGCATCATGGCAATATTTCAGTAAGCAGTACATTGAATGTTGGCAGTAGCTTTGTGGTGAAGTTGCCCCTGAATTTCAAAGAAGAATAGAGATTTTTTTACGCCTGTCTGGTAATGTTTGAATTGAACTTTTACCTGGCAGGCTTTTTCAGTTATTTTTCATTATTTTTAGGTATTATTATCCTACAAAATATTATATTTACTTATGCTCACGAGGAGGATTTTATGCCTAAGAAATACTGGTTTGGACTTTTTGCAATAGTATTGATATTGCTTTTTGCTTATAATGGATCATTGCTAATTACTGATAATGTCGAATCTAACTATGCGTTGACTGCTAAAGAAATGGTGGAGAGTGGCAATTGGCTGTCACCACAAATTTATGGTAATTATTGGTATGATAAGCCAGTCATGTTTTATTGGCTGACGGCAATCGCTTATAAGATATTTGGCTTTACGGAGTTCGCGTCTCGGTTTTTTCCAGCCGTGTTTGGTGTTTTAGCTGTCGCATTGGCTGCTTTTGGCGGTAAAAAACTTTATTCAGAAAAAGCAGGTTTCCTGAGTGCAGTTGTGTTGGCATCATCGCTGGAATTCTTTTTAATCAGCAAATCAATTATCACTGATTCTGTACTGTTTTTGTTTTTTAATGCAGCCTTGCTTTTCTTCTATTTAGCCTACAAGGAGCATAACAGCAAGTACTACTATGGAACTTATCTTTTCTGTGCGTTAGCGACCTTGACCAAAGGCCCAATCGGTTTTTTGCTGCCTGGTTTGATTATCTTCCTTTTCTTGCTGACGGAGAATGCCTGGCGTGAGTTAAAAAACATGAAATTGATATCCGGAACATTATTATTTCTGATAATTGCCGTTCCCTGGTATCTGGCTATGTATATGACGCATGGCGCTGATTTTGTTAATGTTTTTTTCGGCACGCACAACTTTTTGCGTGCGACAGTTTCAGAACATCCACGCGATAATGTATTCTATTATTATACGCTGGTTCTTTTATTAAGCTTTTTCCCTTGGGTAGGACTATTGCCAGCGGCAATTAAGAACTACTGCAGAAATGCCGGAAAATGGGTAAAACCGCCAAGTCAAGAAAAATTTTTGCTCATCTGGGCTTTTGTAATTTTCTTTTTCTTCCAGAATATGGCAACAAAATATTTAACTTATACTTATCCAATGTTGTTCCCCCTTGCTTTACTGGTTGGTGGGTGGCTTGATAATGTCAAAAGTAAGAATTCAACTTTAGGAAATACATTATTATATAATTTTTCTTTTTACCTTTTGTTGGTAGGTGCAGCTTTTTGGGCAGATAGAACTAAACAGTTTGATGTGCATTCCGAATGGCAGTTGTTATTAGTAGCTGTCATTGGCATGGTTGGCTGCGTCTACTATTATATGCTTGGCAATAGAAAAGTTGTGGTTATGGGGGTTGCTTTAACAGCTGTAGTATTTAATCTTGCCCTGTTAAGCAATATTTGTGTACCCTTGACAGAAATTAGGTCAGCCAAAAATGTTGCTTTAGAACTCAAAAAAGATTACCCTGATAAGCAAGTAATAGCAAGCTATGGTGATTATTCTACTTCCGCAGTCTTTTATTCTGACAAGAAAATTGTTAAGCTGCTGCCAAGTGATAAGGTTGACAGTTTTAGACCACAAGCTTATAGTTGGACAAGCAAAAATATTATGCCGTATGCTGTCATAGAAGATTTGCAAGCATCTGATGATACAGTTATCATTGTTACCAAGAAAGAATATAATAATTTAAAGAAGGACAGCGGTGATCGTTGGGTTTTAGTGGCGGAGATAAATGGCCACTATATAATGCAGGATTAGAATGCTGGTTTTGAAGTTTCTTGACAGTTTATTCAAGGTTTTTTGATAATCTGCCAAGAAACTTTTTATTTTTAACATTTTAAAGCAGGTATATTAAAAGATTTGGCTAATATATAATTTCTGACAAGATGTAAGCTTGTTATTATCGAAACAATGATTATTTTTTGGAGGTAGCGTTATGCCGAAATCAATCAACCAAAAAGCAAAATTGTTGTATATACAAAAGTTTTTGCTCGAGGAAACAGATGAAAATCATTCTCTGACGGTTAATCAAATTATCACTAAATTGGCCAGTTATGGTATCAGCGCAGAAAGAAAGAGCATTTATGATGATATAGAGACTCTAAGAAATTTTGGCGTTGATATTATTTGTATCAGAAGTCGTTCCAATTCTTATTTTATTGGTGAGCGCTCTTTTCAATTGCCGGAGTTAAAGTTATTAGTTGACGCCGTTGAAGCCTCTAAATTTATTACTGGCAAAAAAACTATGGAGCTAATCAAAAAATTAGAAGGCTGTACGAGCAAATATCAGGCTAGTTCTTTGCACAGACAAGTTATTGTCAAAGATAGAATTAAAAATATGCATGAGAGTATTTACTACAATGTAGATAAACTTCATCAAGCTATTGCTGATAAAAAACAAATCAGCTTCAAGTATATGGAGTGGACAATAGACAAAGATGAGAAATTTCGCAAGAATGGTGTCAAATATGTTGAAAATCCTTGTTCTTTGTGTTGGGATAATGATAATTATTATCTGATAACCTTTAACAGTAAACATCAAAAAAACCTGCACTATCGCGTTGACCGCATGGCAGAAGTTACTATCCTGGATACTGCCTGTGAAGGTTGTGAGAAAAGTAAATCATTCGACCTGGTTAGCCATGCTCAAAAACATTTTGGTATGTATGGCGGTGAAGTAACGAATGTTGAGATGCAGTTTGATAAATCTTTGACAGGAGTTATTATTGACAGATTTGGCAAAGATGTTGAAATTAAAAAAGCTGATGATAATAATTTTACTATCTGTGTTGATATTGCCGTAAGTCCTGTCTTTTTCGGCTGGTTGATGAGTTTAGGCACCAAGGGTAAGGTGTTGGGACCAGCTTGGGTAAAAAGGGAATTGGGCAAAAATTGTAAAAAAATTTTAAATTACTATAAATAGTGAGGTTGCTTATGGAACAAGATAAAATTTTGGAACTTAAATATCCACATCCGCATTTTAAACCACAGAGCAATTTTTCTGATGAAATTGATGAGGAAGGCTGTGTTGACAGTGATATCGGCTATTTGGAAGGAGAGTTCTCAGACGAGAGGCCTTATCGAGTAGAATGCTGGGCAATTGATGATGTGCAAATGGCAACCATTTATTTTTCTGACCGCAATATAAGGAAAATGAGCAAAGAGGATCTCGTAAAATATTTGGAAGGCGAACATCTGGTATGCTGGCTGCAGGATAGAAAAAATATCCAGTGCCGCCATATCAAAGATGATTTGGACATTTCCATGTGGGCAGTGAATGTTAAACTTTGTGATGCTAAAAGCAAGTATGCGGAAATTCAGGGCGAAATAATTCCCTACGAATGCATTGTTAAGAAAAAAGACTGAGCAGGCACTGAGGAGGAATAATGGAGCTGGAAGAATACAGGAACCGAATCGAAAATTATTTAATGCAGGAAAAATATATTAATATTGTTATAACAAAAGAAGAATTGGAAAATGAAGATATTGAGCGTTATCTGGCTTTATTGATAATTTTGGGTGATAAAAAAGCATATGCCGAAAAGTTCGCGGGCAAAATGTCTATCAGTTTCGAAGGTTATGAATCAGGATCATTTATAAATGAGAATTTGAAAAAGCTCGCAAAGCGTTTTTGTGATAGCTGTCCTTATCTGTTCTTTTTTTTAGATAAAGAGACAGCATCTATCAAAGATTTGACGATTGCTTATTGTGGAACAGGCAAAGTTGATGGTGATGATCATGCTGTAGATAAAACAATCTTTGAAGCTTTTTTAAAACACCAACTGCAAGGAATGGTTGTATTGGCTGCTAAGCATAATCTTCACCCAGATAAGCTTGAAGAGGAAGTAAAGCAGGTTTATGATTATTTTGGACTTAATTAAATTATTATAGTTTGAATAGCATAGTGACATAGGATCATGTATGAAATAAAAAATCCATCATAGGCAAAGTTATTGGCCTATGATGGATTTTGCATGTAAAAAAAGATTATCGCCAGACAGAAACAACCGCCTACGAGGGGTCCGTAAGCGGCTGCTTCAAGGGAAAGTTGTTTATGATGATTTAATGGGAAGGGTATAGTAAGAGGGGGTAACTCTTACTATGTTTAAAGTATAGGATGTAAATATGGCAAACAAAGGGCAAATCTATGAAATAAATGTGAACTATAATTAATGCTAAATATGTTGAAAGTTACTACCGAAAATAATGTATAATGAAATAAAAGGTTCAAGATTTAAAGAAATTCTGGCAGGAGGAATTCGAGGTTGAAAGTAGATAAAATTGAATTTGATAAAGGTATAGAAAGCATTAAAAGCTGTGTGCAAAGATTTGCAGCAGCGTTAAATGAAATGGACAAGAACGAGAATGAAAAAATTATTGAAGCTGGGAATTGGTTTTACCAAAACCTTAACGAAAAGCTGCTGCCTTTGAGGGCTGGCTTAAAACAAAAGATTGATTTATGTTTGGACGAGCGTGATTATGAGAGTGTCTTGGTTTTATTGCAATGCCTCAAAGAAGTTGATGAAGTACAGGATGCGGTGATGGGACTGAGAAGATAATGCTGACTCATAAAGGACCTACTGTAACTATTGGAATATTGTTGCTGGGAAGCTTTGCTCTTTTGGTTCAGGGCATGGCAGGGGGTTCTTTTTGCTGTTTCTTTGGGTTGCAGCTACTTGTTTGCTTGACACTTCTATCAATATGGGCTAAACAATTTGGCGAAGATTCAATAGTTCAAAAGATTTTTACTGGTTTTGGTGAAGTAAGTGCATTATTGGCAGGAAGTCATCTTTTGGTGCCTTATTTTTGGCCAACTCGGTTTGATAATGGGCCTTATCTAACTGCTTTTTTTGTTTGTGCTGGTTTGGCTTGGCTTTACTCACTGGCTTCTTTCTCAAAAGAAGATTTCGGAAGTCGCTCATATAAGTTGTTTTTTTATTTGCCTATGGTGGTTTTCATAAGTTCTTTTTTGGCAGTTGCAGCTTTTGCCGGACCTTTATACGCAGCCCTATTGTTTGTCTGCTATTATCTTGTGTTGGGCTGCGTATTTTTGAAAGAAGGCTTATTGTCTATTAATACAGGTTATTTTAATTTTGGCTTAATTCTAGTAATGCTAGCCTTCTTGGGACTTGTTGCTGATTTTGCATACTTGAAGTATTTAAATTGGCAGATGACACTATCGCTGATAGGAATATTTTTATTAACAAATATCTGGTTTAATATCAGAAAGAAAAAAATAAGGAGAAGTAGAAAATGAAATTGATTTCTTGGAATGTAAATGGTCTGCGTGCCTGTATGAACAAAGGGTTTCAAGATTTTCTTGTTGCTTCGGGAGCAGATATTTTTTGTGTGCAGGAAACCAAAATGCAAAAAGGGCAGGCAGAATTTGATTTCCCGGGTTTTGAAGAATATTGGAATAGTGCTGAGAAGAAGGGGTATTCTGGGACTGCTGTTTTTACGAAAATCAAGCCTTTAAGTGTCAGTTATGATATAGGTATTGCTGAACATGACCAGGAAGGCAGAGTTATTACGGCAGAATTTGAAGACTTCTATCTTGTTAATGTTTATACGCCTAATTCACAGAGAGAACTGGCCAGGCTCGACTACCGTATGCAGTGGGAAGATGCCTTCAGAGCTTATGTCAAACGGCTGGACGAGAAAAAACCGACAATTATCTGCGGTGACCTTAATGTTGCCCACAAAGAAATAGATTTAAAGAATTTTAAAACAAATCATAAGAATGCTGGTTTTACTGATGAAGAAAGAGCAAAAATGACTGAATTGTTAGAAGCTGGTTTTATTGATTCTTTCCGCCATTTATATCCTGATAAGGAAGGAATATATACTTGGTGGTCATATATGTTTAAAGCGAGAGAAAAAAATGCAGGGTGGCGAATTGATTATTTTGTTGTTTCTAATCGCTTTGCTGACAGGATATCGGATAGTTTGATTTATACAGATGTTATGGGCAGTGATCACTGCCCTGTAGGCTTGATCTTAAAATAAGATAAGACCTGAGTTCCATGGAACTCAGGTCTTATCTTTGCATATACTGATTTCATTTTCTTTTCTTGGAAACTGGTTTTGGAGTTTCTTCAGGTTTGCTGCGGCCAACCCACACAAAGAGGATTGCGGCAACTATAATGAAGGCGAGGCTTGTGGCTTGTGCTGACTTTAAACCGAAAAGGAAAGGCTCAGTGTAATCACCGCGTAACATTTCCAAACCAAAACGTACAGCAGAATATAACATCACATAAAGAAGTGCTACTTGGCCACGGGCGTGATTAGTAGTGCGGAAAAGGAGCAATAACGCGAAAATAACAATATCAAGCTGTCCTTCCCAGACTTCTGCAGGCCAGAGCGGTGCGCTGCCGTAAGTTCTATAAGCAAGAGTACCCTCCGGATAAACCAAACCAAAGTTACCGCCTGTTGGTGAGCCAAAGGCATCACCATTTAAAAGATTAGCCATGCGTCCGATGGACTGACCGATAATCAAGGCAGGTGTGACGATATCCAAAAGTGCGACAGCATCAATTTGGTGTTTCTTGCAATAAACAAAACCTGCAAGCACGCCTGCTATCATACCACCTTGTACAGCCATGCCGCCTTGCCAGACAAAAGGAATCTCCAAAAGGTGATGACTGTAATATTCCCAGTCAAAGAAGAATACATCCCAGAGGCGGCCACCGATAATGCCCGCAAAACCACCATAGATACCTATGTCAGCTACATGCGTATGCCAGCGTCCGTCTTGTTTAGCTAAAAAATAAGCAACTCCCGTTGCCAGAAAAATACTCATGCAAAGTACCAGTCCGTACATACGGATAGGAAAATCCCCAATGTGAAAAAGATATTGATGCATAATGCCTCCTGAATTCTGTTATTTCAAAAAAGAAATAATCTGTTTAACGGTTTTTTGAATGCGTTCTTTTTCTTCAACCGATTTTATCTCGCTGCAGAGACAATCCTTGGCATTGTTTTCCAAAAGATAAATGCCGATTTTTTCTATGGCGGAGCGGGTAGCTGATATTTGTACTAAAATGTCAGCACAATCCTCTTTGTTTTCGACCATACGTTCTATGCCGGCAATATGACCTTTGACAGTTTTTAGTCTTGTCAGAATAGCTTTTTCAGCTTCTATATTAAGCATTTTGTCTTCCTCCTCTGCCCACCCCCGCCGGATGGGTCTTGAAACATTATACTATATTGCCTGAGGCATTTCCAGCACGAAAATCAAAGAAAGCAGGCTTATAATGTGGACTAAACCTAAGCAATATTGTATACTTTGATTAATAAGCGAGAGGAGGAAAGGTTTTATATGCTGAGAATTGAAAATTTGTCTATAGCTATTAATGATAAAGTTATTCTTCATGATATTAACTTACATATACCAAAAGGTGAAGTACATGTACTGTATGGCCCTAATGGAACTGGAAAGTCCACTTTGATCGGAGCTATTATGGGGTTTGAACGGTATAAGGTAACGCAGGGAAAAATTTATTTTAAAGGTCAGGATATTACTGAGATGCCACTGCATGAAAGAGCAAAACTTGGAATTGGCGTTATGATTCAACGACCGCCTACAATTCGAGGCTTGAGCTTGCGTCAGATGGTACAGATTTGTGGTGCAACACCCGAAGAAGCAGAAATTATGGCTGAGTGGATGGGCCTGAGCGAGCATCTGGATCGTTCAGTTAATGATGGTTTTTCCGGTGGTGAGATAAAACGGTCGGAATTGTTGCAATTGATGGCCCAAAAACCAGAGCTCTTGCTCCTGGATGAGCCGGAGTCCGGTGTTGATGTGGAAAATATTGCCTTGGTTGGCCGTGCGGCAAGGTATATACTATCTGGTAAATCTTGTCAGTGTGAAAAAGGCTGCTGCCCGCATTTCGGGGGCAATCTGCCTGGTAAGGTAAATCCATTGGAAGAAAGTCAAAACTCCGGATTAGTCATTACCCATCTTGGACATATCTTGAAATATATTCCAGCTACCAAAGCACATATACTTTTCGATGGGACATTATCCTGCAGCGGAGACCCTATGGAAATGTTTTCCTGTATTTGTCAAAAAGGCTATGAACACTGCATTAATAAAGGCTGCGGAGGTGGATTATAATGGCTGACAAAAAAAATCTGGAAGCAGCACTGGAGAAAAAAGCTCTTTATGGCGATGATATTGATTTAAGCAAATATGATGATAATGACGAAGCCAGAACTAAAAGCACCGAAGACCTGACGGCAGGAGGTAAAACGAAACTTGCTAAAGTAGGTATAGAACTTGACGGAGAAGGCCGTAGTGCAACTTTCATTCAGGTTGACAATACGCCGGTACAGGTAGAAGTAGAAAAAGAAACTCCACTGGAACTCATGAATACCGGTGACGCAGCAAAAAAACATCCGGAGCTTGTTGAAAAATACTGGTGGAAAGCGGTTGCACCTGATACTGATAAATATACTGCTAAAACAGCAACGGAAAGAGAGCAAGGATATTTTATCAGAGTACGTGCCGGTCATAAAATAAGTGCTCCGTTGCAAGCCTGCGTTTTTATCGGACATGAAGACCAGTTGCAAAGAGTGCATAACGTAGTTATCATTGAAGAAGGTGCGGAGCTCAACATAATCTCTGGTTGTGCCAGTGACCCTTCTGTTGAAAATGGTGTGCACATTGGTATCAGCGAATTCTTTGTGGAAAAAGGAGCTAAGCTATCTTTTACCATGATTCATAACTGGGGCGAAAATGTAGCAGTCCGCCCGCGTACAGTTGCTATTGTCGGCGAGGATGCCCAGTACACTTCCAACTATGTTTGTTTGGAACGCGTTAAAGATGTGCAAATGTATCCAACTACAAGATTAGTGGGCAAAGGTGCGGTAGCAAGGCTGAATTCCATTTTGGTTGCGCCGAAAGGCTCCCATTTGGATATAGGCGGCAAGTCTATTCTGGAGGTTCCCGGCACCAGAGCAGAAATAATCACGCGGTCATTATCGACCGGCGGTACCATCATAAACCGTGGCCTGTTGGCGGGTATGTCTGAGGGTGTACGTGCGCATTTGGAATGTAATGGCCTGATGCTCAGCAATGAAGGACGGATCTATGCGATTCCTGAACTTGATGCGCATACCGGTAATGCTGAACTCAGCCATGAGGCAGCAGTCGGTCGTATTGCACCGGAAGAAATTGAGTATTTGATGGCCAGAGGATTGAGTGAAGAAGAGGCAACGGCAATTATTGTACGTGGCTTCCTGAACATAAATATTGAAGGATTACCAGATAGCTTGGCGAAAAAAATTAATGATACCCTTGACGCTTTTAGTTTGAATAAGGGTATGTAAAAAGTAAAAAATTAAGCGCAGCAAAATAATTTTTGCTGCGCTTTTTCTATCCTTTTTTATATCTCTTGCAAACTGAAATTTACAGCATCAGCTGCAACAATTTGATAATTGATCCCTGCTTTTAAACCTTGAAAAGCGTTTTTGGCGTCTTCGCCGTGAACGTGTCCGAAGATGCAGGTTCGCACCTGATACTTTTCGCAAAGTTCAGTGAAACCAGAATCTTCAACACCGGTATAGAGCGGCGGATAATGTAGTGCTACTACTATGTCCGAGAAGCCTGCCGCACTAGCGAGCTGGAGTGATGCTTCCAAACGTAGACATTCGCGTCTGTAGATCGCTTCATCTTCAGGTGTGAAGAATTCGTTGCCAGGCAGGTTCCAGCCGCGAGTGCCGCAAATAGCCGTATTGCCAATGGCAAAGAAGTTATTCTGTAAGAAGAGAAAATTTTCGTTGGTGGCATTGGTCATTTTTTTTATGGTGCTCCACCAGTAATCGTGATTACCACGAAGTATGATTTTTTTGCCTGGCAAATCAGCAATTGCGTTGAGATCGGCAAGAGCTTCATCAAGATGCATACCCCAAGAAATATCGCCGCACAATATTACTGCGTCTTCGGCGTGGACTAAAGACAACCATGATGCTTTTATCTTATGCCAATGATCATTCCAGTGTTCACCAAAAATTGTCATTGGTTTTGTCGGCGGATTGCCGGAAAGATGCAAATCTCCAATAGCGTATAGTTTCACTTGTTATGCCCTTTCTGTATACGATAGTTTTTCATGAAAAAGATATGATTTTTTATGAAACTAATTTTGCATTGCTTATGAACACTTTATTGATTGAGTACATATAACTGGTAATTAAGATAACTGGCAAAGCAAACCCAAACAAAGTAAGGAATCAGCAAAAAAGAGGCTGGCCTTGATATATATCCGAAAATAAATATTTGGGCAATTATAGCCATCAGCAGGAATGCTATGACAATTAAACCTCCCAGCGGCGATTGCAAGCCGAAGAAAACAGCGGACCAAGCAATATTGAGTATGAGCTGAAAAGAGAAAGCCTTCAGTGCAAGGCTCTGATATTTTTGCTTGCCGCTGACTAAGACAAAATATAGCGATACTGCCATTAAGAAATATAAAACATTCCAGACTGGTGCAAATAACCAGTTTGGTGGTGAAATGGCCGGCTTTATGAGATGCGCGTACCAACTGCTTACGGATGTTGCAGTGAACATACCGCCAATTGCTGCGGCACTATAACAAATGATGAGCGACAACAAAAATTTGTAAATGTTTTTCATGATTGCAGCCCTCCTATATAAACAAGAAATTCATTCCAACCTTTATAACTTAAAATGAAGTTCCGATACATCGGCACTGTCTAAGCTGCGAAAGATAGTGTTCCTGACGATTAATTTATAGACAACCATGTTTGAATCCGAGGCGCTTTTGAAAATTTCTTTAACATGCGGCAGATTATCAAAAATTTGCTGCCGAATATCTTTTATTTCTTCCAAACGGATATCTTTTTCCTGCAAAAGCAAGCCTTGCAGGCGAAGCACATTATTATTATCTACTGTGCAGAGTTCAACCTGATTGTTGCGCTCGATCTCTTTGTTTTTTTCAGTGCCTTTGTAGCTTATCAGCCAAATATTTTCGTTGCCGTCAAGAAATGGACGCATTGGTCTGACTCGGGGAGTATCTTCATATATTGTACCAAGAAAAAACAATTGCCTTTTTAATATGGTTGTAATTTGTGGACTGAACATAAAACGGCCTCCTTATTTTTGCCAATTAAGGGAAGTTATTGCAAAATTATTGGAGAAAATTGAGCTTCGTGGTATTTCTTACTTAACTTAACAATAGCACAAATTAATGAAAACAGAAACAGGTGTTATTTAAAATTGATTGTTTTGCATACCTTTTAAATTGAATTTAAAATTGAAAATTCAACAACGTCTTGTAAGCTTTTAAAATTATGATATAATGTTTTGTAAGTGCTTTTTCAGTTAAATTATGTTTGTTGTCAAAGCATCTAAACAATCATCTAAACGTGATATTATTGATAAATCCAATGAAGTGGAATACTAGTCTTGCTGTTATGCTGCAGAAAGTTGACGGTTGATGCGAGTCAATGCATAAAAAAGATGAACTCACCGCGAAGGAGCCCATGCACAAACATGGGACGCAGGTCTGCGTTAAAGATTTCTAAGTGGTCGGTTAATGCCGACAAACAGGGTGGTACCGCGGGTTATCTCGTCCCTTTCTGCTAGAGCGGAAAGGGATTTTTGTTTTTCTTAGACTAGGAAAATTTTGGGAGGTTTTTGAAGTATGATTGACGAAAAGTACGCTCCGCACGAGCTGGAAGCAAAATGGCAAAAAGAATGGGAAGAAAACAAGACGTTCAAAACAGAAATGGATGACAGCAGACCAAAATCCTATGTCTTGGAAATGTTCCCTTATCCTTCAGGTAATTTGCATATGGGCCACGTGCGCAACTATTCAATAGGTGACGTTATAGCTCGTTTCCGCACCATGAAAGGTTTTAATGTTTTACATCCAATGGGGTGGGATTCTTTTGGTATGCCGGCAGAGAATGCCGCCATCAAACATGGCATTCATCCTGCCAAATGGACCATGGAAAACATTGCCAACATGACACGTCAGCAGAAAGAACTCGGTTTGTCCTATGATTGGGAACGTGAAGTTACTACCTGTAAAGAAGATTATTATAAATGGACACAGTGGTTTTTTGAACTGTTTTATAAACGCGGCCTTGCCGTTAAGAAAAAATCAGCCGTTAACTGGTGTGATTCCTGTAATACAGTACTTGCTAATGAGCAGGTAATTGACGGCAAATGCTGGCGCTGTGATTCAACAGTTTACAAGAAAGATCTTGAACAATGGTTCTTCAAAATTACTGACTATGCTGATGAATTGCTGGAAGACCTGAAAGAGCTTGATGGCTGGCCAGAGCGCGTTAAAACCATGCAGAAAAACTGGATCGGGCGCAGTGAAGGTTTGGAATTCAGTTTCGATGTGCCTGCTTTCCAAGAAAAGCTTGCTGTCTATACTACACGTCCGGATACTATTTACGGCGTAACTTTTGTCGTTGTGCCTCCTGAGCATCCAATAGTAGAAAAAATATTGGTAGATAACCCCAAAGCAGCTGAATTGGAAGTTTTCTGCGATAAGGTAAGGAATCAGTCTGATATAGAGCGTACTTCCAGCGAATCTGAAAAAGAAGGTATGTTCACCGGTCATTACTGTATTCATCCGCTTACAGGCCGCAAAGTAGAAATCTGGATCACCAATTATGTATTGTATGATTACGGTACAGGTGCCGTTATGGGCGTTCCTACCCATGACTCCCGTGACTGGATGTTTGCTGATAAATACGGTATTGAGAAAATTATCGTTATTCAGCCAAAAGATCATGTCCTGAAACTCGAAGAAATGAATGGCGCTTACGATGAAAGCGGCGTTATGGTTAATTCAGGCAAGTTTGATGGGATGGGCAATGAAGAGGCAATGGGAGCAATCATGGATGAGATGGAAGCCCAAGGGATTGGTTCTCGCCGTGTAAATTACCGTCTGCGTGATTGGCTGGTAAGCCGTCAGCGTTATTGGGGTGCACCGATTCCAATTATTTACTGTCCTGATTGCGGCCCTGTACTAGTGCCGGAGGAACAACTGCCGGTAAGGCTGCCCGAAAATGTAAATTTTGCCAGTGGCAGCGTATCACCGCTTGCTACTTCTGAAGAATTTGTAAATTGTGTTTGCCCGGTTTGTGGTAAACCTGCTAAACGTGAAACTGATACCATGGATACATTCCTGTGTTCCTCCTGGTACTACCTGCGCTACACTGACCCGAAAAACGACAAGCTGCCATTTTCTAAGGAAGCCGTCAATTACTGGGCACCTGTAGATCAGTATATTGGTGGTATTGAACATGCAATCCTGCATTTGCTCTATTCACGTTTCTTTATGAAAGTTCTGCGTGATGCTGGTTTGGTAGAAGCTGGCGAGCCATTCAAAAATCTTTTGACCCAAGGCATGGTTATTAAAGACGGTGCCAAGATGTCAAAATCACTTGGCAATGTTGTTTCACCTGAAGAAATTATCAGTAAATACGGCGCAGATACAGCTCGTCTCTTTATTCTTTTTGCTGCTCCGCCGGAAAGAGAATTGGAGTGGAGCGACCAAGGAGTTGAAGGCTCTTTCCGCTTCCTGAACAGGGTATGGCGTATTGTGGCTCATTTTGCACCTCAATTGGAGCAACATGTAGTTTCCTACGATGTTGCTGCTTTGGACGAAGATGACAAAGAATTGCGTCGCATTCTACATACAAGCATTAAAAAAGTAACTGATGATATTGAACAACGTTTCAATTTCAATACGGCAATCAGTGCCATGATGGAATTAGTGAATGGGCTTTATGCTTATAAGGAAAAGAAAAACAATCCGAATGCCGGCCTTGTTTTTGAAGCAATTTCAGCCCTGCTTCGTTTGCTGTCTCCTTTTGTTCCGCACATTACCGAGGAACTGTGGACCAAGGTTATCGATGCTAATGGCAGCGTTCATAAAGCAGCCTGGCCTTCCTACGATGAAGAGGCAATGAAGGTAGCTGAAGTTGAAGTTATTCTTCAGATTAACGGCAAGGGTAAGGAACGTATTGTTGTTCCTTCTGAAGCCACTAAAGAAGAACTGGAAGCTTTTGCTTTGTCAGATGCCAAAATCAAAGAGCTCCTCGGCGGCAAAGAAATCATCAAAGTGGTTTGTGTTCCAAAGAGATTGGTAAATATTGTCGTACGTTAATAAAGATAAATAAGGGTAGTGACCGGCATTGGCCGGTCACTACCCTTATTATTTTGCGGCGTTTCTTGATTTGAATAATATATTGCAGAGTGCTAAGATAAAAGAAGAATAGTAAAATAGTAGAAAGCTATTTTTAAAACGACGCTATTGCAGACTCACTCACGGTAACGCCATTAGGGCAGCCGGGGGTGAGTCTTTTTTATGGGGGTCTTAGGGTGAATTTGTGGGAAAAGAAAAAGCTGATTGTCATAGCTGCACTTGTTATCCTTCTCGCCGGTCTGAGTATCTGGCAGAGTACTCCGGGCAAACTTGAGGGAGGAGTAATGCAAAACGGAGAGCAGTTAGCAGCAAGTAAAACAAAGGGTATAACGGTTTATGTCAGCGGGGAAGTGAAGAATCCGGGAATGTACGAAATGCCGGCAGGAAGCAGGGCACAGGATGCTATCGGAAAGGCCGGAGGCATGACTGTAAATGCCAACATTAATAAGGTTAATCTGGCTAAGAAATGCAAGGATGGTATGCAAATCAACGTGCCGGCGTTAAACGTGAAACAAGGCAAGACGAGAGTTGGCAGTAACCAGGAAAGAAGCTCAGCAGGGAACGTGAGCAACGCAGAAACGGTACAGGAGAATTTAACAACAGTTAATCTGAATTCCGCTACTAGTGAAGAACTGGAAAATTTGCCGGGAGTAGGGCAGGCAACGGCACAAAAAATTATCGAATACAGACAACAGCATCGTTTTAACAAGATTGAAGATATTATGAATGTTAAGGGCATCGGCAAGGCTAAATTTCAAAAAATGAAGGACTATCTGGAAATCTGAAATGTCTTATTCTCTCTATGTTGGGTTGTTGTTCTGTCTTGGTGATTATTTTGGCTTTTGTTATCGCCAATTTTTAAGTTTAACGTGGATATTGTCGTTCTTAGTTTTATTAAGCATTACCGGTCTTTATTTTTACAAGAGAACCAAAAATTTAAAAGAGATGCTTTGTTTCGTTGCCGTTTTTATTTTCGTTTGTGGTTGGATGGTAGGTGCTGCAGGCGGCAGAACTGGTACGAATGATATAGAAAAATATTTAAATAAGGGAATTGTAGTTAGCGGCACGATAGTACCAGGCACAGTGAAAGAGTTGGAAGATGGCGCTATAAGTCTGAGCATGGATTGCGAGCTTATTAAGCAGGAAGATAAAACATTTAGTACTAATGGCATTCTGCGGTTAGCAATTGCCAAGGTACCAATGAATAGCAAAATAAGGACGCTCGGCTATGGCCGGCTTAATGTTCAAGGCGAAATCAAGCCTATACGAGGTTTTGCTAATCCTGGTGTCTTTGATACGGAACTAGCTGCTAAAGTGCAGGGCATAGAAGGCAGGATGTCGGTCAAGGCGGAACAGGTACGGTATATTAATATTCCGAAACCTTGGTATTCCTATCTGGCAGATGTAGGCAGTGCAATGCGCACGCAGCTGAATAGGGTTATGCCGGCAAAAGACGCCGCTATTCTTGCAGGCATGACTTTAGGCGGCTATGACGGTATTGACGAAGATACGGTCAGAAATTTTTCCACTACCGGCATTGTGCATATTCTTTCCGTATCAGGCAGTCATGTCGCATTGTTAATAGGGTTCGTGCTTTCTTTAACGAGAACCTTGCATGTAAGAAAGAAGTTCGCATTGCTCATAGCCGCAGTAACCGTTATTGGTTATTGCCTGATTTGCGGTTTTTCACCGCCGGTAATGCGTTCAGCTCTGATGGGAATGGCAATGCTGATTGGTCTTGTCTTGCAAAGAAATGAAGACAGCGGGGCTGTGTTGGCGTTTGTTGCTATAAGTATGCTTTGTTATAGACCAATGTGGGTTTTTGATATAGGGTTTCAGCTTTCTTTTGCTTCAACAGCAGGACTCATTTACTTATTTCCTGCAATCAAGGCCTTGTTAGCCAGCTATCTGCCAAAATATGCTGCTGATGCCCTGGCTGTAACGATTGCCGCACAGCTTGCGGTTTTGCCCTTGCTTGTTCATTATTTTCATCAAATGTCTATCAGTTCACTGGCGGCCAACCTCATCGTTGTGCCTGTTGTGGAATTCATTGTGCTTTTAACGATGGCTGGTTTATTTTTGTGTTTTATTGTCCAACCGCTGGGTATAATTCTCTTGATGCTTGCGAGCCTTTTGTTAGGACCTGCTTTAATAGTGACGAATTCGATAGCAAATTGGCCTTTTGCTAGTATCATTATTGCTCGCACGCCCTTCGTAACGGCATTAATCTATTACTTGCTCTTAGTATGTTTGTTTCGTTTCTGGCCTTTGACCAGCCTGACTGACTATGAAAGAAAGATAGTGATTGCATTAACTTGTCTCGCTATATTGTTGCCTGGTTTAACAATGCATTTTGCCAGACAGCCCTTTACTGTCTATTTCATTGATGTTGGTCAAGGTGATGCCGCGCTTATCATTACAGAAGACAAGAAAACTATTTTGGTGGATACCGGCGGGCTGCGTGGGAATTATGATACCGGCGAAAGGATTATTCTGCCGTTTTTAAGGTATTTAGGTATCAACAGGCTTGATGTATTGGCGCTTAGTCATGGACATCATGATCATGCAGGTGGTGCGGCTGCCGTGGCACGCTCAATGCCTATAGACTGCATTTTGCTGCCACGGGAAGAGCCGAGCCAGGATGTCGCAGCTTTGCTCAACTTTGTTAAAAATAAAAGTCAGATAAAACAACTGGCAAGCGGACAACAATACAACTTGGGTAACTGCAAAATAGATATCATTGAAGCACCACTAGCATCCTCCTTGGAGGAAAAACACAATGAAAACGAGAGTTCGGCAATTATGAAAATAACAGATAAGGGCAAGAGCGTAGTTTTTACCGGTGACGCCACCGAGGAAGAAGAAATTGCGGCAGCAGCGGCTTACATCAAGGCTGATGTCCTCAAAGTATCGCATCATGGTTCCAAAACATCATCGTCATATGAGTTTTTGCAGGCTGTACATCCTGGGGTGGCTGTTATTTCGGTAGGCGCCGACAATAAGTTTGGACATCCTGCGCCTGGGACTTTAGAAAAATTGCAGGCAATTGGTGCCAAAGTATTACGGACAGACCAAGCAGGCAATATAAAAGTTGTTTTTGACGGTTCAAATTGCACATGTTATAGTTATCGGTATCAGGGTAATTATTTTTAGCAGGGAGTTAGAAATGGAAATTTCATCAGAAAAATTGCTCGAAACGCTGGATAAACATTTGGAAATACCAAGGGTTGTTATTATCTGGGGTGAAGAAGGTTATTATAAAGAAAAAATTACGAAAGCAGTTGTGCAGACGACTTTTGCTGCTGTTGCTGAACGCGATAAAGAAATAGTTGTTTTCGACAAAGAATTGCCCTTAAAGGAATTGGAAACAGCAATTAACAGCTATCCGTTTTTTTCAGGGAAGAACATGGTGCTAATTAAAGACCCTAAAATTCTAAAACAGGATAAACAGCAGGAAAGCGAGACACGCAAGGAACAGCAAATGCAATTAGCAGAATTGCTCAGCAATCTTCCGGATTTCTGTCAGATTGTATGTACTGTGCCAAAACTTGACAAACGTTCGAAGTTTTATAAAACACTTTTGCCAATTGCGGCAATCGTTGAAAGCAAGACCATCAAATCTTATAATTTAAGGCCTTGGCTGGATGAACAGGCTGCTCTTTATGGCTGCACGTGGGAATATGGTGCTGCTGAATTGGTAGTAGAATATATGGCTGCTGCTGACAACGTGCCCTTATTGCTTTTGGCAAATGAAATTGAAAAACTGGCAATATATGCCGGAACAAGGAAAAAATGGACGCGACAAGATGTGGAGGCCATTTTCTCTGAATTGCCGGAGGTTTCGATTTTTGCTTTGACGAATGCCATAGCCGAGAAAAAAACCGAAGAAACACTGACTTTACTTGCCTTGGAAGAAAAAAGAGGTACTAATGTTCTGAAGGTTGCCGGCATTGTAAGTTCGCAAATCAGGAAATTGTGGCAAGTTAAAGAACTTATGGAAGCGGGTTATGATAAAACCGGCATTGCTAATGAACTGAAGCTGCATCCTTTTATTGCACAAAAAACGATGATGCAGAGCAAATTCTTTACGACGGCAAGCCTGCAGAAGTGTTTAACGGCACTTGCTCAACTTAATATGGATTTGCGTAAAGGCGGCAGACGATTTGAACAGTTGGAGGAAATTCTGGTTATGCTTTTGCATGATAAACTAAATAAAGGGTGAGTAGATATTATGAATAAAGAACCGATTTTAGTCAGTGCATGTTTCTTAGGCATTAAATGCAGATATAACGGAGAAATAAATACTAATGATGAAATTGCTTCTTTGAGTGAAAAATACGAGCTGATACCTGTTTGCCCTGAAGTGCTGGGGGGACTGGTTACACCAAGACCAGCCGCGGAATGTCTTGGAGAACTTGTTATTAACAAAGAAGGTGAAGACGTAACCAGCGCTTTCAAAATGGGAGCGGAAAAGACTGCTGCTATTGCTATGGAACGTTGCTGCCAGCAAGCGGTGTTAAAAGCACAAAGCCCTTCATGCGGCTGTGGCATTATTTATGATGGCACTTTCAGCGGCAAGAAAATTGCTGGCAATGGTGTGACTGCTGCCAAACTTTTAGCTATGAATATTAATGTTGTTAATGAAAATACTTTGCAGAACTTAAAGTAAAAATCAGGAATTCTGCCATGGGCATGGGATACAGAGTTTCAACAATAATTATGGGAGGTAAGAATTTATGTTGCTGGAATTATTAGAAAAAGGCTTTGGTAATGACATCGATTTGAATTGTGCTGAAAAAATGCTTTACGGAGCAAATTGGGCATACGATTTGAAACTTACTCCAGAGGCTTTAAAACTGGCTGCCGGGTTTGGCGGCGGTATGGGTGTAGAAAGCATTTGCGGAGCTATTACCGGTGGAATTATGGTTTTAAGTCATCTCTATGTAAAACAACGTTCCCATGAAAGCAATCGCATCAAAGAGTTGGAAACAGAATTTATTGAAACCTTTAAAAATGAAATGGGCTGTATCGATTGTAAGTGCCTTAAAGAAAAATACAGGAATGATGAGATTAAGTGCAGTCTTGTAATTTTTAAAGCAGCTGAAATACTCGACCGTATCATAGCAAAAGAAAGTGCAAAGACTGAATAAGACATAAAAAAACCTGCTCAAGTGAGCAGGTTTTTTTATGTCTTAAAATCAAAATATTTCCTGAGGCTTAATATTATTGCGGACGACATTATAAAGTAAAACAGCTATTACAACAGATGGTATAGCGCTTGCAGCCATCGAGACAGCACAGTTTATAGAAGAAATTTCAGCAACCTGTGGTGCATAGCCTAAGATATATACCTTAAAAGCATAGCGGATAAGAGGCTCAGTAACCACATTTACCAGACAACTGCCAATGGAAGCAATGAGAGTAGCTGTATAGATTTTCTTTTGATCTGTAAGTTCGTTAAGATGCATAATGTTGTGAGCAAAGAAACTGGCAGATAAGCCTATCAGCAGTTTTGAGAGAAATGTTGGCGGTGCTGACGTCATATAGCCAGCAAGAATATCGGCCAAAGTTAAGCCAACTGCACCTGTCAGAGCACCATATTTGCCGCCTAAAAGCAAGGCGGAAAGAATTATGAAAGCATGGCCGATATAAA